>CAKKOY010000093.1 GCA_919592095.1 Ralstonia syzygii subsp. syzygii | reverse complement strand
TCAACCGCATGGCTGCGCTTGCCCGCCCGCAGTCCGTCCGCGTCGACTGAATTACGCCTCACAGGGATGGCTTCGACTTCAAAGTCGATTTATGCAACAACGCCCTGCAGAGCGGCACGCAGCTCGTCGGCGTGGACGCGGCCCATCTTGCGGAACGTGATCTCGCCTTGTGCATTCAGAATCACGGTAAAGGGTAAGCCACCGGCCTGGTTGCCGAGCTGCCGTCCCAATTCGGTGCCTCCGAAACCCGCCACGGCGATAGTGTAGGTGACCGGCACCTTGCCCAGGAACGCCTGGATATTGGCCGCCGAATCGATCCCGATCCCGACGAACTTCACCCGGGCCTTCTGCTCCTGCGCCAGCGCCGACAGTTCCGGCATCTCCTCCACGCAAGGACCGCACCAGGGCGCCCAGAAATTGATCACCACCGGCTGGCCGCGGAACGCCGAGAGGTCGATCGGCGCGCCGCTGGCGTCCGGCAGCTTGGCGCCGAAGAACGCGGCGACCGCGCTGTCGGCCGGCGGCTTGGGCTCCGTGGCCCGATGGCTGGCGTAAACGCCCAGCACCGCAGCGGCGATGCCGGCCAGGATGAGGGCGATCAGGGTTTGGCGTCGGGACATGCTGAGGGCGGATGCGCAGTCTATATAGAGGGAGCGGCGGCGGGGCGGATTGTACTCCTCCTGCCGGTCACCCTTCCGAGAGCAGCGCGCGCACGGCCGCAACGTCCCCGCGCTGGGACTTGCCGCTGGCGTCGGGACGCCGGGCGCCGCGCACATCGTTCAGATCATAGAGGGCGATGTGGACGCCGACCGGCGTACCGGTCTCGGCCCGCAGCTCGCGGGCCAGCGCACGTGCTTCCTGCATGGCAGGCCATTGGCCGCGCCATAGAAAGCTGAGGGTCTCCACTTCGTCGCGGCCGGCGAAGTGAGCACTTTCTGTCGTGTCGAAGTCCACGCCGGCGTTGAGCAGAAAGATCGCCACGTCCTTCGGGCTGTCGCAGAACACCTGCAGGTGGATGTCGGAGTGCTCGCTCGCGGTGCCGTTGAAGACGGCGCCTGCCAAGTACGGGTTGTACGGCGCAAGACCCTCCATCAGCACGATGGCGATGCGGCGCAGCAGGGCGAGCACGCGGGGCTGGGAATCGGACTGGAACAGTGCCTGGTATTCGCGGACTTCTGTTTCGATCTGCTCGTTGTCGGGCAGCCATTCGCCCGCCGTGCGCGATTCGGTGCCGAGCACTTGGCGGGCGGCTTTGCGCTTGGCGGTGGCGTAGTCGGCACCATCTTCCGCGATCATGCGGGCGGCGACGGCGGCGATTTCCTCCCGCACGCGGGCGGGATCGAGGGTGGAGCGCTTGGACATGGTTCTTATTTTACTGAACCGGACGCAGCCGCCTGCCTCCGGCATGCCCTGGAAAACGGTCACGGCATCCCCGGAACCAGCGGGTACAATGCCGCGCAACGTAGTTGAGATGGCTCCCATGCATATCCACATCCTTGGAATCTGCGGCACCTTCATGGGCGGGATCGCCCTGATCGCCCGCCAGGCCGGGCACCGCGTCACCGGCTGCGACGCCAACGTCTACCCGCCGATGAGCACCCAGCTCGAAGCCCAGGGGATCGAGCTGATCGAGGGCTTCGATCCGGCGCAACTGTCGGTTGGTGCCGATCTGTATGTGATCGGCAATGTGATCTCGCGGGGCAACCCGCTGATGGAAGCCATTCTCGACCGCAATCTGCCCTATGTATCGGGCCCGCAGTGGTTGGGCGACAATGTGCTGCGACAGAAGTGGGTGCTCGCTGTGGCCGGCACGCACGGCAAGACGACCACTACGTCGATGCTCGCCTGGATCCTGCAGGATGCCGGCTACGATCCGGGTTTCCTGGTGGGTGGCGTGCCGCGCAACTTCGGGCTGTCGGCGCGGCTGACGGCGTCCGATTTCTTCGTCATCGAGGCCGACGAATACGACACGGCCTTCTTCGACAAGCGCAGCAAGTTCGTCCATTACCGTCCCCGTACGGCCATCCTGAATAATCTTGAGTTCGATCACGCGGACATCTTTCCTGATCTTGCCGCCATCGAGACGCAATTCCACCATCTCGTGCGTACCGTTCCTGGCCAGGGCCGCCTGCTGGTCAACGGCAGGGAGGAAAGCCTGAAGCGCGTGCTTGTACGCGGATGCTGGTCGGAAGCCGAGTTTTTCGGTGCAGAGGATGGCACCGGCTGGGCAATCGCCGATCTTGGCGATGACGACAGCTTCGACGTCGTGCTCGACGGGCAGGTCCAAGGCCGGGTGCACTGGCCGCTGCAGGGCGACCATAACCGCATGAATGCGCTGGCCGCCATCGCCGCGGCGCGTCACGTGGGCGTGCCGCCCGCCCAGGCCATTGAAAGCCTGGCCCGTTTCGAAAATGTGAAACGTCGCATGGAGGTGCGTGGCACGGTGGACGGTGTCACCGTCTATGACGATTTCGCCCACCACCCGACCGCCATCCGTACCACCATCGACGGCCTGCGCCGCCGGGTGGGGGCCGCCCGCATCCTGGCCGTGCTGGAGCCGCGTTCCAACACCATGAAGCTGGGCGTGATGAAGCAGCAGCTTCCCGCCAGCCTGGAGGGCGCGGACCAGGTGTTTGCCTACGGCGCCGCCGGTGGCCGCGACGCGATCGGGTGGGACCTTGCCGGTGCCCTGGCACCGCTGGGCGAGCGGGCCCAGGCGTTTTCCGATCTCGGTACGCTGGTTGAGGCCGTGACGGTCGCCGCCCGACCCGGCGACCACGTGCTGGTGATGAGCAACGGCGGTTTCGGCGGCGTCCACCAGAAATTGCTGGATGCCCTGGGCGAGCGCGTCGGTGCGGCAAGCTGACGCGATATGCCGGCTTCCATTCTCTATCTGCACGGATTCCGCTCGTCGCCGCGCTCGTTCAAGGCGCAACTGCTGGGCCAGCGGATGGCCTCCGTGGGGCTGGCGCATGCCTACGTGTGTCCGATGCTGCCCGTCTCGCCGCGCCAGGCGATGGCCGAGACCGAGGCGCTGATCGCGGATCTGTCCAGCCGGGATGGCGCCGCCCCCGCGCTGATCGGCTCTTCGTTGGGCGGCTATTACGCCACCTGGCTGGCCGAGCGCCATGGTCTGCGCGCCGCCATGCTGAATCCCGCCACGCGTCCCGACCAGGACCTGGCCAAGTACGTCGGCGAACAGCCGCTGTGGCACGGCGGCGGCACCATCCGGGTCGAACCGCACCACCTGGATGAACTGCGCGAGCTGGCGGTCGCGGCCGTTACGCAACCCGAGCGCTATTACCTGCTGGCCGCCACCGGCGACGAAGTGCTCGACTATCGCGAGATGCTCGCCCACTTTCCGGGCGCCGCCACCCGTGTCATCGATGGCGGCGATCACAGCATCAGCGACTTCGCCCGCTATATGCATGAAGTGCTGATCTTCTGCGGGATTCCAGCTGGATTGCTGGCGGCCCATCCTTTCGACGGCCAGGCTGGCGCATGACCGGGGCGGCCATGTCGTACCCGCGCAGCCCGTGGCGCGGGGCCCTGCCGCCCACGGCCGTCTACGGCCGGCATTGGGCGCGCTGGGCGGTCGGCGTGCATTCGCTGACGGCGCGGCTGCGCGCGGCATCCTCGTCGTTCCGCGTCGAACTGCTCGGCCAGGAGCGGGCCATGCCGCTGCGCGATGAGTGGCGGTGCCTGGGCTTGCTCCGCGCCGCCGAGACGCTGGCGCGCGAGGTGCTGCTGATCTGCGACGATGCTCCGGTGGTCTATGCGCACACGATCGTGCATCCGCGCAGTGTGGCGGCGGACTGGCCGTTCCTGAAGGCGCTTGGCACCCAGCCGCTCGGGCATGCGCTGTTTGCTGACCCGCGCGTTGCCCGGGGTGCCTTCGAGTTCGCCCTGCTGGATGCTCGGCACCCGCTCGTCAGACGGGCCCATGCGGCGTTGGGCGGCACGCCGCCGGGTGCCATGGCACGGTTGCCGGCGCGCCGCTCGGTGTTCCGCCGCGGCGCCAGCGCGATGCTGGTGACGGAGGTGTTCCTGCCGGCGCTGGCGGCGTTCAACCCGCCGCCCATGATGTGATGCGGGCGATCGGGTGGGCCGGATGACTGGCCGGTGCGGTATCATCGGCCCCGTCTTTTGTCGTTGCGGCGCAGGCCGGTCCCATCCGGGGCACGCAGCGATTCCACCCATTCTTGGCGGCGTTCGGGCCGCGATCCAGACGATTCCATGCAGTTGCTGTTTGAAGAAGGCGGCGAGATCCGCGCAGGCACCGTCTTGTCCCAGCAGGGCGAGGCCTACCAGGTCGAATTGCCGAGCGCCAAGCGCACCAAGGTCAAGTCGCGTGACGTGCTGCTGCAGTTCGCCCAGCCGTCGGCCGGCGAACTGGCGCAGGTCGCGCAGGCGCTGTCGGCGGACATCGACCTGGATTTCCTATGGGAATGCGCGCCCGCCGAGGAGTTCGGCTTTACCGATCTGGCCGGCGAGTACTTCGGCACCGACGCCGATGCCACGCAGCAGGCCGCGCTGGCCATTGCGCTGCACGGCTCGCCCATCTATTTCCGGCGCAAGGGCCGGGGCCGCTATCAGCGGGCGCCCGAAGACCAGCTCAAGGCGGCACTCGCTGGGCTGGAGCGCAAGAAGCAGCAGGCCGCGCAGCAGGCCGCCTATGAAGCCGAGCTGAAGGCCATGCGCCTGCCCGAAGCCTTCCGAGGCAAGGCGTTGCAGCTGCTGTTCAAGCCCGACAAGAACAGCATCGAATACAAGGCGTTCGATGCCGCGTGCACGGCGCTCGGGATGCCGCCGATGCGGCTGATGGTGGCGGTCGGCGGCATCGCCAATGCGCGCGCGCTGCACGAGGCGCGTTTCCTGTCGGAGTGCTTCCCGAAGGGCACCGGCTTTCCTGACGTGACGGTGCCGGAGCCAGCGCTCGACCTGCCGGCTGCCGACGTGCGCGCGTTCTCCATCGACGATGTGACCACCACGGAAATCGACGATGCGATTTCGGTCACGCCCCTCGACGCGGCCACGGTGCGCATCGGCATCCACATCGCGGCGCCCGGCTTCGGCATCCAGCGCAGCGATGCGCTCGATGCGATCGCGCGCCAGCGGCTGTCCACCGTGTACTTCCCCGGCGACAAGATCACCATGCTGCCGGAGTCGGTGGTGGATCGCTACACGCTGCAGGAAGGGCGCGCATGCCCGGCGCTGTCGCTGTATGCGACGGTCGATCGCGCCACCTGGACGGTGACCGCCAGCGAGACGCGCTGCGAGACTGTGACTGTGGCTGCCAACCTGCGCCACAACCTGCTGGACGGGATCATCACGGCCGAGGCGCTGGCCGATGGCACCGGCGACTACCCGTTCAAGGACGAACTCACCGTCCTGTGGCCCTTTGCGTGCGCGCTGTACGACGCCCGCCAGCAGGCACGCATCGCCAGCGGCCTGAAGCCGGAGGGCGCACAGAAGGGCGACTACAGCTTCTACCTGGACCCGATTCCCGAAGCCGAGGGCGGCGGCGAGCGCATCCGCATCGAGCAGCGCAAGCGCGGCTCGCCGCTGGACAAGATCGTCGCCGAGCTGATGATTCTCGCCAACAGCACCTGGGGCCGCATGCTGGCCGACGCCGGCGTGCCGGGCATCTACCGCACGCAGAAGGCGTGGGGCATGCACCGCACGCGCATGCAGACCTATCCAGCGCCGCACGAGGGGCTGGGCGTGGCGCAGTATGCGTGGAGTACCTCGCCGCTGCGCCGCTACGTCGATCTGGTCAATCAGTGGCAGATCGCGGCGGTGGCACAGCACGGCGTGACGGCCAAGCTGATCGCGCCCTTCAAGCCGAAGGATGCCGACCTGCTCGCCGCCGTGGCCGACTTCGAAGCCACCTATGCCGCCTATGCTGCGCACCAGTCGACCATGGAGCGCTATTGGTGCCTGCGCTGGCTCAGGCAGGAAGCGCGCACCCGCACGCAGGCCGTGGTGCTGAAGGACGGCATGGTGCGCTTTGCCGAGATACCGCTGATGACCCGGGTGCCGGAGCTGGCGCAGACCGCGCGCGGCACGCATGTCGTGCTCGATGTGCTGGAGATCGACGAGATCGGCCTGGAGGTATCGTGCCGCGTGGTCGAGGTGCTTGCCCCGGCAGCGGATGCCGAGGTGGAAGCCGCCGCGCTGGAAGACGAGCTTGCGCAAGCCGAGGCAGAAGCACCTGCCGAGCCCCAACCGGCCGCCGATGGGGAAGAAGCCCGCGCCGAGACGGGCGACGCTGTGGCGCCGCCGCAGCAGGACGATGGAACGCCAGCCGTCAGCTAACTACAATCGCAGTCTGACGTTTTCACGCTCCCGCAATACTCAGGAAGACCACCTCATGGCCGCCCTCGCAAACCGTCCGGATTGGTCCGGCAGCAGCACGCTCACCAAGGCACTGGTGGCGTCGCTCATCCTGCATATCCTGCTGCTCTTCGTGCGCGTGGTGGCGCCCGAGGCGTTCGACATCAAGCGTGACGATCCGGGGCTGGACGTGGTGCTGGTCAATGCCAAGTCGTCCACCGCGCCGGCCAAGCCCACCGCCGTGGCGCAGGTCAATCTCAACGGCGGCGGGGAATATGATCGGCAGCGCGCCACCACACCGCTGCCCGCCGAAACCGAGCAGCAGACCGGCGATGTCATCAAGCTGACGCAGCGTCGCATTGAATTCCTGGAAGAGGAACAGCGTCGCCTGCTGACGCAATCGCGCAGCCCCGCGCCGCTGGTCAATGCCCGCACGGTCAAGCCCGGCGAGCAGCCGCAGCCGTCGCCCACCAACGGCACCGACGATCGCACTACCCAGGACGAGATTGCCCGCCTGCAGGCCGAGATCGACCGCAACCTCGAAAACTACGCCAAGCGCCCGCGCCGCAACGTGCTGACCGCGGCCAGCGCGCGGCAGGTAGACTATGCTCGCTATTACGACGCCGTCCGCCGCAAGATCGAGACGCACGGCACGGCCAACTTCCCCAGCCTGAACGGCCGGCCGCTCTATGGCGAGCTGATCATCGTGATCAGCGTCAACCGCGACGGCCAGCTCGGCTACAACCAGGATGGCTACAAGATCGAAGGCATCGAAGTGGCCAAGAGCTCGGGCAATCCGGCGCTGGACCGCCAGGCGGTGGCCATCGTGCGCTCGTCCGCGCCGTTCGGCGCCTTCCCGGCCGAGATGCGCAAGCGTGTCGATATCCAGGACGTGGTCGCCACGTTCAAGTTCACCCGCGCCGGCCTGGAAACCCGGCTGCAGACCCGATGACATCATCGTTTGAAGAGGCAATTCTCGCTGCCGCGAGCGCCCCGCCGGTCGACCGCTATGGTGTGATCGGCAATCCGATCTCGCACAGCAAGTCGCCCGCCATCCATGCCGCCTTCGCGCAGCAGACCGGCCAGCTGATGCGCTATGAGCGCATCTATGCCGAGCTGATCGCCTTCGAGGAGACCGTGTTCTCGTTCATCCGCGAGGGCGGGCGGGGGCTCAATGTGACGGTGCCGTTCAAGCTCGATGCGTATGCGCTGTCGACCTCGCTGTCGCTGCGCGCGGAGTCGGCCGGGGCCGTCAACACGCTCAGGTTCGACGGCGAGGAGATTTTCGGCGACAACACCGACGGCGTCGGCCTGATGCGCGACATCACGCACAACATCGGCAACGCGCTGGCGGGCGAGCGCGTGCTGCTGCTGGGGGCGGGCGGCGCGGCGCGCGGCGTGCTGCTGCCGCTCCTGGAGCACAAGCCCTTGCGCGTGTTCATCGCCAACCGCACGGCCGATCGCGCTGTGGCACTGGTGCAACGCTTCGAGGTGGCGGCCAAGCTGCACGAGGTCGAGGTGGTGGGCGGCGGCTATGACGATCTGGCCGTCAGCGATGTATTCGATGTCGTCATCAACGCCACC
This sequence comes from Ralstonia syzygii subsp. syzygii, assembly GCA_919592095.1. Lineage (GTDB taxonomy): Bacteria > Pseudomonadota > Gammaproteobacteria > Burkholderiales > Burkholderiaceae > Ralstonia > Ralstonia syzygii. The sequence goes on along the minus strand of CAKKOY010000093.1, from coordinate 5,689 downwards.
GCCTGCAGCCTGCAGGCCCAGGTGCCGCCCATCGAGCAGACCGCGTTCGGCCCCAATGCGCTTGCCTACGACATGATGTACGGCTCGCAGCCCACGGTGTTCATGCAGTTCGCCAAGCGGCATGGCGCCCGCGCGTGGGACGGCCTGGGCATGCTGGTGGAGCAGGCGGCGGAGTCGTTCTTCGTCTGGCGCGGCGTGCGCCCGGACACCGGCCCCGTGCTGCAGGCCATGCGCGAAGGGCTGCAGGGCGAGGCTGCCGTGGCCGCGCGCGCCCATCACCGCTGAGCCCCCGCAGACCCCCGCATCATGATGCGCTGGTTCGGCTACGTGATCGGCTGCTTGGCGGCGGGCGTGGTCGCGCTCAACCTGTATTTCTTTGCCGCCATCGCCAGTTGGCAGGTCTTCAATCCCGCCTCGTCGGCATTCATGCGGGCCGAGCTGATGCGGCTGTGCGGCGCCAACGTCATCACCTGCAGGATCGACCATCGTTGGGTCTCCTACGACCAGATCTCGCGCAACCTCAAGCGCGCCGTCATCGCCAGCGAGGACGCCGATTTCGTCTCGCATGCCGGCTGGGAAGTCGACGCCATGCTCGACGCCTGGGAAAAGAACAAGCGGCGCGGCCATGTGGTGGCGGGCGGCTCGACCATCACGCAGCAGCTGGCCAAGAACCTGTTCCTCTCCGGCGAGCGCCACTACCTGCGCAAGGGCGAGGAGCTCGTCATCACGTGGATGCTGGAGTTCTGGCTCGACAAGGAACGCATCCTGGAGATCTACCTGAATTCGGTTGAGTGGGGCGAGGGCATCTTCGGCGCCGAGGCGGCGGCGCAGCATTACTTCAAGCGTCCCGCATCGCAATTGACGGTGGGCCAGGCCGCGCGCCTGGCCGCGGCCCTGCCGGCGCCCAAGTGCTTCGACAAGAAGCGCTACTGCGCCAACGTCCACATCAGCTTCACGCGCAAGGCGACTGTCATCGCCAACCGGATGGGTTCGGCGGCCCTGCCGGACTGACCCGGCTCCGATGGACGGGGGTTGCTTTCGTAAACTTGCACTCAGTTGTGGTTTCCGAGCGAGGCTGAAGGGTGGCTGAAAGGTACAAAGGTGCTGCGCGCCTCATGCGAGGGGTGCGGGCTCCCACAACTTTTCCTTGCCGAGACAGTCATGTCCATCCAGATTGATCGCCCGAACAACCAATTCCACACGCCCACAACGTGGAATCATGACGCTGGTTCCCAGATCGATACCAGCCAGCTCCAGCGTGCCGTACAACTGCTCGAACAGGTCTTGCAGCAGGTCCAAGCAAGCAAGTTGTTCGGGAACGTGCTGAACCAGCCGGAATTCGGCAACTCCGGTCAGGGCCACGGCGGCAGCCATGGTGGCGGTCATCATGGCGGCCCGACCGGGTTCGGCGAAAACGGTCGATTCGGTTCGCCGAACGCCAAGCCGCCTGCGCAGCCGGACATCGAGCTGCCGGCCAACAAGCCCGACAACGGCAAGCACAACACCTCCGTGCCGACCACGGAGACGACCCCGCCTGCTGCTTCGCCCACGCCCGGCACGTCCCCGACGTCTACGCCCACGACGGAGGGCAATGTGACATATGGTGTCAAGCCGCCCGAGCCGACCGGCGTGGTCGACGTCAGCAAGCCGATCGTCGTCAAGGCGGGCGAGACGTTCGACGGCGGCGGCAAGTATTACCGCCCGACCAAGGAGATGGGCGACGGTTCGCAGAACGAGCACCAGCAACCCGTGTTCATTCTGGAACCCGGCGCAAAGCTGAAGAACGTGCAGTACTCGGGTGCCGACGGCATCCACCTGCTGGGCGATGCCAAGCTGGACCGCGTCGTCAACCGCCAAGTGGGCGAGGACGTGATCACCATCGATGGCCCCAAGAACCGTGCGCACGACGCCAAGATCGCGGGTATCGATCCGAACTCGATCCCCGACCGGCCGGCGAACGTGGAGATCACCAACAGCGCGTTCTACGGCGGCAAGGACAAGATCATTCAGGACAACCGCAGCGCCAACGTGACGCTGGACGGCGTCTACGTCAACGGCGCCGGCAAGGTCTTCCGCACCAACGGCGGCGATACGCAGATGGGCACGAACGTCAACATCCGGAATTCGACCTTCCTCAATGTGGCCGAGGTGGTCTTCCGCAGCGACTCCAAGAACTCCTCCGTGTCGTTCTCGAACGTGAACTCGGATGCGCCCGACTATGCGCTGGTCCCGGACGCGAACCAGGCGACCGGCACCAACAAGGTGAGCTACAAGGCCTACTCGGGCTGACGCTGCCGCTGGAGTGGGCGGCGCCGCTGGGTGCGGCCTATTTCAACCAGCCCTTGCGCCGGAAGTACACCAGCGGGATCGCCGCCGACACGATCATCAGCACGATCGCATAGGGATAGCCCTCTGCCCATTCCAGTTCCGGCATCACCTTGAAGTTCATGCCGTAGATCGAGGCGATCAGGGTCGGTGGCATCAGCGCCACCGACACCACCGAGAACAGCTTGATGATCTTGTTCTGGTTGATGTTGATGAAGCCGACCGTGGCATCCATTAGGAAGTTGACCTTGTCGGACAGGAAGGCGGTGTGGTTTTCGATAGAGTCGATATCGCGCAGCACCTGGCGGGCCTCGTCCTGCTGGTCGGGCGAGAGCATCTGGCTGCGCAGCAGGAAGGACACCGCGCGGCGCGTGTCCATCACGTTGCGGCGGATGCGGCCGTTGAGGTCTTCCACGCGGGCGATGATCTCGAGCACGTCGGCGGCGGCCTGGTCGGTCACTTCGTCGGCCAGCACACGTTTGCTCGCGTCTTCCAGGCGTTCGTAGACTTCTTCGATCGAATCGGCCGAGTATTCCGCGTCGGTGGCGTACAGGTCCATCAGCACGTCCTTGGCGTTGCGCACCGAGCCGGGCCGCAGCCGCGCCCGCATGCGCACCAGCCGGAACGCCGGCAGGTCTTCGTCGTGGATCGAGAAGAGCACGTCCTTGGTCAGCACGAAGGCCACGCGCACGTTGCGCGAGCTGGCCTCCTCGTCGAGCAGGAAGTCGGTGCGGATGTGGATGTGGCCGTCTTCGCCCTCGAAGTAGCGGGCGGAGGCCTCCAGGTCGCCCAATTGTTCCAGCTCGGGCAGCACCACGCCGTAGGTGTCCTTGATCCATGCCAGCTCTTCGTCCTCCGGGTCGACCACGTCGATCCAGATCGGCTTGTGCTGCAGCAGTTCGTTGCGGTCCTCGACCTGTTCTTGCGCGAGACGGCCTTTTTGCACAACGAACAGGTTGATCATGCGGATGTCCTTGGAACTTTGAAGATCGGGCGGCTGGGTGCGCCAAAAACGCGCCGAGTGTAGCGTAAAGGTGAGGCGGATTCAGCCCGGAACAGCGGATCGGCCGGCATGCGTGGGGTCCATGCGACGCCCAGGGAGATACCGCCGCAGCGGTGGCCGGCGGGTAAAATGCCAGCAAGCCATGCGGCGGCCCGCCGCGCCTCCATGTTTCCCGACACCATGCGATTCACCGAACAATTGGCTGCCGCCTGGCAGCGCAACAATTCCCTGCTGTGCGTGGGGCTGGACCCGGACCCGGTGCGCCTGCCGGCGTCGCTGACCACCTCGGGTGGGGCGATCTTCTCGTTCTGCCGCGCCATCGTCGATGCCACCGCCGACCTGGTCTGCGCGTTCAAGCCGCAGATCGCCTATTTCGCCTCGCAGCGCGCCGAAGACCAGCTCGAGCAGCTGATCGCCTACATCCATGAGGCCTATCCCGGCATCCCCGTCATCCTCGACGCCAAGCGCGGCGACATCGGCTCCACCGCCGAGCACTATGCCAAGGAAGCCTTCGAGCGCTACCAGGCGGACGCCATCACGGTCAGCCCCTACATGGGCTTCGACTCGATGCAGCCGTACCTGGCGCACCCCGGCAAGGGCGTGATCGTGCTGTGCCGCACCTCCAACGCCGGCGGCAGCGACGTGCAATTCCTCGAGACGAACGGTCGCCCGGTCTACCAGGTGGTGGCCGAGCGCGCCCGCAACGCGTGGAACACCAGCGGCCAGATGGGCCTGGTGGTGGGCGCGACCTTTCCGCAGGAAATCCAGCGGGTGCGCGAGATCGCCGGCGACATGCCGTTGCTGATCCCGGGCATCGGCGCCCAGGGCGGCGACATCGAGGCCACCGTGCGCGCCGGCCGCACCGCCGATGGCACCGGCATGATGATCAACTCGTCGCGCGCCATCCTGTACGCCAGCAGCGACAGCGATTTCGCCGATGCTGCCCGCCGCGTCGCGCAGGCCACGCGCGACCAGATCAACCAGTACCGCAACTGACCGGCCGGCCCGGCACGGTTACCGCGAGGACGCCATGATCCACTCTGCCCAGTCGACCCTGCACGGACACGATGCCGCCGCATTGCGCCATTCGCATCGCTTCGTGGAAGCCCGCCCGCCCGCCCGCGCGCCGAGCCCCGCACGCTGTACGCCGTGCTGCTGACGGCGGTGATGATGGTGGCCGAGATCATCGGTGGCTGGTGGACCGGCTCGATGGCGCTGCTGGCCGACGGCTGGCACATGAGCACGCACGTGCTGGCGCTGGGCATCACGCTGGCTGCCTACGTGATCGCACGCCGCCTGGGCGAGGATCCGCGCTTCACCTTCGGCACCTGGAAGATCGAAATCCTCGGCAGCTTCGCCAGCGCGTTGCTGCTGGGCGTGGTGGGCGTGCTGATGGTGGTGGAGTCGGCGCAGCGCCTGCTCGCCCCGGTCAACATCCACTACAACGAAGCCCTGTGGGTCACGGCCATCGGCCTGGTCGTCAACGTTGTCTGCGCCCTGTGGCTGGCCGGCGCGCACGACCATGACCATGCGCACGGACCGGCCGGCACGCGTCGCCATGACGACCACGATCACGACGAAGAGCGCGACAAGGAGCGCGACGACACCCACGAACACGAGACCCGCCACCGCAACCACGACCTCGACCGTCGCCATGAGCACGATCACGAGCACCAGCCGGAACACGATCACGATGAGCATCGCCACCGGGATCATCCGCAGGAGGCCGCGCTGCATCGTCACAGCCACGCCGCGCATGCAGACACGCATGACTATCATGGCCACCACCATCATCACCACGACCTGAACCTGCGCGCGGCCTACCTGCACGTCATGGCCGATGCGGCGACGTCGGTGCTGGCGCTGATGGCGCTGTTCACCGGCAAGTACCTGGGGCTGCGCTGGATCGACCCGGTGGTCGGGATCGTCGGCGCGCTGGTGATCGGGCCGTGGGCCTACAGCCTGCTCAGGCGCGCGGGCGGTGTGCTGCTGGACCGCGACGACGACCCGGAACTGCAGGATGCCGTCCAGCGCGCGCTGGAAACCGAGTCCGGCGTGGTGGTGAACGACCTGCACCTGTGGCGCGTGGGGCCGGGCAAGTTCGCCTGCGTGATTGCGCTGGCCAGTCCGTCGCCGCAAAGTCCGGGCCATTACAAGGCCAGGCTGGCGCATTTCGACGCGCTCGTCCACGTGACGGTGGAAGTGAACCACTGCTGCGAATTGGCTGGGCAGGTGCCCGCCCATGCCTAGTACTACAGCCGTAGCTCAAAATGGAGGAGCACATCCCCGCGCCCGGTAGTGACACTGCTGAGCGCGCCACTGATGCGCGCGCCGCCATCGCGACCATGCCAGCACCTGCTC
>CAKKOY010000092.1 GCA_919592095.1 Ralstonia syzygii subsp. syzygii | reverse complement strand
GCTCGCATCAACTGGATGTTCTCTACTGAAACGGCCCGCAAAAAATTGGCCAAAGCCTACCCTGTACCCACCTCTGACAAACCGTCATAACCCCTGTGCAGAGGTACTAGCAGGCTAATGCGCGTCAGGCTACCCTCGCCTGACCAACACATTACAGTTTGGTCATCTCCGCGTGATCTCGCCGCGCGCAGGGTACGCTACGGCCCGCGCGCGATCCAGCGCCAAGTGATACCGACCCGACATCCACCGAAAACATGAAGCTGTTAGTCGTCGAAGACGAAGCCAAGACCGGTGAATACCTCCAGCAGGGCCTGACGGAAGCCGGGTTCGTGGTGGACCTCGCCCGCAACGGCGTGGACGGCCTGCACCTTGCCATGACAGGCGACTACGACCTGCTGGTGCTCGACGTGATGCTGCCCGACCGGGACGGCTGGCAGATCGTGCAGTCGCTGCGCGCGGCCGAGCGCGCGGTGCCAGTGCTGTTCCTGACCGCGCGCGACAGCGTGGGCGACCGGGTCAAGGGGCTCGAGCTCGGTGCCGACGATTACCTGGTCAAGCCGTTCGCCTTCGCGGAGCTGCTGGCGCGGGTCCGCACCCTGCTGCGCCGGGGCAGCACGCCGGTCGCGCTCGACCGGATCCAGATCGCCGACCTCGTGCTCGACCTGGCGCGCCGCCGCGCCTCGCGCTCGGGGCAGCGGATCGCGCTGACCAGCAAGGAGTTCGCCCTGCTCGAACTGCTGGCCCGCCGCCGCCGCGAGGTGCTGCCGCGCTCGCTGATCGCCTCCCAGGTGTGGGACATGAACTTCGACAGCGACACCAATGTGATCGACGTCGCCATCCGCCGGCTGCGCGCGAAGATCGACGACGACTTCGCGCCGAAGCTGATCCAGACGGTGCGCGGCATGGGCTACGTGCTCGAAGACCCGGAGGACGCGGCGTGACCCGGCGGCGCTCGCTCACCACGCGGCTCACCGCCTTCTTCTCGATGTGCTCGGCCGCGGTACTGCTGGGGCTCGGCGTGGTCATCGCGCTGGCGATGGAGCAGCACTTCGCGGTGGAGGACTTCACCGCCCTGGGCGAGAACATCAGCGTGATCGAGAAGATCGTCGAGTCCAGCCCCGCGCCGCGGGTCGCGGAGCGCATCCGCGATGCCCTGCAGCACCGCACCGATTTCGTCGCGCGAATCCTGGACCCCGACCGTCGCACGCTGTATGCGAGCGACGGCTTCGACTTCCGGGTCGCGGGCGAGGCCCTGGCCCGCGCGCGGCCCGGCAACGGCCGGCTGGTCTGGGAGCAGAGCGGCCAGCAGTACCGAGCCATGCACACCACCGTCGCGCTGCGCGACGGCACGGCCGGGCGCCTCGACATCCTGGTGGCGATGAACACCGACATCCACGCCCACTTCCTGCATACGTTCCGCGGCACACTGGCCTTCTACATCGCCCTGGCGGCGGTCGCCAGCGGAATCTTCGGCTGGTGGGCGGCCCGCCGCGGCCTCGCGCCGCTGCATACGCTGGCCTCGCGGGCCCGCACGGTGACGTCCGACAAGCTCGATGAACGCATGCCGGTGGACACGGTGCCGGCCGAGGTCGCCGACCTCGCCATCACGCTGAACGCCATGCTCGAACGCCTGCAGCACGACTTCCGCCGGCTGTCCGACTTCTCCACCGACATCGCGCACGAGATCCGCACCCCCATCACCAACCTGCTGACGCAGACCGAAGTCGTGCTGTCGCAGCCGCGCGAGGGCGCCAAGTACCGTGACGTCCTGACCTCCAACGCCGAAGAGCTGCAACGCCTGGCGCGCATGGTCGCGGACATGCTCTACCTGGCGAAGATGGAACACAGCCTGACGCTGCCCAGCGCCGAGGACATCCACCTCGCCGACGAACTGCGCGCCCTCTTCGAGTTCTACGACGCGCTGGCCGAGGACCAGGCCGTGCAGCTGCAACTGCGCGGCGACGGCCGGGTGACCGGCGACAGGCTGATGCTGCGGCGGGCGCTGAGCAACCTGCTGTCCAATGCGATCCGCCATACGCCGCCGCGCGGCGCCGTGCTGGTGTCGATCGCCGATACCGGCCATGGCGTAACGGTCTCGGTGGACAACGACGGCGATGCGATCCCGCCGCAAGTCCTGCCGCTGATCTTCGAGCGCTTCTACCGGGCGGACAAGTCGCGCGCGCGGCCCGAATCGGAGAGCGCCGGCCTGGGCCTGGCCATCACCAAGGCGATCGTCGTGGCGCATGGGGGCATGCATCGCCGTCTCGCGGGCCGAGGGGCGTACGCGGTTCGCCATCCATTTCGCGCGGCGGCCGGAGGCGGACGCGGCCCTGCACTGACGCGCGGATCGGAACGCGCCCGCGCGGCACGTGACGCGCGCGCATCCCACGATCACGCTTTGCCGCCAGCCTTGCGGGCGTCGCGATAATCCGTCGGCCGCATGCCGGTCCACTTGCGGAACGCCCGGTGGAACGCGCTCGGCTCGGCAAACCCGACCGCGGCCGCGATGTCGGCGATGGTCTGCCGCGTGCCCTGCAGCGCATTGATCGCAATGTCGCGCCGCAGGTCGTCCTTGATCGACTGGTAGGTGTGGCCCTCCAGCTTGAGGCGGCGGCGCATGGTGGCCTCGGCCACGTTCAGCCTGAGCGCCATCGCATCGGACGCCGGCCAGGCCGCCACCGGCAGCGCGCGCAACATCTTGCGTACCCGCGCGGCAAATGCGTCCGGGTTGCGGTACTTGACGATGAAGCTGCCGGGCGCATCGCGCAGGAAGGACTTGATCGACGCGGCGGTCTGGATCACCGGCAGGTCCAGAAAATCGGGCGACAGGTCGACGCAGGACACCGGCTGGCCGAACGCCATGTCGTCGCAGAACATCAGGCGGTATTCCTGCTCGGCGGGCGGCGCGGGGCACCGCAAGCGCGCCGCGATCAGCGGGATGCGCCGGCCGACCAGCCAGCAGACCAGGCCGTACACCATGATGAACCACGTCGCGTACGTGAACATGGCCGGCTCCGGCGTGCCCCGGCGATGCATGAAGGTCAGGCGCACGCGCTGCGCATCCGCCTCGACCTGCACGGCGAGGTCGTCGAGCACCAGCCGCATGAACCCCGTAGCGCGCTGCAGCGCCTGCCGGCCGGTGCGCGCGGTCAACGCAGCCTGCGTCATTGCGACGAAGCTGCCGCTGCGCATGGGGTGCGAATCCTGGCCGAAGAACTCGTCGTCGAGCGCTTGCGCGATGCCGTTCCACAGCGCGCCGTACTGCGCCGACGAAACGCGGCCGCGGGGCGAGGCCAGCATCTGCGGCGCGATCCCGGCCGCGGCAATGAGCGGCGGCGCGTCGAGCCCGCGCGCGCGGGCCCGCGCCAGGGCTTCGGCGACGAGGCTCATGGAAATGGTGCCTTTTTCGTCGTTCTTCATCGTGGTAGCAAAAGGCCCGCGGGCCGGATGCGGTCTCCCATCGCCTCGCCGGGACAGGCGGGCCACAGGCTCGCATGGCAAATCCGCTCACACAGATTGATCGTGACGAGCATCGAAGTCATGCGGGCGCCTGCCTACACTTTTTCCGCATCGGATGACCGCGCCACCCCGGCGCAGGGCACGACAGTGTAAAGCGCACGCACGCGCGACGCCACGCGGCCGGGCAACAGAGACCAAGCGATGGACGATTTCTATACCGACGAACAGCGGATGATCCTCGATGCCGCCCGCGATTTCGCCACGGAACGCCTCGCGCCCCATGCGGCGCAGTGGGACCGGGACGGCAACCTGCCCGACGACGTGGTCGCGCAGATGGGCGAGCTGGGGCTGCTCGGCATGATCGTGCCGCCCGAATGGGGCGGCACGTACACCGACTACGTCGCCTATGCGCTCGCGCTGGAAGAGATCGCCGCCGGCTGCGCCGCCTGCGCGACGATGATGAGCGTGCACAACTCGGTCGGCTGCGGGCCAATCCTGAAATTCGGCACCGACGCGCAGAAGGCGCGCTACCTGCCCGACCTGGCCACGGGCCGCGCGATCGGCGCGTTCTGCCTGACCGAGCCGCAGGCCGGGTCCGAAGCCAACAACCTGCGCACCCGCGCCGTGCCGCGCGACGGCCATTGGGTGCTCAACGGCAGCAAGCAGTTCGTGACCAACGGCGCGCGCGCGAGGCTCGCCATCGTGTTTGCCGTGACCGATCCCGGCGCCGGCAAGCGCGGCCTCTCCGCCTTCATCGTTCCGACCGATACGCCGGGCTTCCAGGTCGGGCGGCCGGAGCACAAGCTCGGCATCCGCGCCTCGGATACCTGCCCCATCATGCTCGAAGACTGCGCCGTGCCGCAAGCGAACCTGCTGGGCGAGCCGGGCGAGGGCCTGAAGATCGCGCTGTCCAACCTCGAAGGCGGGCGCATCGGCATCGCGGCGCAGGCGGTCGGCATTGCGCGCGCCGCGTTCGATGCGGCGCGCCACTACGCCCACGAGCGCATCCAGTTCGGCAAGGCGCTGCGCGAGCACCAGACCATCGCCAACATGCTGGCCGACATGGCCACGCGCCTGAACGCCGCGCGCCTGCTGGTGCACCACGCGGCCCGGCTGCGCAGCGCGGACAGGCCCTGCCTGTCCGAGGCGTCGCAGGCCAAGCTCTATGCGTCCGAGCTGGCCGAGGAGATCTGCTCGAAGGCGATCCAGATCCACGGCGGCTACGGCTATCTGGCCGACTACGCCGTCGAGCGCCACTACCGCGACGCGCGCATCACGCAGATCTACGAAGGCACCAGCGAAGTCCAGCGGATGGTGATCGCACGGCACGTCTAGCGCTGGCGCACACACCGCCGCATACACAGCGCGCGCCACCGCGCCGATGAGGAGACGACGATGAACGACGTGGCACCCGCCGCCCTGAGCTTTTTCGAGGCGCGCGACCTGCTGTTGCGCTATCGCACCGACTACGAACGCGCGTATCGCGAGTTCCGCTGGCCCGTGCTGGACACGTTCAACTGGGCGCTGGACTACTTCGACGTCATCGCGCGCGGCAACGACCAGCCGGCGCTGTGGATCGTCGACGATCCGCACGGCGAAGGGCAGCGGCTGTCCTACGCCCAGATGTCGGAACGCTCGTCGCGGGTGGCGAACTTTCTGCGCGGCCTGGGCATCGTGCGCGGCGACCGGCTGCTGCTGATGCTGCCGAACCGCGTCGAGCTGTGGGACATGATGCTGGCGGCGATGAAGCTCGGCGCCGTGGTCTTGCCGGCCACCACCCAGCTCTCGCCGGACGACGTGCGGGATCGTGTCCAGCTGGGCGGCTCGACCTGCGTGGTGGCGGATGCGGCGGAGCTGGCCAAGTTCGAGGCCGTCGATGCCGGCATCAAGCGCATCGCCGTGGGCGCGCGGCGCGACGGCTGGATCGACCTCGCCGAGGCATACAGGGCCCCGGCCGCGTTCGTTCCGGACGGGCCGACGCGCGCGACCGATCCGCTGCTGCTGTATTTCACCTCGGGCACCACGTCCAGACCCAAGCTGGTCGAGCATACGCACCGGAGCTACCCCGTGGGCCATCTGTCCACCCTGTACTGGATCGGCCTGCAGCCCGGCGACGTGCACTGGAACATCAGCTGGCCCGGCTGGGCCAAGCATGCCTGGAGCTGCGTCTTCGCGCCGTGGAATGCGCAGGCCTGCGTGTTCGTCTACAACTACGCGCGCTTCGTGCCCAGGGAAACGCTGGAGGTGCTGGTGCGCTGCAACGTGACGACGCTGTGCGCGCCGCCCACCGTGTGGCGGATGCTGGTGCAGGAGCCGCTGGCGTCGTACCCGGTAAAGCTGCGCGAGATCGTCGGTGCCGGCGAGCCGCTGAACCCCGAGATCATCGAGCGCGTGCGCCAGGCGTGGGGCGTGACCATCCGCGACGGCTTCGGCCAGACCGAGACCACCTGCCAGATCGGCAACACGCAGGGGCAGCCGGTGGTGCCGGGTTCGGTGGGCCGCCCGCTGCCGGGCTACCGGGTCGAACTGCTCGACGCCGATGACCGCCCGGCCACCGAGGGCGAGATCGCGCTGCCGCTGTCGCACCGCCCGCTGGGCCTGATGCAGGGCTACGCCAACAACGCCAAGGCCACCGCCGAGGCCATGCGCAACGGCTACTACCACACCTCCGACGTCGCCATGCGCCGCGACGATGGGTATTTCGTCTACATCGGCCGTACGGACGATGTGTTCAAGTCATCGGATTACCGGCTCAGCCCCTTCGAATTGGAGAGCGTGCTGATCGAGCACGAGGCCATCGCCGAGGCCGCCGTGGTGCCGAGCGCGGACCCGCTGCGGCTGTCGGTGCCGAAGGCGTTCGTGACGCTGCGCCAAGGCTACGAGGCGGGGCCCGAGCTGGCGCGCGCCGTGTTCCGCTTCTCGCGCGAAAAACTCGCGCCCTACAAGCGTATCCGCCGCCTGCAGTTCAGCGAGCTGCCCAAGACCATCTCGGGAAATATCCGGCGCGTCGAACTGCGCCGCCGCGAACTGGAGCGCCTGCCCGACCCCGCCCGCCTGCCGGGCGAGTACTGGGAAGAAGACTTCGCCGATCCACGCTGAACCGCATCGCCATCACAGACCGCCGCATGGCCGCTGTCATGCGCGGCCATCGACTTGCACAGGAGACAGACCATGAGCGCCGTCGCATCCCTCTCCCCGGTTTCGCCCGCCGGACATCCCCGCACGCTGCCGACCGTCAAGCTGCTGATCGGCGGCGAGTGGGTCGAATCCCGCTCGACCAAGTGGCGCGAGGTGGTGAACCCCGCCACGCAGGCAGTGCTGGCACGCGTGCCGTTCGCCACGCGAGACGAAGTCGACGCGGCGATCCGCTCGGCGCATGCCGCGTTCGCCGCGTGGAAGCACACGCCGGTGGGCGCCCGCATGCGCATCATGCTCAAGTACCAGGCGCTGATCCGCGAGCACCTGCCGCGCATCGCCCGCACGCTGACCGCCGAGCAGGGCAAGACGCTGCCGGACGCCGAGGGCGACATCTTCCGTGGGCTCGAGGTGGTCGAGCACGCGTGCTCGGTCGGCTCGCTGCAGCAGGGCGAGTTCCTGGAGAACGTGGCCGGCGCCGTCGACACCTACACGCTGCGCCAGCCGCTGGGCGTCTGCGCCGGCATCACGCCGTTCAATTTCCCGGCGATGATCCCGCTGTGGATGTTCCCGATGGCGATCGTCTGCGGCAACACCTTCGTGCTCAAGCCGTCGGAGCAGGATCCGCTGTCGACCATGCTGCTGGTCGAGCTGGCGCTCGAAGCGGGCGTGCCGCCGGGCGTGCTGAACGTCGTGCACGGCGGCAAGGACGTCGTGGACGCGCTGTGCACGCACGAGTTGGTGAAGGCGGTGTCGTTCGTCGGCTCGACGGCGGTCGGCACGCATGTGTACCGGCTCGCCGGCGAGCACGGCAAGCGCGTGCAGTCGATGATGGGCGCCAAGAATCACGCGGTGGTGCTGCCCGATGCCAACCGCGAGCAGACGCTCAATGCGCTGGTGGGCGCGGCGTTCGGGGCGGCCGGCCAGCGCTGCATGGCGACCTCGGTGGCGGTGCTGGTGGGCGCGGCGCAGCAGTGGGTGCCGGAGCTGGTCGAGAAAGCCAGGACGCTCAAGGTGAACGCAGGTGTCGAGCCCGGCACCGACGTCGGTCCGGTGGTCTCGCGCGCGGCAAGGCAGCGCATCCTTGGCCTGATCGAATCCGGCGTGCGCCAGGGCGCGACGCTCGCGCTCGATGGCCGCAACGTCCGTGTCGCGGGCTACGAAGACGGCAACTTCATCGGCCCGACCGTCTTCACCGGCGTGCAGACCGACATGGACATCTACCGCAACGAGATCTTCGGGCCGGTGCTGCTGGTGCTGACCGCGCCGACGCTGGACGAGGCCATCGCGCTGGTCAACCGCAACCCGTTCGGCAACGGCGTGGGCCTGTTCACCCAGAGCGGCGCCGCGGCGCGCAAGTTCCAGAGCGAGATCGACGTGGGCCAGGTCGGCATCAACATCCCGATCCCGGTGCCGGTGCCCTACTTCAGCTTCACCGGTTCGCGCGGCTCGAAACTGGGCGACCTGGGGCCGTACGGCAAGCAGGTCGTGCAGTTCTACACGCTGACGAAGACGGTCACCGCGCGCTGGTTCGACGACGTGGTCGAGGCCGGCGGCGTCAACACCACCATCAGCCTGCGCTGAACCCTCACGCGGAGACCCCTCATGAAGATCGCTTTTATCGGGCTCGGCAACATGGGCGCCCCGATGGCGCGCAACCTGCTGAAGGCGGGCCATGCGCTCAATGTGTTCGACCTCAATTCGCAGGCGGTGCAGTCCCTGATGGACGCGGGCGCCAACGCCGCAGGCTCGCCCAAGGCCGCCGCGACCGGCGTCGACTGCGTGATCACCACGCTGCCGGCCGCCGCGCACGTGCGCAGCGTGCTGACGGCGGACGACGGCATCCTGGCGGGCATCCCGAAGGGCGTGCCGATCGTCGATTCGAGCACGATCGACCCGGACAGCGCCAAGTCGCTCGCCGTGTTGACCGCCGAGCACGGCAACCCGTTCGTGGACGCGCCGGTCTCCGGCGGCACCGGTGGCGCGGCGGCCGGCACGCTGACCTTCATGGTGGGCGGCAGCGCGGCCGCGTTCGAGCAGGTGCGGCCGGTGCTGTCCGCCATGGGCAAGAACCTCGTGCACTGCGGCGGGACAGGGGCCGGCCAGGGCGCGAAGATCTGCAACAACCTGGTGCTCGGCATCACGATGGCCGGCGTGGCCGAGGCCATGTCGCTGGGCGAGGCGCTCGGCATCGACCCCAAGGTGCTGGGCGGCATCATCAACACCTCCACCGGCCGCTGCTGGAGCTCGGACACGTACAACCCCTTCCCCGGCGTGATCGAGACGGCGCCGTCGTCGCGCGGGTACACCGGCGGGTTCGGCACCGACCTGATGCTGAAGGACCTCGGCCTGGCTAGCGATGCCGCCAAGTCGGCGCGCCAGCCCGTCTATCTGGGCGCGCTCGCGCAGCAGCTCTACCAGGCCATGAGCAGCAAGGGCGCCGGCAAACTCGACTTCTCGGCGGTGATCCAGCTGTACCGGCCGGACGGGGCCGCGCGATGATCGAACTCGACGCTCTGCATGACCACACCATCGCCCTGCTGACGCTCAAGCGCCCGCCCGCCAACGCGTTCACGCCGGAAGGCTTGCTGCAACTGCAGTCCACCGTCGCAACGCTCAATGCCGACCCGCGCGTGCGTGCGCTCGTGATCACCGGCGACGGCCCGAAGTTCTTCAGCGCGGGCGCGGACCTGAACACCTTCGCCGACGGCGACCGCGACGTGGCGCGCGAGGCCGCCGCCCGCTTCGGCGCCGCGTTCGAGGCGCTGCAGAACGCACGCCCGGTCGTGATTGCCGCCATCAATGGCTACGCAATGGGCGGCGGGCTCGAATGCGCCCTCGCCTGCGATATCCGCATTACCGAGCAGCACGCGCAGCTGGCCGTGCCGGAAACCGCCGTCGGCCTGCTGTGCTGCGGCTGCGGCACGCAGACCCTGCCCTGGCTGGTCGGCGAAGGCTGGGCCAAGCGCATGCTCCTCACCGGCGAGCGCGTCGACGCGCAGACCGCGCTGCGCATCGGCCTGGTCGAAGAGGTGGTCGACAACGGCGCGGCGCGCGAGGCGGCGCTGGCGATGGCGCGGCGCGGCGCGTGACGACGCTGAGCCCGCAGGCGGTCACCTTCAGCAAGACCCTGATCCACCAGGCGCGCAACGGTGTGCCGCGCACGGCGGCGCTCGCCGTCGAGCGCGAACGGTTTGTGGACCTGTTCGACCATCCGGACCAGCGCGAAGGCGTCAATGCCTTCCTGGAAAAACGCACGCCACGCTGGCACGCCACCGCCACGCAGGAGGAGCTCTTGCAATGCGCGCCTTACTGAAGCCGGCCGAGCCGGCCACCGCCGTGGAGCCCGAAGTGCTGTTCCGCGTCGTGAACCGCGTCGCCATCATCACGCTGAACCGGCCCGCGGCCCTGAATGCCCTGTCGCACGGCATGGTGCGGCAGCTGTCGGTGCTGCTGGCGCAGTGCCGCGACGATGCCGGCATCGCCGCGGTGGTGCTGCGTGGCGCGGGAGAGAAAGGCTTTTGCGCCGGTGGCGACGTGCGCGCGCTCCACCAGTTGGCCCGGCAGGGCAAGGCGCAGGGCCACGACGGCTGGCTGCAGTTCTTCGTCGACGAGTACCGGCTGGACTACGCGCTCCACCAGTTCCCCAAGCCCGTGGTCGCGCTGCTCGACGGCATTTCGATGGGCGGCGGCATGGGGCTCGGGCAGGGCGCGCACCTGCGGGTCGTCACCGAGCGCAGCAGGATCGCCATGCCGGAAACCCGCATCGGCTTCCTGCCCGACGTGGGCGCGACGCACTTCCTGGGCGTGATGCCGCCCGAGATGGCGCTGTACGTCGGGCTGACGGGCGCGACGCTGTCGGGCGCCGATGCCCTGCATTGCCGGCTGGCCGACCTGTGCGTGCCCGCCGAATGGCTCGCGTCGTTCGAGGACCGGCTGCAGCGCCTCTCCCACACCGGCGATCAGGGCGATCTGATGCAGGCGCTGCGCCGCGTGTTCGAGCCGCCGTGCAACATCGTGCCGCATGCCGCGCTGGCCCGGGTGGCGCCCTGGATCCTGCGCTATTTCGATCGCCGCTCCACCGTCGACCGCATCGTCGCCACGCTGCGCGAAAGCCTGGAGCGCGACCCCGCACGCGAGGCCCGGCAATGGCTGCAGGCCACGCTCGACGCCATGACCACGCACTCGCCGACGATGCTGCATGTCACGCGCGAGGCGCTGCTGCGCGGGCGCCAGCTGACGCTGGCCGAATGTTTCCGCATGGAACTCGGCATCGTGGCGCGCACGATCGAAGAAGGCGACTTTTGCGAGGGCGTGCGCGCGCATCTGGTCGACAAGGACCATCGCCCCGGCTGGGCACCGGCCACGCTGGCCCAGGTGCGGCCGGAGCGGGTACGGCATTTCCTGTCGTCGCCGTGGCGCGGCACGGCGCACCCGCTTGCGCGTCTCGGGGCGCAGCGGCAGGCGGCTTGATCTCCAGCGGCACACCCGGGCGTGTCAGCGTGCCGCCGAACCGAGGCGATGCGCCGCGTCAGCCGTTGCGGAACAGGAAGCTGTACGCATTGAGCGCCGGCACGCCACCCAGATGGGCATACAGCACGCGCGAGCCCTCGGGAAACTCGCCGTTGCGCACCATGTCGATCATGCCGTGCATCGACTTGCCCTCGTACACCGGGTCGGTCAGCATGCCCTCCTGGCGCGCGCACAGCCGGATCGCCTCCAGCGTGCCTTCGTTCGGCAGGCCGTATTCGGGACCGCCGTAGCGCGTATCCAGCACCACATCGTCTTCCGTGATGTCGCGGCCGAGTTCGACCAGCTTGGCCGTGTTGCGGGCGATCCGCAGGATCTGCTCGCGCGTCTTCTCGGGCTTGGCCGATGCATCGATGCCGATCACCCGGTCGGCGCGGCCGTCAGCCGCGAAGCCCACCACCATCCCCGCCTGCGTGCTGCCCGTGACCGAGCACACCACGATGTAGTCGAAGCGGAAGCCAAGCTCGGCCTCCTGCTGCCGCACCTCCTCGGCGAAGCCGACGAAGCCCAGGCCGCCCAGCGGGTGCTCCGAGCAGCCGGCCGGGATCGGGAACGGCTTGCCGCCCGCGCGGCGCACGTCCTCCATCGCCTGCTCCCAGCTCGGGCGGATGCCGATGTCGAACCCGGCCGTGTCCAGGCGCACGTCCGCGCCCAGGATGCGCGACAGCTCGATGTTGCCCACACGGTCATAGACCGCGTCGGAATAGTTGACCCAGTTCTCCTGCACCAGCACGCACTTCAGCCCCAGGTGCGCGGCCACCGCCGCGACCTGGCGCGTCTGGTTCGACTGGATGCCGCCGATCGAGACCAGCGTGTCGTAGCCCCCGGCCAGCACTTCCGGCATCAGGTACTCGAGCTTGCGCGTCTTGTTGCCGCCGAAGGCCAGGCCGCTGTTGCAGTCTTCACGCTTGGCGTAAAGCTCGACCTTGCCGCCAAGATGGGCCGATAGGCGCTTGAGCGGCTGGATGGGCGTGGGGCCGAAGGTCAGCGGATGGCGGGGGTGCTTGTTCAGGTTCATGCGGACGGCTCCGGAGCATCGGAAGAAGAAGTGATGAAGGCTCCATCATAAGAACCTGCCTGCGGAATGTGCTTGCGAATATCATTGTTTTACAGAAATACTCACTGCACGAATCGGGCTTCCACTTTCTGTCATTTCGTGGATATGAAAAAAGTCGCAACAAAATTCCGTGCCACGCCCACGACGCAGCCCCAGGTCTCGGTGCTGTCAACGCTGGACCGGACGGACCGCGCCATCCTGAAGTGGCTGCAGCGCGATGCCTTGATCTCCAACGTGGCGCTGGCGGAAAAGGTGAACCTGAGCCCGCCCGCGTGCCTGCGGCGGGTGGAACGCCTCAAGGCGCTGGGATGCATCCAGGGCGTCGTGGCGCTGCTCGACCCGAAGGCGCTCGACCTGGGCACGCTGGTGATGATCGGCGTGGTGCTGGACCGCTCGACGCCGGAGTCCTTCGCCGACTTCGAGAAGGCCGTGCAGAAAGTGCCCGGCTGCCTGGAGTGCCATGTGGCGACCGGCGAGTTCGATTACTTCATGCTGGTGCGCACCCGGGACAACGACAGCTACAACCGCCTGCATGCCGAACAGCTGCTGTACCTGCCGGGGGGGCGCCAGATCCGGACGTTCATGACGCTCAAGCAGGTGCTGTCGACCACGCAGTTGCCGATCGCCTGACACTGCCTTCGCCCCCCGCAGCGGACCGCTGGCCATTATCGCTTGGCTACCGGTGCGGCATGACCGCTGACCAGCACGGCACGGCCTGGCGGGAAATCCCGCTCGTCGTCGTTCAGGTCGCGCGCGAGCGAATAGGCGGCGCTCACGGCCGCGATCACGATGGCAATGGCGAACAGTTGCTGGCGTTCCATCAGACTCCTCCCTGGCTTGCAGTGATAGGCGTATTCATACGGACCGGCGCGTCTGAAGCCGGGCATCGATGAAGTTCCGGGCGGCATCGACAGCATCCCGCGCTGCGCCGATCGGCGTCCGGAACGCCTTGCCGGCCTCCGTGCCGACGGCGACGAGCGGCCAGCCATCGAGGCTGACCGCGAATGCCGCCATCCACAGCCCACCGCTCATCCGCCGGGCCCGGACCGTGATCGTGTGGCTCTTGTATTCGTGCAATTGCTCGAAAGCGGCCTGCGCGTCGCCGGCCGCATCGCGGGCGAGGCTGGCAACGGCAGGACTGGGGGAAACCGAAGTGTTCATGGCGGTATGGCCGGACAGGAGAAACGTGCACGAACCCGGCAGTCTCGACACAACGTTCGGACCGCGTGCGCGAGAACCGGACGGCGCCTGGGCTCGGGACGTTTCGCATCAATCGGATGCTGTATATCCATGTCGGGTATCCACTTAGCTCCACCAGCCCAGGATAACTGGATGGATATACAGTATCCGTATGCTACACCGTCTCAGCGCGGTGCACTACATCCGCATACGTCACAGGGCCAGTAACGACCGCTTGCTGAAGCAGCCGATAGAACAAGAGGCCGCGCGAGC
>CAKKOY010000091.1 GCA_919592095.1 Ralstonia syzygii subsp. syzygii | reverse complement strand
GACGACAATCTACGCAGCCAGACGGATTGTTTACCGCGCCATCTGCCCAGACCGTTGCGCGTAAACGTCATCATGCCGCGCGCGGGCGACCGGATTTATGCAACAACGCCGTTGCCGACCGCCACGATGATCCAGCCGTCCGCCGTCTGGAAGGTCTGGTACGGCACGATGTTCGGGTGCGCGTTGCCCCAGCGCCCGGGTGCCTGGCCGCTGGCCAGGTAGTTGGTGTTCATGTTGGCCAGCATGGCGACCTGCACGTCGAGCAGCGCCATGTCGATGTACTGGCCCTCGCCGGTGCGGTCCCGGTGCGCCAGCGCGGCCAGCACGGCGACGGTGGCGTACATGCCCGTCATCAGGTCCGAGATGGCCACGCCGGCCTTCTGCGGGCCGCCGCCGGGCAGGTCGTCGCGCTCGCTGGTCAGGCTCATGAAGCCGCCTATGCCCTGCACGATGAAGTCGTAGCCGGCGCGCGCGGCGTAGGGGCCGGTCTGGCCGAAGCCGGTGATCGAGCAGTAGACCAGGTCGGGCTTGACGGCCTTGAGCGCGTCGTAGTCCAGCCCGTATTTCTTCAACTGGCCGACCTTGTAGTTCTCCAGCACCACGTCGCTGCGGGCGGCGAGCCGGCGCACGATCTCCTGGCCCTCGGGCGTACTGATGTCGACCGTGATGGAGCGCTTGTTGCGGTTGGCGGCCAGGTAGTAGGCGGCCTCGGCGGTGTCGTTGCCGGCCGCGTCCTTGAGCCAGGGCGGACCCCAGGTGCGGGTGTCATCGCCGGCGCCGGGGCGTTCCACCTTTATGACGTCGGCGCCGAAGTCGGCGAGGTTCTGCGCGCACCACGGGCCGGCAAGCACGCGGGTCAGGTCGAGGACTCGGAGATGGCTCAGGGCGCCCATGGGCAAGCGTTTCGGCACGGTTGGAACGCGTGCACTGTACACCAGCCTTCCACGTCACCCCAGCCCCCTGCGACCAACGGGCACGGAAGTGGTGCGAACCCCGTATAATCAACGGTTTGCACTAATCCAAGACGCGCGGGAGCGGGTTGCTCCCGGGCGCAATGCTGACACCGGCACCCCGCGACATGAAAGCCTCCGATATCCGCCAAAAATTCCTGACGTTCTTCGAGACGAAGGGCCACACCGTGGTGCGCTCCTCGCCGCTGGTGCCGGGCAACGATCCGACGCTGCTGTTCACCAACTCCGGCATGGTGCAGTTCAAGGACGTCTTCCTCGGCACCGACAAGCGCCCGTACGTGCGCGCGGCCTCCGTGCAGCGCTGCCTGCGCGCCGGCGGCAAGCACAACGACCTCGAGAACGTCGGCTACACCGCGCGTCACCACACCTTCTTCGAGATGCTGGGCAACTGGTCGTTCGGTGACTACTTCAAGCGCGATGCGCTGGTGTGGGCGTGGGAGCTGCTGACCCAGGAATACAAGCTGCCGGCCGACAAGCTGTGGGCAACGGTCTATCACAACGACGACGAGGCCTACGACATCTGGACCAAGGTGATCGGCCTGCCGCCCGAGCGCGTGGTGCGCATCGGCGACAACAAGGGCGCCCCGTACGCCTCCGACAACTTCTGGCAGATGGCCGACACCGGTCCGTGCGGCCCGTGCTCGGAAATCTTCTATGACCACGGCCCGGACGTGTGGGGCGGCCCCCCGGGCTCGCCGGAAGCCGACGGCGACCGCTACATCGAGATCTGGAACAACGTGTTCATGCAGTTCGACCGCCAGATCGATCCGCAGACCGGTGAATACACGCTGACCCCGCTGCCCGCGCCGTGCGTGGACACCGGCATGGGCCTGGAGCGTCTGGCCGCGATCCTGCAGCACGTGCACAGCAACTACGAGATCGACCTGTTCCAGGTGCTCGTCGGTGCCGCCGCGCGCGAGACCCATACCAAGGATCTGACCAACAACTCGCTGCGCGTGATCGCCGATCACATCCGCGCCTGCTCGTTCCTGATCGTCGACGGCGTGATCCCGGGCAATGAAGGCCGCGGCTACGTGCTGCGCCGGATCATCCGCCGCGCCATCCGCCACGGCTACAAGCTCGGCTGCCGCGCCGCGTTCTTCCACAAGCTGGTGGACGATCTCGTCACGCAGATGGGCGAGGCCTATCCGGAGCTGCGCGACGCGCGCGACCGCGTGGTCGATGTGCTGCGCACCGAAGAGGCCCGCTTCTTCGAGACCATCGAGAACGGTATGTCGATCCTCGACGGCGCGCTGGGCGAGCTGAAGGCATCGGGCAAGGATGGGAAGCTGCGGATGCTCGACGGCGAACTAGCCTTCAAGCTGCACGACACCTACGGCTTCCCGCTCGACCTCACGCAGGACGTCTGCCGCGAGCACGACATGATCGTCGACGAAGCCGCCTTCGACGCGGCCATGAATCGCCAGCGCGAGCAGGCGCGCGCCGCCGGCAAGTTCAAGATGGCCGCAGGCACGCTCGACTACACCGGCGACAAGACCACCTTCCACGGCTACGACCAGCTGCTGTCCGAGACCTCGCGCGTCACGGCGCTGTTCGTCGACGGCGCTTCGGTGCAGGAGATGCACCCGGGCCAGACCGGCGTGGTGGTGCTGGACCACACGCCGTTCTACGCCGAATCGGGCGGCCAGGTCGGCGACGAGGGCACGCTGAAAGCCGCCACGGTCTGGTTCGACGTGGCCGATACGCAGAAGGTGCTGCCGGAGGTGTTCGGCCACCATGGCACGCTGCGCACCGGCGTGCTGAAGGTCGGCGATGCGGTGGCCGCCGAGGTCGATGCCGTGCGCCGCGCGCGTACCATGCGCAACCACTCGGCCACCCACCTGATGCACAAGGCGCTGCGCGAAGTGCTGGGCGCCCACGTGCAGCAGAAGGGCTCGCTGGTCGATGCCGACAAGACCCGTTTCGACTTCTCGCACAACGCGCCGATGACACCGCTGCAGATCCGCGAGGTGGAAGCGCGCGTCAACGCCGAGATTCTCGCCAACGCGTCCAACTACGCGCAGATGATGGGCTTCGACGATGCGGTCAAGAGCGGCGCCATGGCGCTGTTCGGCGAGAAGTACGGCGACGAGGTGCGCGTGCTGACGATCGGCTCGTCCAAGGAACTGTGCGGCGGCACCCACGTGGCGCGCACCGGTGACATCGGCCTGTTCAAGATCGTCGGCGAATCCGGCGTGGCTGCCGGCATCCGTCGCGTGGAGGCCATCACTGGCGACAACGTGCTGCACTACCTGCAGACGCTCGACACCCGCATCAGCGAAGCGGCCGCCGCCCTGCGCGCGCAGCCGTCGGAGCTGACGCAGCGCATCGTCCAAGTGCAGGACCAGGTCAAGTCGCTGGAGAAGGAGCTGGAGCGCCTGAAGTCCAAGCTGGCCTCAGCCCAAGGTGACGAACTGGCCGAGCAGGCCGTGGACGTGGCCGGCATCAAGGTGCTGGCCGCCAAGCTCGACGGCGCCGACGCCAAGACGCTGCGCGAGACCATGGACAAGCTCAAGGACAAGCTCAAGACCGCCGCCATCGTGCTGGGCAGCGTGAGCGAGGGCAAGGTCGCGCTGATCGCCGGCGTGACGGCGGATGCCACCGGCAAGATCAAGGCGGGCGAGCTGGTCAACTTCGTTGCCCAGCAGGTTGGCGGCAAGGGCGGTGGACGCCCCGACATGGCCCAGGCCGGCGGCACCGAGCCCGACAAGCTGCCGCAGGCGCTGGCTGGCGTGACGGCGTGGGTGCAGCAGAAGGTGTGATCTAGCACCTTCCTACGGATGCACTGAACGGCGCGCGTTCCCGGCGCCCCAGCGTATCTAATCGTGCTGGCGTGTCGTCAGTCTTGCCGGTTTGCACTTTGGTCGCCAGCTCGGCGATTCGCTTGAGGTATTCCTCGTACTCGATGGCCTTTTCTTTGCGTAGCCTTATGATCTCGTTGAGCAGCGCCGACATCTTCTCGTAGTAGGCCGGATCGGTCAGGCTTTCCTTGATGATCTTGCTGCGGACGTTGTTCTCGATGGTTTCGGCAATCGCGTCTTTGTTGCCCTTCATTTCGCCAAGCTGGCTGGCGATCGCAGCGGCAATGCCGGTGTTCACGATCAAGTCGAGCAGGCCGATGTCGTCGAAGGGGGAAATCTTGCGCGGGGCCGACGCCTCGATATAGGTGTCGATCAGGTGGCGCATGTCGGCTTCAAATGGCTTGAGGTCGAGGGTCTCGCCTGCAGCCTTGCGGATCACCTCGCGCAGGTCGAGGTAATGCTTCTGCAGCCGCTTGATGCGCTCGATGTCGGTGGGGCCGTAGCCGGCCGGCTCCAGTTCGTTGGCGATGTTGGCGTAGGCGCGGATCAGTGTCACCACGCCCTTGTAGAGCGCCACGCGGTGGGGTTCGCGTTCCGCCAGGTCGGACGGGATCTCGGTGTTGTCGCAGAAATAGCGGATGGACTCCAGCTCGGTCTTGGGCGGCTCCACCGGCTCGCACAGCAAAGCCAGTGCTTCGATGGCGGTATCCTGATCGATCTGGATGCGCTTCTGACGCGCCACAAAGCTGAAGCCCGCACCCAGCTCGAGCAGGAATTGCTCCATATCGCGCAGGATGGCGCCTTCCAGGTCTTTTTCCAGGTAGCGATCATTCAGGCCGAGAAAATCCAGCACGTAGGGGTCCTTGAGCAGCAACTCGGGGGAGACCTGCTGGGTCTGCCGTAGCCGAGCCAGCTCGTGGCGGATGGTCTCTTCCGGCTTTTTCGAGAGGGCGCTACGCTCGTACAGCATCGAGTTCATCCGCTCCTGCAACTGGCGCGATGACCAGCGCTCGAGCCGGCACAGCTCGATATAGAAGTCCCGTTTCAGCGCATCGTCGATGTAGATCAGTGCCTTGATGTGGGTCCAGCTCAATGCTCTCCGCAGTGCGGAGAGCATTGCCTCGTCCGGAAAAGTCTCCGCGAGGCGGAGACAATGGCGCAGCTGCTTTTCGCTCCAGCCCTTGCCGTAGTCCGCCGTCAACCGTGCCGCCAGCGCCTTGACCACTTCCTGGCCGTAGGCTGCGCGTTCGCCTTGCAGCACCTCGACCTGCACGCGCCGGCCGACCTGCCAGTAGAGCAGGGTGAGCTCGGCATTCACCGCCAGCGCCACGCGTTGGCGGGCGCTGTCGATCAGTTGGCGGATATCGGCGACCAGTGCCGCGTGGTTGACGGTCAAGGCGCTCATATCAGGCGGATTTTCCCGGTCAGCAGCTTCGGGCCTCGTGCGAGGACAGATGGCTGCTGTGGGGCACGATGCGCACCGGCGCGTGCTTGTCTATGCGGCATGGACAAGTTGCGCCCGGTCGTGCGACTGGTGGCAGGCCGTGGCGTCATCTGTACCGGGGAAACACCCGGGGTGGCAGGTTCCTTGCATGGCGTGCCCCCGCTGTTCCCCCACCCACCCCCCAACGAGGAGAACCATGAGCGTCCTATCCGAACAGGTCGACGCCCGGCCGCCGCAGCCACCATCTGCGCGGCGTGGCAAACGATTGCTCCGGGCCATTGCCGCCGGCACGCTGCTGGCGGCCGGCATCGGCGCGTCCACGCAGCCGGTCGCGCAGCAGGCGCCGGAGTCGCACGTGCGCAGGGTCAAGGTGCTGATCATCAGCATGTTCGCGCCCGAGGCGCAGCCGTGGATCGACCAACTGGGCCTGACGCAGGCGGTGCCGGTGCCGGGTCTGTCGATCGACTACCCGAACGTCCACTGCAACGCCAGCGACGTCTGCCAGCTGACCACCCGCATGGGCAAGGCGAATGCGGCGTCGTCAGTGTCGGCGCTGATCTACAGCGGGCAGTTCGACCTGTCGCGCACGTATTTCCTGGTGGCGGGCATTGCCGGTATCGATCCGTCGCAGGGCACGCTGGGCACGGCGGCGTGGGCGCGCTACCTGGTCGACAGCGATCTGGCCTGGGAGTTGGACGCGCGCGAGATTCCCGCCAACTGGCCCAACGGTTTCATCGGCATCAATACGCAGGGGCCGGGGCAGAAGCCGCCGCTGAACTACAGGACGGAAGTCTTCCGCGTGAACGAGGCGCTGCTGCAGAAGGCGCTGGCGCTTTCGAAGGGCGCCGTGCTGGACGACAACGCCACCACGCGCGCCTACCGCGCCAACTACCCCAGCGCGCCGGCCAACCAGCCGCCCACCGTCGTGCAGTGCGACACCGCTGCCGGCAACACGTACTGGCACGGCGCGCTGCTCGGCCAGCGCGAAGCCGCCTGGGTCAAGCTGCTGACGGACGGGCAGGGCACGTACTGCACCACGCAGCAGGAAGACAATGCCACCTTCGAGGCGCTGACGCGCGGATCGAAGGTCGGATTGCTCGATCTGCAGCGCGTGGCCGTGCTGCGCACCGCCTCCAACTTCGACCGGCCGTATCCGGGCCAGACGCCGTACGACTCGCTGGTGAACAGCAACTCGGGCGGCTTCGTGCCCTCGCTCAACAACCTCTATCTGGCGGGCGGCCCGCTGGTCAACGACATCGTCACGCGCTGGAGCGCGTGGAAACACGGAGTGCCCTCGCCATGACTCATGCCCTGACCACGACTCCCCTGCGCGCCGCCGCCAGGCTGCTCGCCGTGGGCGCGGCGGCGCTGACCCTGAACAGCTGCGTCTACGATGGCATCAAGGTCATCGTCATCAACATGTTCCAGGGCGAAGCCCAGCCCTTCATCGATCGCTACGGCCTCAAGGAGAAGGTGTACATCTCCGGCCTGTCGCCCGACGCGCCGAACATGCTGTGCAACTACGACGGCATCTGCCAGGTCACCACCGGGATGGGCTACGCCAACGCCGCGTCGACCCTCTCCGCGCTGCTCTATCGCAGCAAGCTGGACCTGACGCACACCTACTTCGTGATCGCCGGCATCGCGGGCATCGATCCGGGGCAGGGCACAGTGGGCTCGGCCGCGTGGGCGCGCTACGCGGTGGACTATGGCCTGTCGCACGAGATCGACGCGCGCGAGATGCCCGCCGCCTGGCCCTATGGCTACTTCGGCATCGGCACCAGGGGGCCGGGCGAGAAGCCGCCGATGGACTACCGCACCGAGGTGTTCCAGCTCAACGAGACACTGCTGCAGAAGGCCTACACGCTGTCGAAGCCGGTCACGCTGGAGGACAGCCCCGAGGCGATCGCCTTCCGCAAGCACTACACGTATGCACCGGCCAACCAGCCGCCCGCGGTCATCCAGTGCGATGTCGCCTCCGCCGATACGTGGTGGGCCGGCCGCAACCTGGGCCAGCGCGCGCGACTGGACGAAGACCATGACCGACGGCAAGGGCACCTACTGCACCACCGCGCAGGAGGACAACGCCACGCTGGAAGTGCTGACGCGCGGCGCCCGCGCCGGCAAGGTCGATTTCAGCCGCATCGCGCTGCTGCGCGCCGGTTCGGACTTCGACCGCCCGTACGACGGCCAGTCCGCTTCCGACGGCCTGGTCAACTACGCACAGCAGGGCGGCTTCGTGCCGGCCACGCACAATCTCGTCAACGCCGCCAAGCCGCTGCTGGACGACATCGTGCAGCGCTGGCCGCAGTGGGCGCAGGGGGTGCCAGCGAATTAACTATTGCTTACATCACATTTCGCAACATATAATGAGAATCATTCTCATTTGATGGGCGACACAGGGCATCTTGCTTGACCGGCGGCCATCGTTCCTGCCGGGCGAGCCAGCGGGCTTTTCAGCCGCCAGCCATGTTGACCGACGCGCCGCATGCACATCGCAGCGGCGCGTTTTCCGTTCCCCAGCGCAGTTCTGGGCGCGTCCGGTTTTCGCCAATCCTGATGGACCTTTGTTCGCGATGACCAGCCGTCTCGCGGCCCGTGCGCTGTCGTGCGCGCTTGCCGCCATTCCTCTTGCCGTGTCGACCCTGGCGCGTGCCGACGCCCCCTCCGGCGCGCAGGCCGCCGCCACCGTCGATCTCGACGAAACCACCATCACCGCGCGCAGCCAGCGCGGGTTTGCCGCCAGCACGGCTGAAGTCGGCTCGTTCCGCGGACAGTCGCTGCGCGACATCCCGGCCACCGTCAACGTCATCACGCGCGAGGCGCTCGACGCGCAGCAGGACCGCACGCTGTACGACGCGCTGCGCAACACCGCGGGCGTGACGCGCCAGCAGCTCTCGGGCGAGACCTTCGACAACATCGCCATCCGCGGCGTGACGATGGAGAACCGCACCAACTTCCGCTTCAACGGCTCGATGCCGGTCTTCAACCTGATGGCGATCCCGCTGGAGGACAAGGAGCGCGTGGAGGTGCTCAAGGGCGTGTCGGCGCTCTACTACGGCTACACCACGCCGGGCGGCATGGTGAACCTCGTCACCAAGCGCGCGGGCAATACGCCGGTCACCTCGGTCGGCATGTCGATCGACAACAACGGTACCGCTATCACCAACGTCGACGTGGCCCGCCGCTTCGGTGAGGACAACCAGTACGGCCTGCGCTTCAACGCTGCGGGCGGCAGGCTGGGGTCGCCCACCAGCGGCATCGACGGCGATCGCCAGATGGCCAGCCTGGCCTTCGACTGGAAGGTCAACAGCCGCTTGAGCCTGAAGGCCGACGTGGAGTACGCGCGCCAGGTCATCACCGAGCAGTCGGTGGTGACGCTGCCGGCCGCGAAGAACGGTGTCATCTCGCTGCCGGCCATGCCGGACCCGACCAAGCGCCTGTCGCCGGACTGGGCCAAGTTCCGCGCCAACAGCACCACCGCCATGCTGCGCGCCGACTATGCGCTCAACGATGACTGGTTGGTGACGGTGGAGGGCGGCACCTCGGAGCTGGCGCGCACGCGGGCCTTCACGGAAATCGGCAGCGTCAACGCGGTGACCGGCAAGGGCACGATCTCGGGCAACCGCCAGGACGGCCGCTGGAACAGCAGTCATCTGCGCGCCGACCTCAACGGCACGCAGATGACCGGCTCGATCAAGCATGAACTGACCTTCGGCATCGCGCGCTCGGAGATTCGGCAGGCCGCGGTGTATTCCGACCGCTTTACCGGCACGCAGAACCTGTACAACCCGGTCGATCTCGGCTGGCTGCCGACGTCGGGCACCAGCGTCACCGCCGCGCAGCGCGCCGTCGACACCGGCGTCTATGCGCTGAACCGCATGACGCTGACGCAGCACTGGCAGGTGATCACCGGCCTGCGCTACACCAGCTATACCAGCGTCCAGGCGCCCAACCGCTACGATGCCACCAAGACTACGCCGCTGGGCGCGCTGATCTATAAGTTCACCCCCACCCTGTCGGCCTACGCCTCGTACGCGCAGGGCCTGGAGGCGGGCGCCCGCGCGCCCAACACCGCTGCCAACGCCAACGAGGCGATGCCGCCCGCCGTCAGCACCCAGAAGGAAGTGGGCGTGCGCTATGAAACGCCGGTTGGCACCCAGTTGTCGGCGGCGCTGTATGAGATCGACCGGGCCGCCAGCTACACCAACGCTTCCAACGTCTACGTGCAGGACGGCCGCCAGCGCATGCGCGGCCTGGAGCTGAATGCGCAGGGGCGCGTCACGCGCGATCTGTCGCTGCTGGCCTCCGGCGGCTGGATCGACGCCAAGTTCCGCGGTGTCGGCAACGGTCTCGACGGCAAGACGCCGGAGAACACGCCGCGCACCACCGCCAGCCTGTTCGCCGAATACACGCTGCCGATGCTGCGCACGGTGTCGTTCAACGCCGGTGCCTACTACGTCGGCCCGCGCCCGGTCAACGACGCCGACCAGGCATGGCTGGGCGGTACCACGCTGTTCGGCGCCGGCGCGCGCTACGTCACGCGCATTGCCGGCAAGCGCACCACCTGGCAGTTCAACGTCGACAACCTGACCGACAAGCGCTACTGGGCGGCCGCCGGCAACAACCGGCTCGCGATGGGCGCGCCGCGCGTGTTCAAGCTGTCGATGAAGATCGATCTCTGATGTCGCCTACTCCAGGAGTCCAACCGATGAAACCGTTCCTTCGCCTGTGCGCCGTCGCGCTGATGGCATTGGCCTGCCTGCGGCCCGCCGCCGCCGAACCGCAGCCGGGCGCCGGCAAGACCGTGCTGATGGTCGTGCGCATGGAAGGCAAGAGCCTGCCCATCGACAAGCAGATCGCGGCCCACCTCGAATCGCGCGGCTATGCCGTCACGCTGTACGACCAGTACCAGCCGGCCGAGCGTGCCAAGGCGTTCGACCTGGTGGTGCTGTCGTCCACCGTGCGTTCGTGCGACCTGCTCGGCGCCTACCGCAATGTGCCGGTGCCGCTGGTCACGTGGGAGAACGACCTGCTCGACGACATGGCCATGACCGGCAAGCGCCGCGACGTCGACTTCGGCATGGCGGAGAAGGAGCACTACCTGTGGATGGTCAACGCGCCGCATCCGCTGTCGGCCGGCCTGCCGGCGGGCGTCGCGGTCGGCTATGCCAAGGATGCGCCGATGGGCTGGGGCAAGCCGGGCCTGGGCGCGAGCATCATCGCCACGGTGTCGGGCGATCCGGCCAAGGCCGTGATCTTCGGCTACGAGAAAGGCGCCACGATGGACTACGAGACGCTCGCCCCGGCGCGCCGCGTGTTCTTCTTCCTCGACAACGAGACCTTCCCCAACCTGGCGCCCGCCGGCCGCAAGCTGTTCGACGCGGCCATCGACTGGGCCACGGCGGGCGGCAAGTGAGCGCTTGCGCTACGTTTTCTTGAGCGAGCTCAGTATGTCGATCGGCAGCGGGAACACGATCGTCGAGCTCTTGTCGCCGGCGATCTGCGTGAGCGTCTGCAGGTAGCGCAACTGGATCGCCTCGGGCTGCTGCGCCAGCATGCGCGCGGCTTCCAGCAGCTTTTCCGAGGCTTGCAGCTCGCCTTCGGCGTGGATCACCTTGGCGCGCCGTTCGCGTTCGGCCTCGGCCTGGCGCGCGATGGCGCGGATCATCGACTCGTTCAGGTCGACATGCTTGATCTCCACGTTGGCGATCTTGATCCCCCACGGGTCGGTCTGGATGTCGAGCACCTTCTGGATGTCGAGGTTGAGCTTTTCGCGCTCGGCCAGCATCTCGTCCAGCTCGTGCTTGCCGAGGATGGCCCGCAGCGTGGTCTGCGCCAGCTGGCTGGTCGCCTCCAGGAAGTTGGCGACCTGGATGATGGCGCGCTCCGGATCGACCACGCGGAAGTACACCACCGCATTGACCTTGACCGACACGTTGTCGTGCGAGATCACGTCCTGCGGCGGCACGTCCATGACGATGGTGCGCAGGTCTACCCGCACCATCTGCTGGATGGCCGGCTCGATCAGCACCAGCCCCGGCCCTTTCACGCGCCAGAAGCGGCCCAGCAGGAACACCACGCCGCGCTCATACTCGCGCAGCACGCGGAACGACGAGATCACGAGCAGCACGATCAGGAAGATGAAACCGCCCGCGCTGAAGAAGCCATAGAACATTTTTATTCTCCTCAGGATGCCGCCGTCGCAGGTGCGACAGGCTCGACCATCAGTGTCAGCCCGTGGCGGGCAATGACGCGCACGCGGTCGCCGCGCGTGATGCCGGTGCCGCATCGCACGCGCCACCGTTCACCGCGGATGTGTGCCCAGCCGTCGCTGTCGGCGTTCGCTTCCGGCGTGTCAACATCGACGACTTCGCCGGTCATGCTGATCAGCATGTCGCCGCCGGACACCTTGGGCCGGCGCCGTGCCCGGACCGCCAGGCTGGAGAGTGCCAGGATCACCGTCAGGCTGACGAAGGCGAGTCCGACGATCACCGGGATCGGCACGCCATAGCCGGGCGTCTGCGTATCGATCAGCATCACCGCCCCCAGCACGAAGGCGATGATGCCGCCCACGCCCAACGCGCCGAAGGTCGGCAGGAAGGCTTCCGCCACCATGCAGCCCAGGCCCAGCGCCAGCAACGCCAGCCCGGCGTAGTTGATCGGCAGCATCTGCAGCCCGTACAGCGCCACCAGGATGCACATCGCCCCCAGGATGCCCGGCAGCACCATACCCGGCGTCGAGAATTCGAAGATCAGCGCATACACGCCCACCGTCAGCAGTAGCAGGGCCAGGCTCGGATCGGTGATGACGGCCAGGAAGTGGTTGCGCCAGTCGGGCTCGAGCGTCTCGGTGGGGGCGCCTGCCGTATGCAGCGTGACCAGGCCCGCGGAGGTGCGCAGCGCGCGTCCATCCACTTGCTTGAGCAGGTCGGGAATGTTCGCGGCGATCAGGTCGATCACGCGTTGCGCGGCGGCTTCGTCGGCCGACAGGCTGACCGCTTCGCGCACGGCGCGCTCGGCCCAGTCGGCATTGCGCCCGCGCAGCTGGGCCAGGCCGCGGATGTAGGCCGCCGCATCGTGCATCTGCTTGCGGGCGAGGGTGTCTTCGTTGCTGGAGGCCGCGGCCGGCGCGCTGGCCGGCTTGGTGATGTCGCCGGCGTTGGATGGTGTCGGTCCGGTGGGCGCATGGCCGCCGATGCCGATCGCCACCGGCGACGCGGCGCCCAGGTTGGTGGCCGGCGCCATCGCGGCGATGTGGCTGGCGTAGAGGATGTAGGTGCCGGCACTGGCCGCCCGCGCGCCGCCCGGTGCCACGTAGCCCGCCACGGGCACCGGCGAGGCGAGGATGGCCTGGATGATCTGCCGCATCGAGGCATCCAGCCCGCCCGGCGTGTCCATCTGCAGCACCACGAGCTGCATGCCCTCCTTGTGGGCCAGCTCCAGCCCGTGTACCACGTAGGCCGCGCTGGCCGGCCCGATGGCGCCCGTCAGCGGCAGCACCATGACCGGGGCGGTGGCCGCAATGGCAAGGCCGCTCCAGACGGCGGCCAGGCTTGCCGCCAGCCAGCCGATCCACTGCCGTATCCGCAACGACGGTCGCATGCGCGCCTCCGTTCGCTACTGCCGCGCTTGCCTGCGCTTCTTGTTAGACCTGCGGCGGGGCCTTCGCATTCAGTTTAGGCGGCGACAGCCTCACCGGTGGGCGAGGGTGCCGCGGCATGCGGCTCGCCCAGCACCTGCACCAGTGCCTGCAGCGCCGGGCCGGCCATGTCGCGGTGCCAGGCCAGCAAGGTGTCGACGCGCCCCGGCTTGCCCAGGGCGTGCACGCTGATTTCGGGCGCATTGGTGTACAGCTCCAGCACCGAGCGCGGCACCAGCGCGACGCCGATGCCCGCCGCCGCGCACGCGATGATGGCGTGGTAGGAGCCCAGCTCCAGCACGCGCGACGGCACCACGGCATCGTCCTCGAACCAGTCTTCGATCAGCTGGCGGTAGGCGCAGCCGGGCTCGAAGGCGAGCAGGACGGGCGTCTGCACCTCGGTCGCGCGGCGGATCGGCGGGTGGGCACGGTGGGCGATCAGCACGAGCTCCTCGGCAAACGCGGGCAGTGTGGTGAGCGACGGGCGCGCATTGACCAGGCAGGCCGTCTCGGCGAGGAAGGCGCAGTCCACTTCGAAGCGCGACAGCGCCTGGATCGATTGCCGCGTCGGCATGGTTACGAGTTCCAGTTGCACGCGCGGCCAGCGTTGGTGCAGCGCCGCCAGCAGGGCGGGCAGGCGGCTGGCGGCGGTGCTTTCCATCGAGGCGATGCGCAGGCGGCCGTGCGGCTCGCGCGGCTGCACGGCCTGCCGGGCCTCCGCTGCCAGGCGCAGGATGTCGTCGGCATAGGTCAGCAGGGTCTGGCCGGCCGGCGTCAGCACCATGCGCTTGCCTTCGCGCACGAACAGCTGCACGCCCAGCGATGCCTCGAGCTGGCGGATGCGGGTCGTCACATTGGACTGCACGCGATGCAGCTGCGTCGCCGCGCGTGTGACGCCGCCTTCGCGGACGACGGTGCGGAAGATTTCCAGCGAGGCCAGATCATGGTGCATCTCAAATGCGAATGGGTTTGTTCAATATAATTCATTTTTCGGGATGAGCGAATGTGCCTAGTACCTCTGCACAGGGGTTATGACGGTTTGTCAGAGGTGGTTACAGGGTAGGCTTTGGCCAATTTTTTGCGAGCCGTTTCAGTAGAGAACATCCAGTTGATGCGAG
>CAKKOY010000090.1 GCA_919592095.1 Ralstonia syzygii subsp. syzygii | reverse complement strand
GTGGGCGCGCGAGGTCGGCTCCCAGGCGACCGAAGTGGCCATCCGCGCTGGCGTGCTCAACCGCATGGCTGCGCTTGCCCGCCCGCAGTCCGTCCGCGTCGACTGAATTACACCTCACAGGGATGGCTTCGACTTCAAAGTCGATTTATGCAACAACGCCGACCTGGAGCTGCACGCACGAGACCACGGTCGAGGATGCCTTCGCGCTGGGCTACCAGGACGCCGCCGACACGCTCGACCGCCACGCCATCGCGCTGCGCTGAGACCGCGCGCGACACCGATCCAGCATCGCCCGACACCCCATAACAACATCCAGGAGACTGCGCCATGACCCGGACGACAGCCACACCCCAGACCCGCGACCACGCGATCAGCTTTGCCGAGAAACCGAGCATGCGTCTGCTGTGCGCGATCCTCGCGCTGAGCGGCCGGATCGCGCCGCGCGCCACGGCCCGCTTCTGCCTGAAGCTGTTCCTGACCCCCGGGCGAAAGCAGCGCCCCGCCTGGGAGCAAGCCCATTACAGCACCGCCGCGAAGCGTTTGAAGACGGCAATGTCGCGGTCTATCGCTGGGGCCGATCGGACCGGAAAGTCTTGCTCTGCCATGCCTGGGGCGGGCGCGGCACCCAATTGGCCGACTTCGTGCCCGCGCTGCTGGCGCGCGGCTATGAAGTCCTCGCCTTCGATGCCCCCGGCCACGGCGACTCCGACGGCAAGCAGACGGACATGGTCGCCTACACCCGGCTGATCGCCTGGATGGCCGAGCGGTTCGGCCCGCTGCACGCGATCATCGGGCACTCCTTCGGCGCGGGCAACACCATCTATTCGCGCAAGGTGCACGGCTTTCCCGTCGCGCGGATGGCCTTGCTCGGCTGCTTCTCTGACGGCGAATGGATCATCGACCGCTTCGCCGAGCTGCTTCATATCCCTGCCGCCGCGGCCCGGCACATGAAGTCGATCCATGAAGCGCGCCATCACGGCAAGGTCCGGTGGTCCGACTTCAAGCTCGCCCGGATGCTGGACGACGAGTCCATCCCGGTCCTGCTCGTGCACGACCGCAAGGACATGGAAATCCCCTACTTCCACGCCGAAGCGTTCCAGCGCGAAAGCGCAGGCCGCATCCCGCTGCTGACGACCGAAGGCCTGGGCCATCGCAAGATCGTCCGCAATCCGGACGTCATTGCCCAGGTCTGCGATTTCCTGGGAGCCTGAGCCCGATCGGCAAGCGCATTCGATGAAGCGGGTGCGGGTCATGGGCGCGCCCTCGGTCCCGCCACACTCGGGGCGAGGCGCGGGCAAAAAAACGGGGCATCGCGCCCCGTTTCTCTTACACCACTTCCCGCGTCTCCATGAACTGGATGTCCGGGAAGCGCTCCTGCGTCAGCCGCAGGTTCACCTGGCTCGGTGCCAGGTAGACATAGTCGCCGGCACCATCGACGGCCACGTTGTGGCCGGCCTTGTCGATCAGCTTGTCGATGGCTTCCGGCTTGCCCTTGAGCCAGCGTGCGGTGGCGCACTCGTGCGGCTCGAAGATGGCGTCCACGCCGTACTCGTGCTCCAGCCGGTGCGCCACCACGTCGAACTGCAGCGTGCCAACCGCGCCCAGCACCAGGTCGTTGGAGGCAAGCGGGCGGAACATCTGGGTGGCACCCTCCTCGGCCAATTGCTGCAGGCCCTTCTGCAACTGCTTGGTCTTGAGCGGATTGTTCAGCCGTGCGCGGCGGAAGTATTCCGGCGCGAACGAGGGAATGCCCGTGAACTTGAGCGGCTCCCCTTCGGTGAAGGCATCGCCCAGGCGAATGGTGCCGTGATTGGGCACGCCGATGATGTCGCCGGCGTAGGCCTCTTCAGTCGTGTTGCGGTCCTGCGCCATGAAGGTGATGGCGTTGTTGATGGCGACCGTCTTGCCGGTCGACACCTGCAGCAGCTTCATGCCGCGCTCGAAGCGGCCGGAGCACACCCGCACAAAGGCGATGCGGTCGCGGTGCTTCGGGTCCATGTTGGCCTGGATCTTGAAGACGAAGCCGGTGAACTTGTCTTCGAACGGCGTGACTTCGCGCGTCTGCGTGACGCGCGCCAGCGGCTCCGGCGACAGCCCCACCAGCGCGTCCAGCAGCGACTGCACGCCGAAGTTGTTGACGGCCGAGCCGAAGTACACCGGGCATTGCTTGCCGGCCAGGAAGAGGTCCTTGTCGAAGGTGTGCGAGGCACCTCGCACCAGTTCGATATCGATGCGCAGCTCTTCGGCCTGCGAGCCCAGCACGCGGTCCAGCTCCGGGTTGTCCAGGCCCTGGATCATGCCGGCCGTTGCGCCCTTCTCCGAATCGGCCTTCGGGTCGAACAGTTGCACCGTGTCGTTGACGAGGTGGTAGACGCCCTTGAACGACTTACCCATGCCGATCGGCCAGGTCATCGGCGCGCACTGGATCTGCAGCACGTCTTCGATTTCATCGAGCAGCTCGATGGGCGCGCGGCCCTCGCGGTCGAGCTTGTTGATGAAGGTCAGGATGGGCGTGCTGCGCAGGCGGCAGACGTTGAGCAGCTTGATGGTCTGCGCTTCCACGCCGTTGACCGAGTCGATCACCATGACGGCGGAGTCGACCGCCGTGAGCGTGCGGTAGGTGTCTTCGGAGAAGTCTTCGTGGCCCGGCGTGTCGAGCAGGTTGACGATGTAGTCGCCGCCGTCGTTGCGGTACGGAAACTGCATCACCGACGAGGTCACCGAGATGCCGCGCTGCTTCTCCAGCTCCATCCAGTCGGAGGTGGCGTGGCGGCTGGCCTTGCGTGCGCGCACAGCGCCGGCCATCTGGATCGCGCCGCCGAACCACAGCAGCTTTTCCGTGAGCGTGGTCTTGCCCGCGTCCGGGTGGGAAATGATGGCGAACGTCCGGCGGCGCCGGATCTCCTGCAGCAGCGTACTCACGGGCAAAAACCGAAAGGGAGAAATCGGAAGGGCGGCAAGCGCACGTGGCGTGCGCTAGGCACCAGGCCGGCCGGGGTCCCCAGGCGGCCGATGGACGCCCGCGCGATGCGGGCAGCCGAGATTGTACGCCATTGGCATCCTTGCCCAGGATCAACATCTCCGGCCGGCAAGTCAGGGAAACTTCCAGGGAACCGCCCACGCCGCAAACAGGACCAATACGTTGTCGGAATCGTCCGACACCGGTTTCGGAAGCGGCGTTATCGAAGTTGTCACACAGCTCCCGTATCGTGGAGGCCGTTGCGAAACCGACTTCTCTCACGTGTCGGCCGGTGATTGCGACATGGAAGAAGTCAAGAAGCAAGGAGTCAATCGTGCGTAGTCGAACCCCTGTGGATCCCGCGGTGCAGCGCATTCTGGATATCACCCGCAAAGCCTGGCAGCTCGATGCCGAAAGCGTGCGAGCCGCACGCCGGCAGCGCGCAGCCCTTCGCCGCCAACGGATCCAGGCGCTGCCGCAGGACAGCCTGCGCGCGCTCGCCGCACTGGCCCTGCAAGCCGAGATCTGGGCCGTGCGCAAGACCGTGGTGACGGTCGGCTGAGCGCAGTCCTGCTCATGCATGCGAGGCCACCTTACGGTGGCCTTTTTGTTTGGGCGAACGGCGCGGCGTTCGCTTGCAGCATCCTTACCGGCACCACCGACTGCCGGCGCGGCTACCGGCCACCGTGGCCCGCGCCATTGCCCACACCGGCGGCAAGCGTCGGATTGAGCAGCGCGGCCTGGCAGGCCGAACCCGCGGTGTCGGCCTGCAGGCTGCCGAAGCGCAGCGCATATTGCCGCGTGACGAGCGCGCCAAAGAAGAAGATCTGCGCCGAGTAATAGATCCACAGCATCAGCGCCACCACCGAACCCGCCGCACCATACGACGACGCCACCGCGCTGTTGCCCAGGTACAGCCCGATCAGGTGCTTGCCCAGCGTGAACAGCAGCGCCGTGACCACCGCCCCCAGCCCCACATCGCGCCAGGCCACGCGGGTCTCGGGCAGCATCTTGAAGATGGTGCCGAACAGCAGCGCCACCACCGCGAACGAAAACGCCATCGACAGCACGTCAGCCGCCACCGCGAAGACCGAGCCCATCCAGATGGCACCCCAGAAGCGCTCCACCACCGCCAGCGCGGCATTGACGATCAGCGACACCAGCAACAGGAACGCCAGCACCAGGATCAGGCTGAACGACAGCAGCCGCGAGCGCAGCACACCCCACAGCCCGGCCTGCTGGCGGGGCGGCACGTCCCAGAGCTCGTCGAGACTGTCCTTGAGTTCGGAAAAAACCGTGGTGGCGCCCACCACCAGCAGCGCCATCGCCGTGACCGCGGCGAACAGGCCGTGGCCCGAGCGTCGCGTGGCCGCCAGCACGGCCTCCACGGCGGCGGCGCCCTGCGTGCCGACCAGGCCCTGGATCTGCCCGAAGATCTCGCCGCGCGCGGCCTGCTCGCCAAAGAACAGGCCGGCGATGGAGATCACCAGCACCAGCACCGGCGCCATGGAAAACAGCGTGTAGAACGACAGCGCCGCGCCCTTGCTGGCGGCGCGGTGCGCCGACCACTGCTGCACGGCGCCCGCGAGCACGAGCCAGGCGCCCTTGAGTATGGAGCGGTCGATGAAAGGCGAGACCAGGCGCATGGGCGGATCCTTGAACGTCGGCACATCGGCGGCAGCATGCGCAGCATCTGGCGCTGCCGCCTAGAGCGTAGTCAGCCTGCGCGGTGGCCGCAAGCGACGGCGCGAATGCTAATCGCGCCCGCCCAGCAACCGGCTGATGAGGAAACCGGCCCCGAAGGCGAGGCCGATGGTCGCCAGCGGATTCGCCCGCATGCAGGCGACGGCATCGTCGACCAGGCGCTGCTGCGCGGCACGCCACTGTGCGCCGTGCGACACGGCGGCATCGACCGCCGAGACCGCCGCATCGGCGGTGCGGTCGATCGCCTCATGGGCGGCCGCCTTGGCGCGTCCGGCGGACTCGGCCGCCTCGGGGCGGATCAGGTTGCCGTTGCCGTCGGATTTCGGAAAGGGATCGGTACGGGATGACGGTTCCATCGCTCGGTGCTCCTGGTTGCAGGGGAAGAAAGGCTGCGCGGTGCCGGCGTCATCCGCGCCCCGCCACCAGGCCCCACATCAGGCTGACGACAAACAGCACCACGAAGATCATGAAGAGGATCTTGGCGATACTGGCTGCCCCGGCGGCGATGCCGCCAAACCCGAACAGCGCGGCGATCAAGGCGATGACGAAGAAGATGACTGCGTAGCGCAGCATGGCAACCTCCTGTGCAGTGTCGTTGGCCGGCCGCCGTGCGGCGGACGCACCGCACAGTGCAGCAAGGCGCGTACCGCCCCGCAAACGCTCAGGCTTCCGTGGTCTGCACCTTGCCGTTCTCACCCTCGCTGTTGCTGCCGTTGCTGCCGTTACCGTATTCCTCCAGGCGGTTGTACAGCGTCTTGAGGCTGATGCCGAGCAGTTCAGCGGCGCGCTTCTTCACGCCACCGCATTGCTCCAGCGTCGCCAGGATGATCTTCTTGTCGGCGCTCGCCAGCGACGTACCGACCGGGATCGTCAGCGTGGAGCCGGACGACGCCTGGGTGGTGGATATCTGCAGCGGCACGGCCTCGGTGCTGATGCCGGTGTCGTCGGCCATGATGTAGGCGCGCTGCACATAGTTGCGCAGCTCGCGCACATTGCCGGGCCAGCTGTAGGCACGCAGCGTGTCCATCGCCTGCGGCAGGAAGGTCTTCTTGGAGTTGTTCTGCGCGTTGAGTTGGTCCAGGAAATGCTGGGCCAGCAGTTCCACGTCCTTGCCGCGCTCGCGCAGCGGCGGCAACTGCAGCGGGAACACATTGAGCCGGTGGTACAGGTCGGCGCGCAGCTTGCCGTCGGCCACCGCTTCCTCGGGATCGCGGTTGGTGGCGGCGATCACGCGCACGTCGGTGTCGATCTCGCGGTTGGTGCCCACACGCATGAATACGCCCGTCTCCAGCACGCGCAGCAGCTTGACCTGCAGCTCGACCGGCATCTCGGTGATCTCGTCGAGCAGCAGCGTGCCGCCGTTGGCGCGTTCGAAGTAGCCCTTGTGCTGGCGGTCGGCGCCGGTGAAGCTGCCGCGCTCGTGGCCGAACATCTCCGATTCGATCAAGTTGGGCGAGATCGCCCCGCAGTTGACCGGCAGAAAGGGTTGCTTGCGCCGCAGGCTCAGATCGTGGATGGTCTGCGCGGCCAGTTCCTTGCCGGTGCCCGATTCGCCGATCAGCAGGACGGTGGCCTCGGTGGGGGCCACGCGGCTGACCTGGTCGTACAGCGTCTGCATCGCCGGCGAATTGCCGAGCATCTGGCCGAACAGGCCCAGCCGCCG
Organism: Ralstonia syzygii subsp. syzygii; assembly: GCA_919592095.1. GTDB lineage: Bacteria > Pseudomonadota > Gammaproteobacteria > Burkholderiales > Burkholderiaceae > Ralstonia > Ralstonia syzygii. The sequence goes on along the minus strand of CAKKOY010000090.1, from coordinate 7,704 downwards.
CAGCTCGCCGCGCAGGTTGCCGATCTCGGCCTTGAGGTCGCCCGGGCGCGGAATGCGTGCCAGGATGGATTTCAGGCGCTGGAAGTTGACCGGCTTGACGAGGTAGTCCGCCGCACCCATGCGCAGCGCCTCCACCGCCGTCTCCACGCTGGCATGCCCGGTCATGACGATGATCTCGGTACCGGAATGCGAGCGAATGTCTTCCATCAGGTCCATGCCGTTGCCATCCGGCAGGACCAGGTCGATCAGCACGGCGTCCGGGCTGTGGCGCGAGATCTGGATGCGCGCGTCGCGCAGCGAGCCCGCCTGGGCCGTGGTGAAGCCCTCGGCGCTGACCAGTTCGCCCAGTGCGGCGCGTGCACTGGCATCGTCTTCGACAATCAGAATATGTGGCATCTCTGTTCTGTTGGATGAGCCGGCCGCGGGGCGGCGGCGGTCCCTCTGCAGGGGTGATGTCCGGCGCCGCGTGCGCAGGAAGCGTTCCACTGTGCGGCACCAGCCATGCGCGGAAACGGCGTGCCTGCGCGCACGACCGATCAGTCATTCTTACACGTGGCGTGCAAGAAAAGGCACCGATGCGTCACTCCGTGTGGCGTCACATCCCTTCCGCGGACAGCTTTCAGCATAGATGAGAACACCATCCCGGAGCCACCCCGTCCGATACATGGCTATTGCGCGGCATATGTCGCGCAGAACGCCGGCGCGGCGCGGGTCTTCGGCATGTTTCTTGTCGGCGTTTGACCGACAGGACAGCCGAACTGTCAGCGCATGACCGACATACAACACGCGCGTCCCTCCCCGATAATGGCTCGACTTTTCCACACAATGTGACGGGATGACGACGCGCTAGCCATCAGGAGACCCACCGTCTGAATGGCCTCTCTCTCCAGCGCGCCCCGTCGCGACCGACCACGAGGGAGTCATGTCCTTGAGCGAAGCCTTCGCAGACGATCGCGCAGTCACCACCGGGCGCCTGCCCTGCCCCCCCGTGCTGGCGGGCCGCGCCGACCCCGACGTCATCGCGGCGTTCGACGATGCCGCGCGCCCGGTCGCGGTCGCCACCCCCTCGGCTGTCTCTGCACCCGCGGTCGCCGACCCCGACTTCGGCCACCTGTACGGCTGTTCCGCCGTCATGCGGACGCTGTACGACCAGATCCGCAAGGTGTCCGGCACGCTGGCGACCGTGCTGATCATCGGAGAATCGGGCACCGGCAAGGCACTGATCGCACGCACCGTGCACGACATGAGCCCGCGCGCGGACCAGGCGTTCATCGGCGTCAACTGCGGCGCGATCTCGCCCAACCTGATCGAATCGGAACTGTTCGGCCATGAGAAGGGCAGCTTCACCGGTGCGGGCCAGCGCCACACCGGTTATTTCGAGCACGCCTGCAACGGCACGATCTTTCTCGACGAGATCACCGAAATGCCGGTGGAGATGCAGGTCAAGCTGCTGCGCGTGCTGGAGACCGGCACCTTCATGCGCGTGGGCGGCACGGAGCCGATCCAGACCCGCGCGCGCATCGTCGCCGCGACCAACCGCAACCTGCCGGAGGCCGTGGCCGACGGCACCTTCCGCGAGGACCTGATGTACCGGCTGGCGGTGGTGCCGCTGCACGTGCCGCCACTGCGCGACCGCGGCGAAGACATAGAAGAACTGGCCCAGCATTTCCTGGCGCAGTTCAATGCCGCGCACCAGACCGACAAGACCTTCGCGCGCGCCGCCCTGTCGGCACTGCGCCAGCACCCTTGGCCGGGCAACGTGCGCGAGCTGAGCAACGCTGTGCAGCGCGGCTACATCCTCGGCGAAAAGACGGTGGAACTCGCCATGCCGTTGGCCTCGCTGCGCAGCCCGGCGCGCCCGTCGGTGAAGGAAGGCATGCTCAATGTATCGGTGGGCGTCACGCTGGCCGAAGCCCAGCGCGTCATGATCCTTGCCACGCTGGAGCATTTCCAGGGCGACAAGCGCCAGGCCGCCAAGACGCTCGGTGTCAGCCTCAAGACGCTCTACAACCGGCTCGACCTGTATCACAACCAGAGCACCGAGGCCGCCGGGCTGCCTGCATAAGGCGCGCCCGCGGCCCGCGCTGCTCGACCCCTCGAAACGGCTTCGCCGTCGTCCGCGCTAGCGGGGATGCGTGTACCTGCGTTCGCCCGGATGCTCGTGGCGGCGGCGCTCGCGCGGTTCGTCGCGATGCGCGCGGCGCGGCACGGGTTCGGTTTTAGCCCGCAGGCGCGAAGCGCCCGCACCGCTTCGAACGCTGGACAGCGTGATGACGTCCACTGGCACTGGCATGATTGGAACCCTCCGATAAAGCCGCGAGCCGCCCACAGGCCGCCCGCGGCGCTGAACGTGGCGGACGTCTCCGCTCACTGCACCGGCTTTGAACTACCGGGCGGCGAGTTGCCCGTGCTGGTGTCGGCATCGTTGCCGTCCGACTGCCCGCCGGGATGCGACATGCCGCCGGTCGTGGCATCCGCCGGCTTCTTGTGGCGATGCTTCTTCTTGGTATGCGGCTTCATGTCGCCGCTGGCGCCGGACGTTTCCGCGCCGGCCATCGGCGTATTCGCCGTGCCATCGGCGGTGGACGACGGCGGATCGGTCCGCTTGCCCGGCGTCTTGGCCGGGCTGCCGGACGCCTGACTGTCGGTGGGCGCCATGTTGGTCTGCGCCAGCGCGACGGTCATGCCGAACGCCAGAGCGATGCCCAGCAGGGCTGCGGTCAAGGTGCGTGGTGGTTGCATGCGGTTCTCCTGGTTGTGTGCACGCAGCATGGGTGGCAGAACGGATGGAAGCGCACTGCCACGCAATGCATCGGCAGAAGCCGGACATCCCGCGCGCGGCCTTCCATGTGGGAGAGCGCAGCAACACATGTACCCGCCGGGGGGACGCACCCCTCAGTGCGCCGCGATACCGGGCCGGCACGCGCAATGGCCCCGACACGCTGTCAAGTGGCGGAAACAATGCGCATATAAAAACGACATGAACATGTAGAAACGGCGTGTTAATCGCCCACGAAAGCCCGTGACGCACGGATCCGTCTGCTTGGCATAGCCTTTGCATCGAAAAAGAAACATGCCGGCTGGCATGGCTGGCCCCCACCCAACAAGAAGGAGGCAAGGCGAATGGTCAAGGCCGCTCTCGAAATGCGTGCGAAGCAGCATCTCGCGCTCACGCCCCGATTGCAGCAGTCCGTGAAACTGCTGCAGCTGTCGGCAACCGAATTTGCACAGGAAATGCAGGAAGCGCTTACCAGCAACCCATTCCTGGAAGAAGTCGAAGACAACACGGGCACACCGCCGGAAGCGGCCCGTGCCGGCGAGGCCATGCCGGGCAGCGAAGCCGACAGCGCCGCCGCCGACCGCACGCCGCCGGATGATGCACCGCTCGAGACCACCACCAGCGCCATCGAGACCGACCCCGCCATCGACGCATCCGACGAATTTCCCGCCGACTTCGGCAGCTACACCAGCTACGGTTCGGCCCATCACGGCGACGGCGAGGACAACGACATCGGCGAATGGGTGCACGCCACGCCCAGCCTGCGCGAGCACCTGCGCCAGGAGCTGCGCAGCTACCGCCTGTCCGAGCGCGACAGCCTGCTCGCCCAGACGGTGATCGAAGCACTGGACGACGACGGCTACCTGCGCCAGACGCTCTCCGAACTGATGCCGCTGGCACCGGTCGAGCCCGCGCCCGCCGAGAAGGAAATGCAAATCGCGCTGGCGCTGGTGCAGAGCCTGGACCCGCCGGGCGTGGCCGCGCGCGACCTGGCCGAATGCCTGCGCCTGCAGATCGAGGCGCGTCCGGCCGACACGGAGGCCGAGGAGCGTGTGCAGGAGATCGCGCTGGACATCGCGCGCAGCCATCTGCCGCGCCTGGCCAAGCGCGACCTGACCCACATCCGCCGCGCGGTCGGCTGCGAGGAGGACGAGCTGCGCGAAGCCTGCGCGCTGATCCGCACGCTGGACCCGCGCCCGGGGCTGCGCTTCTCGCAGGCGCATGCGGGCTACATCGTGCCCGACGTGATCGTCGCCAAGATCAAGGGCAAGTGGGTGGCCGTGACCAACCCGGCGGTGGCGCCGTGCGCGCGCATCAACAAGGTCTACGCCGAACTCTTCGCGCAGACGCGCGGTCATCACCGCACGCCGCTCGCGCACCAGCTGCAGGAAGCGCGCTGGCTGATCCGCAACGCGCAGCAGCGCTTCGCCACCATCCAGCGCGTGGCCGAGGCCATCGTTGCGCACCAGAAGCACTTCCTCGAATACGGCGAGGTCGCGATGAAGCCGCTGGTGCTGCGCGACGTGGCCGAAGAGCTCGGCCTGCATGAATCGACCATCTCGCGCGCCACCGGCAACAAGTTCATGGCGACGCCGCGCGGCATCTTCGAGTTCAAGTACTTCTTCTCGCGCCAGCTCGCCACCGACACGGGCGGTGCCTGTTCTGCGGCTTCCGTGCGCGCCCTGCTCAAGGAGATGATCGAGGCCGAAGACGCACAGGCACCGCTGTCCGATGTCTCGCTGGCCAAGATGCTGGCCGAGCAGGGCGTGATCGTCGCGCGCCGCACGGTGGCCAAGTACCGCGGCCTGATGCGCATCGCGTCCGCCGAGCTCAGGCGGCAGGTCTGAGCCTGTTCGTCCCCCCCGGGACACCCCGTGCGCCATCAGCCGGCCGCCCGAACCGCGCGCCGCCCTTCACGGTGACCGGACATGTCGCGCTATCTGGTGATCGCCATGCACGACTTCACGCCAGCCAATTGGCCGGCGTGCAGCGTGCTGCTGTCGGCACTGGACGAGGTGTGCCCGGTGCCGAAATCGCTGCTGGTCATTCCGAACTTCTACCGCGGCCCGACCGCGCGCGGCAGCGAGCGCTTCTGCCGCGTGCTGACCGAGTGCCTGGAACAGGGCGATGAACTGGTCCTGCATGGCTATGCCCACCTGGACGAGCAGCCGCCCGGCGGCTTCGTCGACCAGTTGATCCGCACGCACTACACCGGCGGCGAGGGCGAGTTCTCAGTGATGCCATTGCGTGCCGCGCGCCGGCGGCTGGAAGCGGGCGCCGCGTGGTTCGCCGCCAACGGCTGGCCGCTGCACGGCTTCGTCGCCCCCGCCTGGCTGATGAGCGCGGCCACCTGGCAGGCGCTCAATGCGCAGCCACTGCGCTACACCACCACGCTGCGGCACTTCTACCTGCTGCATCCCAGCCGGCCGGTGCTCGCGCCGTGCCTGACCTACAGCGTGCAGACCGCACCGCGCCGCATGGTGTCGCGCTACTACGTGCGCTGGCTGGCCCACCACCATGCGCATGCGCCGCTGCTGCGGCTCGGCCTGCATCCGGCCGATGCGGCCCATCCCGACGTCATCCGCCATTGGCAGGACCTGCTGGCCGCCTGCCTGGAGACACGCATGCCCGTCACCAAGAACGGGTTCGCGCAGGCGTTTGCCGAAGCGCTGATGGGCAAACCGGACGTGCCCCTGACGGGGCGACCGCAGGCCTCGTACTGAAGGCGCCGCGAGCGCCATCGCCGAGCGCCGTCAGTTCGCTGCCGGGACGATGGCGGTGTCCATGCCGTCCATCGCGATTTTGACCAGACCCACATTCGGCGCGAACCACAGCGTTGCCTTGCCCACGGTCTCGATCGAGAACGGCAGTGCGTTGAAGTTCGTGCGCCGGACCGACACGTTCATCCGGCAAGCCTGCCCGTAGGTCGTGCCGCCCGCCGCCACACTTTCGCGGCCGGCGTAGGTCAGCGTCAGCTCCTTGATATAGCGGGAGGTGAACGACGAACCCATGGGGTCGGTGCCGCCCGCACGCTTCTCGAACATCGTCAGCGTGACGGGCGTGTTGAGCTTGAAGTCCGCAACGCTCGGCACGACCGGTTGCAGCGCCGGCACCACCAGCGGGGAGAACGTCGCCTTGCCGCTCTGGATCGCCGAGCGCAGCTGCTCCAGCGTCATCGCCGCGTAGGTGTAGGCGTAGCGCTGCTGCGGGTCCGCATCGCCCGCCGACGGGAACGTGATGGCGCCGGCCGGCAGGTAGGGCGCGTTCGGCAGCATGTGGAGCGTATGGTGCTGCTCGCTGTTCAGCACCTGATCGATGCGGTTGCGGACGTCCAGCGCCGTGTAGGACTGGCCCTCGAACGTCTGGCTGCCCAGGCCCGTCACGGTGGCGACGTCGACTTCGACAGGCGCCACGAACGATGCCGACGCGGTGGCCGTCTTGCCCGTGCCCGGCACGACGAAGCAATCCGAGCCCAACCATGCGCTGTCCGCCGGAGAGGCAACCCCGCCGGCACTGGCAGAAACCGAGCTCGAACCCGCATCGCCACCGCCACCGCAGGCCGCCAGCAGACCGACCGCCACACACCCAAGCGCAACCGCCCGCAACTTGCCCCGCATACTTCCCCCAAAAAAGCGTTCCTATGATTGAGAAAAACGTAGGAGGATACGGGTCGCACCACACAATGCGCACACAATTGCGCAATGATTTTTTCTTAATCCAGATGTAGGCACAACAAACTGCGCGCGTTCAGAACAGCCAGACCGACAGGCCGCCGATCACCATCCCCAGCCCGGCTCCGGCCAGCACATCGCGGGGGTCATGCACGCCGAGCACCACGCGAGAACGTCACCACCCCCGTGAACGGCACCAGGGCCAGCGCCATGCGCGGAGAGTACGACGCCATGACGATGGTGAAGGACACCGCGTGCAGCGCATGCCCGGAAGAAAAGCGGAACGGGTCCAGCACACGCCCGCCCAGCCGGATCGCTGCGCAGGACAGACACGGACGCGGCCGGCACACGTCGCGCTTGAGCACGATGTGGATCAGCCGTCCGGCCAGGCCCATCCGCCTCACGCATTGCCAGCCAGGTCTCGGTCACGCAGGCGAGCTGCATGCCACGCGGCTTCAGCGCTTGTGCTCGCCGGTACCGCTCGACGGAGCGTCCGGCACCTGCCGGTTGCGCTCGATGGCGTCGGCGGTACGGTTGGCGAGTTCGCGATCGGGATCGCCGTTGCCTGCAGCGTTGCGCTCGCGCACCACGCACTCCAGTCCCTGCGTGTCGTGCAGGTCGGTGTCGAGCAGACCGCTTTCGATATCGCGCGCAGCCTGCTCGATGTCATCGCGCGGGCCGGACCCCTGGTCGGCGACGTACTCATCGCGCTCGTGCGGCAGGCACGCCCCATGGACGGACGATTGGACCTCGTGCTCGGGCTCGCCGAGCGCCGCTTCCACGCGTTCGCGCGCGGTGTGCGGGGGTGCGGCGGCGGGCTTGGCGTCGGAGACTTGCGCAGACGTGGGGCCCTGCGTGGGCATGCCATCGCGCGTGAGCGGACTGCGGACCCCGCTGCGTGGAGGCTGGTTCATACGCCCCTCCCTGCTGGCGGACTGATGACGCTGTCCTCACTGCAACCACCATGCCACGGCGTTGCGCCACGCGTGCCGTCGAGGCCGCCCGCGCAAGCGGCTTGCCCCGCCATCGCCTCGGCCCGATCGTGCAAAAACACGCCAAGGCAGTCTGCCGCACGCCGTCACGTAAGGGTTACATGGCCCATGTAACGATTGCCGGGCATAGGATCCGTACGCGACGCATTGCACCGGCGTTGTTGCATAAATCGACTTTGAAGTCGAAGCCATCCCTGTGAGGCGTAATTCAGTCGACGCGGACGGACTGCGGGCGGGCAAGCGCAGCCATGCGGTTGAGCAC
>CAKKOY010000089.1 GCA_919592095.1 Ralstonia syzygii subsp. syzygii | reverse complement strand
CGACAATCTACGCAGCCAGCCGGATTGTTTACCGCGCCATCTGCCCAGACCGTTGCGCGTAAACGTCATCATGCCGCGCGCGGGCGACCGGATTTATGCAACAACGCCGCCCGTGGGCACGCCACCCGCGTGTGTTGTATCGGACACAAAACGAGGGTTTGCGCTGCAGGCGACTTTTGCGCATCATGAAGAATGTTGTCCCCACTTCCGCCGGTTCGCTTCAGTAGCGCGCCCCCGATGAAGCACAGCGCTTCTCTGAACCCGCGGGTCCGTTCGTTGCGCGGTGCCTAGGGTCTGTTCCCCATGGAGCGTGGGATGCAAGACGATCTTTCTTACCCGCTGTCCGCACAAAGCCTTCCTGTCCCGTTCTATGTGGTGCTGGAAGGGCGCATCGTGTATGCCAATGCAGCGGGTGTCTGCATGGTGCGGGCCCTATCGGTCGATCAATTGTTGGGCGAGCCCTTCTCGCGCTTCTTTCTCGATGCCCCCGAATCGCTGCAACTCGATGCCGCCCACCCGCAGGGCGCGCACGCAGCACCGGTGGCTGACCCGTTCCACGCCGCGCAGATGGCCCCCGACATGCCCGGCGCGCAATCCGGGGCACCTTCCGTTGTTCGCCTGACCATCACGCCGACCCGCTTCGATGGCATGCCCGCCCAGCAGGTGGTCGTGCACGGACTACCGCTGCCACTCGATGCGCAGTTGCCGGGCAAGCCCGGCGAGCGGGTCCTTAGTCCGGAAGCCATCGGCGTGGCGCTGCCGCATGAACACCTGGATCACCTGCTGTCCACGCTGCCCTCCGTGGCGTCGCTGGGCGAGCGCCTGTACGCCGCGCTGCGCGCGCTGGAAGCGGCACTGCCGCTGATGCTGTGCGTGGTGGCGCGCGTCGTGTCGAACCACGTGAGGCTGTACGGCACGCGGGCCGCACGCGCCCAGCTGGCCGGCGGCCAGGACACCGCGGCACGCCTGAGCACCGCCGCACAGAGCGAACTCGATGCCGAACTGGCCCGCGCCGCACCGGCGCTGAACGACCTGCCTCCGGTCGAATTGACGCGGCTGGCCAACGCGCCTGCCGCCTTGCGCAACGTCCTCGCCCGCGTGCCCGGGATCACCCCGCCGGCATGGGTCTGCCGCATCCCCGCCCAGCATGGCGGGGCGCATCCGAACGAGGATCTGTTCTGCCTGTTCTACGCATCGCCATCGGAGACGCACGGGCCGCCGGACGATGCCGCCCAGCACCACACCTGCAACGGCTATGTCAGCGCGCTGGCCAAGCTGCTGCGGCTCGAAGGCGAATACCGGCAGGCGCGGGATCTGCGCGACCAGTACCGGCTGGTGGTCAACCACCTCAGCGAAGGTGTGCTCACGCTTTCGACCGATGGGCGTGTGCTGTCGTACAACCGCAGCGCAGCCGAAATCCTGCGCCTGTCAGGCACCTCATGGAAAAGCCGCACGCGCCTGATGCTGGGCGACATCATGCTGGCCGAAGACGGCAGCATCCTGCCACGCGCGGCCTGGCCGTCCACGCTGGCGGCCCGCACCGGGCGCGCTGTCAACAACGTCGTGGTGGGCATGCCTGCCGGCAACGGGCAGATCGTCTGGCTGCGCGAGTCGGTCCTGCCGATGTTCTCGCAGGACAGCGCGTCTCCGCACGCGGTGCTCGTCATCTTCACCGACATCACGGCCGAACGGTCCACCTATGAGCAGTTGCGGCTGCTGGAGACCAAGGATTCGCTCACCGGCCTGCCCAATCGCGCCGCCTTCATCGAGCGGCTCGACGCACGCCTGGCGCTGCCGTCCACCGGGCAGGCGGCGCTGCTGTATGTCGGGCTGGACCACTTCAAGACCGTCAACGAAGCCATGGGCCACCACATCGGCAACCAGGTGCTCAATGTGGCGGCGCAGCGCATCCGCGCCGATGTCGGCCAGCGCGCGTTGCTGGCGCGTCTGGGCGGCGACCAGTTCTGCGTGGCGATCGACACGCCGGACAGGGCGGAGACGCTCGCGCAGCAGGTGCTCAATGCGCTTGCCAAGCCGTTCTCGGGCGGCGAACGCGAAGTGCACTTGTCGGCCAGCATCGGCGTGGCGATGTTCCCTGAAGATGGCAGCGATGCCGCCACGCTCGTCAGCCGGGCCGAAGCCGCCATGTACCGTGCCAAGGAGAACGGCCGCAACCGCATGGCCCGTTATTCCCGTGCGCTCGAGACGCAGCTCCTGCGCCGCTTCACGCTCAACGAACGGATGCGGCGCGCGCTGGCGCGCGGACAGGTGCGCCTGGTCTATCAACCCAAGTACGCGCTCGACACACGCGAACTGATGGCCGTCGAAGCGCTGATGCGGTGGTCGGACCCCGAACTCGGGGCCGTGTCGCCGACCGAGTTCATCGCGGTGGCGGAGGAATCCGGCTATATCATCGAACTGGGCCGCTGGGCATTGCAGCAAGCCTGTGCGCAAGGCCAGGCATGGGAGCGCGATTTCGGCTTCACCGGCAGGATCGCCGTCAATGTATCGGCGCGCCAGTGCGACGCGGGCGTGATCGAGCGCGACGTCGATGATGCGCTCGAGACATCGGGTCTGCGGCCCTCGCGGCTCGAGCTGGAACTGACCGAGAGCGTGCTGCTGGCGGACCGTCTCTCCACGCAGCGTCTGTTGACCAGCCTGGCCGCGCGGGGCGTGCGCATCTCACTCGACGACTTCGGCATCGGCTTTTCGTCGCTGTCGTATCTGCGCAGCCTGCCGATCCACAATATCAAGATCGACCGCTCGTTCATCAGCGGCGTGCCGGCCGTGGCCGACCGCGTGGCGCTGACCAAGACCATCATCGCCATGGCGCAGGCGCTCAACATGACCGTCACGGCAGAGGGCGTGGAAACCCTCGAGCAGACCACCTTCCTGGCGGCACACGCCTGCGACGAAGTGCAGGGCTTCCTGTTCGGGCGGCCGCTCGAGGTGCCTGCGATGGAGGGCCTGCTGCGCGCCCGGGGCGCCATTCCGATCTGAAACGGGCCACACACAGAAAAAAAAGCGGACCGCAAGGGTCCGCTTCCTTTTCTGCCGGCAGCAATCAGCGCGTCGCCACGTTGCCGACCAGGCCGCCCAGCGCGGCGCCACCCAGCGTAGCGCCCGGCCCACCGATCAACGCCGCGCCCGCCACCGCGCCCACGCCCGCGCCGATCGCGGTGTTGCGCTGGCGCGGTGTCCAGCTGGCACAGCCAGTCGCGGTCAGCAGCGTGGCGGTCGCCAAAAGAATCGTCAGCACCCGAGTCATGTTGTTCTCCTTTCAAGGCGTGGTTGCGATGCCGTCATGGCATGCCCGGAGTCTGACGGATCGGCTACGCATGTGCTGTATCGCTTTGTAAGAAAACGTTGCTTGCGGGTGGCTGTTACAACCATGACAGTTCGTGCCGAATCCCCGAGCAGAGCCGACGAAAGCCCGTGGCGACGCGGGTCCAATCGTTTTTCCCACAGAGTTATCCACATGTTTTGTGCATAACCGGGCGTGGCGGCGAGATATTGAAGGCGCAAGCCCGTTCGGCCACGCGGCGACGCGCGTGCCGGCGCGGCCACGGCCCGGGCATCCCCCGGTTATCCACAGCGCGCCGGCCTGTTACAACGTGCAACAAACCCTTTGGCGTCAATCGGTTGCGGCGGGTTTTGCAGGCGGGTTGGGGTGTCCTGTGGACAAATCGGGGGGGTGTGCGAGCGCCATATCGGCGGGGGTATCCACATCGCGCAACGTACCGGCATCCTCGACGTCGAGGCGGATAAGCCGGGCCGGGTCGATCAGCCTGCGGGCACCCTCGTCGCCGTCGAGCGCGGCGAGGCCGGCGAAATAGTCCGTGCCGAAGCCGATGGGATGCCCGCGCCGGCCCTGATGGAACGGTGCGACGCAATGGTGCGCATCCAGCGCCTGGGCAACCCGGGCGATGGTGCGGGGGGCCAGCCACGGCATGTCGGCCAGGGCGATGATCCAGCCGCTGGCGTGGGGGCGCGCCGCGACGCCAGCGGCCAGGCTCGCCCCCATGCCGCGCGCCGCGTGCGCGCAGCGCAGGACATCGCAACCGGCTTCGGCGAGCAGCGCGGCCAGGCGCTCGACCTCGACACCATGCGTGGCGGCGGCGGGCACCACGGCCACGACATCGTCCAGCACCGCACGCAGATGCCGCGCGGCCTGGACTGCGACCGGCGTGCCGTCGGGCAACACGGCCAGCAGATTGTTGACCGTGCCGTCCGGATCGAAGCGGCTGCCGCGGCCCGCCGCCAACAGCACGCCGACGACTGGCTGCCGCAGCATCAGACGACCTCGGTCTTCAATGTCACCTCGACGTTGTTGCGCGTGGCGTTGGAATACGGACAGACCTCGTGCGCCTTGGCCACCAGCGCTTCGGCCTCGGCCCTGGACAGGCCACCGATGCGCGCGGTCAGCCCCACCTTCAGGCCGAAGCCGCCTTCCGGACGGGTGCCGATGCCCACGTCGCAATGGATCTCGACGCTGCCCGGATTCAGCTTGAGCATGCTCTTGGCGACAAAGTCGCAGGCCGAGCCGAAGCAGGCGGCATAGCCGGCGGCGAACAGGTCTTCCGGCGTGGTCGTGTTGGGCTTGCCGGGCCCGCCCATCGATTTGGGAATCGACAGGTCATGCGAGACCTGGCCGTCCGCGGTCTGCGTATGGCCATTGCGGCCGCCGGTGGCAGTGGCATGCGCGGTGTACAGGATGTTCAGGGCCATGACGGACTCCGTGGGAGGAAGGGATTGGTCCGCGGCGCAAGAAATGCGCCGCGGAAGGAAAAAAAGCCGGCACGCATCGCTGCATGCCGGCCTCGATCGCATCACGTTGAACCGGCTACACCGCGTCGAACGGCAGCTTGCGCAGCCGCTTGCCGGTCAGCGCGAACACGGCGTTGGCGACGGCCGGCGCGATCGGCGGTACGCCGGGCTCGCCGAGGCCGGTCGGGTTATCGTCGGAGGGCACAAAGAACACGTCCACCGGTGGCGCATCCGGCATGCGCACGGGCGGGAAATCGGTGAAGTTGCTGTTCTTGGTGGCGCCGTTCTCGATCTCGATGGCAAAGCCCGGTGCGATCATCGCCAGGCCGAACACGCAGCCACCCTGAATCTGCGCCTGCGCGCCCATCGGATTGATCACGCGGTTGGCATGCACGCCCGCCGTGACGCGATGCACGCGCGGCTTGCCCTGGTCGATCGACACCTCCACGACATAGGCCACCACCGAGTTGAACGACTCATGCACCGCCACACCCCACGCCTGCCCCTTCGGCAGCTTGCGCTTGCCGTAGCCGGACTTGTTGACGGCGAGCTGCAGTGCCTCGCGATGGCGTTCGTTGCGCCTTGCCGGTGAAGCGCGCCAGGCGATAGGCCACCGGGTCCTGCCTGGCGGCATGCGCGACCTCGTCGACCAGCGTCTCCATCACGAACGCCGTATGGGTATGGCCGACCGAGCGCCACCACAGCACCGGCACGTCCACGTTGGGGTGATGCACCGACACCTGCATCGGGAAGCCGTAGTCGTTCTCGATCACGCCTTCGGCCATGGTGGCATCCACGCCGTTCTTGAACGTGTAGGGCTCGAACAGCGTGTTCTTCGTGATCGATTGCCCGACGATCACGTGATTCCAGCCCAGCACCTTGCCGCTGCCGTCCAGGCCGATATCGACGCGGTGCAGGTGCATCGGGCGGTAGTAGCCGCCGCGGATGTCGTCCTCGCGGCTCCAGATCACCTTGACCGGACCGCTGTGGCCGGCCGCCGCGTACGCCTTGGCGACGCTGGCCGCTTCCACCACGTAATCCGACGTCGGGACCGCGCGCCGGCCGAAGCCGCCGCCCGCCATCATCGTGTTCAGTTCAACCTTCTCGGGCGCGACCCCGAGCGTCTTGGCAAGCGCGCCCTGATCGACCGTCTGGAACTGCGAGCCGACCCACACCTTGGCCCCGCTGACCTTGCCGCCCTCGCTCTGCAGATCGATCGTGCAGTTGAGCGGCTCCATCGGCGCGTGCGCGAGATACGGAAACTCTTAGTCCGCCTGGATGCGCTTGGCGGCCGACTGGATGGCGCTGACATCGGCGGCCTCGGCCACGATGCCGGGCTGGTCGGCCAGCGTCTTGTATTCGCTCATCAGCGCGGCGGAGGACACGCGCGAGCCGGTGTCGTCCCACGTCACCTGCAGCGCATCGCGGCCTTGCTTGGCGGGCCAGTAGCCGTCGGCGATGACCGCCACGCCGGTGCCGCCGCGATCGGTCGGGATCTGCACGACATCGACCACGCCCTTGACGGCCTTGGCCGCTGCGGCGTCGTACTTGGCCACCGTGCCGCCGAAGCGCGGCGGGCGGGCCACCACCGCCACCTTCATATTGGGCAGGCGCGTGTCGATGCCGAACTTGAGCGATGCGTCGAGCTTGGCGCGCGCATCCAGCCGCGGCGTCGGCTTGCCGACAATGCGGAACTGCGAGGGATTCTTGAGCGCGGCCTGCTGGGGCACCGGCAGCGCCATCGCGGCCTGCGCGAGTTCGCCATAGGTCGCGCGGTGGCTGCCGGAGATGACCACGCCGTTGGCCGTGCGGCACGTGGACGGGTCCACCTTCCAGCGCTCGGCCGCCGCCGCGATCAGCATCGCGCGAGCGCGCGCCCCGAGCTCGCGGTATTGCGCGAACGAATGGTTGAGGGCGGTCGAGCCACCGGTGATCTGGATGCCGAAGGTCGGGTCCTTGTAGGGATCGCCGGCAGGCGCGAGCATTGCGCGCATGTTGCGCCAATCGACGTCGAGTTCCTCGGCCAGCGCCATCGGCAGCGCCGTGTGCACGCCCTGGCCGAACTCGAGCCGGTTGACGGCCACGGTCACGGTGTTGTCCGGCGCGATGACCAGGAAGGCCTGCGGCGGCGACGGCGGCTTGGCCTGCACATCCTGCGCGCCCGCCAGCGCCGGCACCACGCCGAGCGCGAGGCCACCGCCCGCCAGCGAGGTGAGTTTCAGAAAGCTGCGACGGTCGAGCGTCGCGACGCCGGCATCGGCAGGCGCCGACGCGGCCGGATGCTGGGCGCCGCCACCCGCCAGTGCTTCGAGATTGCGGATTCGCATCGTCTGTTCTCCGGTGGGAGGCTTACGCCAGCGCCTTGGCCGCGTCGTGGATGGCGGCGCGGATGCGCTGGTACGTCGCGCAGCGGCACAGGTTGCCAGCCATGGCGCTGTCGATGTCGGCATCGGTCGGCGTCTTCTTGCTGCGCAGCAAACCGACGGCACTCATCATCTGGCCGCTCTGGCAATAGCCGCACTGCGCCACATCGTGCTTGACCCAGGCGTTCAGCACGGCCTTGCCGACCTTGTCGTCGGCGATGTGCTCGGAGGTCGTGATCTGCGCGCCAACCACGGCAGAGATCGGCAGCACGCAGCTGCGCGTGGGCTGCCCGTTCAGATGGACGGTGCAGGCACCGCATGACGCGACGCCACAACCGAACTTGGTGCCGGTCAGGCCAAGATTGTCGCGCAGCGCCCAGAGCAGCGGAGTCGACGGGTCGGCGTCGACCTCCACCGGCTTGCCGTTGATATTCAACGTCACCATGGCGGGATTCTCCTTGTGCGGCGGGTGGGATGTCGCACCGTTATGGAGTTCGCAACATCACGGCGTGGCGGTGCGGACCGGGTGTATTAAAGCAGGTTCGGATGTATTTTGCTGACGGCCAATCGGACGGCCTTTGCCGACGACTGGAGGCAGTCCGATCAGCCAAGCCCAGGAGATTTGCGCGCCGCACCAGGCAGTCCATTTGCGCAACGCCAGGGGAAACCAGGCCTCCAGCAAACCCTGGGGTTCGCCCCACGTGCGCTCATGACGACGTCGATCGGAAGGTGTGCAAGAAGGACGCGGCAGAACCGTTTGACGGCGGCAGAAACTTGAGGAAACCGGTGCCCTTGCGCTCGGCCGGTCCCGCCGCCCGACCGCACCCCCTGAACTTGACAACCCATCGCCGCACCCGGCACTATCGCCTGATGGCTTCCCGGCAGACCGCCCTCCTTCACTTCCTCGCCCGCACGCCCGTGTGCGGGCCCGGTCTGCTATCCGCCGCCCTACCTCTACTACGCGTGTAAGCGCGTAGATCCCCCTTTCCCCTTCGTTCCGGTGTTTGACCGGCCCGTCGCCGCGATGGGCCTCGTGTGGCGCAGTCCGCGCGCCGTTCTGGAGCCTTCCATGTCCGCCCCGATCCTGCCCCCGCTGTCGCTACGACTACCGACCGGTTGCCAGACCACGCGCCCGTGCGCTGTCTGGCCGCCCCCGCAACCCGTTCCCAACCACGCCGGACGCCGCGCACGCGACCGTCCCCGCTGCATGCAACCGATCCCGATCGCATAGGACACACGCACCATGTTGAAGACCCCCGCCACCAAGTACCGCCCGTTCCCGCCGATCGCCCTGCCCGATCGCACCTGGCCGTCCAAGACCATCACCCGCGCGCCGATCTGGATGAGCACGGACCTGCGCGATGGCAATCAGGCCCTGTTCGAGCCGATGAACGCCGAGCGCAAGATGCGCATGTTCAAGATGCTCGTGCAGATCGGCTTCAAGGAAATCGAAGCTGCCTTCCCCGCCGCCTCCCAGACCGACTACGACTTCGTGCGCGAGCTGATCGAAGGCGGACACATCCCCGATGACGTGACCATCGAGGTGCTGACGCAGGCGCGCGAAGACCTGATCCGCCGCACCATGGAATCGCTGCGCGGCGCCAGGCGCGCGATCATCCACGTGTACAACGCGACGTCGCCGGTGTTCCGCCGCACCGTGTTCAACACCGACCGCGAAGGCGTCAAGCGCATCGCCGTGGAGAGCGCGAAGCTGATCCGCGGGATTGCCGAGTCGATGCCCGAGACGCAGTGGACGTATCAATACAGCCCGGAGGTGTTCAGCGGCACCGAGCTGGACTTTGCGCTGGAGGTCTGCAACGCCGTCACCGAGGCGTGGGACCCGACGCCCGCGCACAAGATCATCTTCAACCTGCCGGCCACGGTGGAGATGGCCACGCCCAACGTCTACGCCGACCAGATCGAATGGATGCACCGCCACCTGGCGCGGCGCGATTCGATCCTCCTCTCTGTGCATCCGCACAATGACCGCGGCACGGCAGTGGCGGCGGCGGAACTGGCCGTAATGGCCGGCGCCGACCGCGTGGAAGCCTGCCTGTTCGGCAACGGCGAGCGCACCGGCAACGTGGACCTGGTCACGCTGGCGCTCAACCTGTATTCGCAGGGCATCGATCCGGGCCTGGACTTCTCCCACGTCAACGACGTGGCGCGCACGTGCGAAGACTGCACGCAGCTGCCGGTGCACCCGCGTCATCCGTACGTGGGCGACCTGGTCTTCACCGCGTTCTCGGGCTCGCACCAGGACGCCATCAAGAAGGGCTTCGCGGTGCAGAAGCCGGATGCCATCTGGGAGATGCCCTATCTGCCGATCGACCCGGCCGACGTGGGCCGCACCTACGACTCGATCATTCGCGTCAACAGTCAGTCGGGCAAGGGCGGCATCGCCTATCTGCTGGAAAGCGGCTCTGGCATCGCGATGCCGCGTCGGCTGCAGGTGGAGTTCAGCAGCACCGTGCAGAAGCTGACCGACACCAGCGGCCGCGAAGCCACCGCCACCGACATCTGGACGCTGTTCCAGGAGACCTATCTGCAAGCCAGGGGGCCGATCGGCTACGTGTCGCACCGGCTCACGGAGCGTGACGACGGCAGCCAGCACATCCGCCTGGTCGTCAACATCGCCGACCGCGAGCACGTCTGCGAAGGCGTGGGCAACGGGCCACTGGATGCGCTGGTGCAGGCGCTGTCCGCCGTGCTGGCGGCGCCGGTGTCGATCCATCACTACGAAGAGCGCGCGCTGGGCCAGGGGGCAAACGCGGATGCCATCGCCTTTGCGGAACTGGCGGCGCCGGGCGTGGCCGGCAGCGTGTTCGGCGTGGGCATCGATGCGAACCTGACGACGGCGTCGATCCGCGCGGTGGTGGGCGGCGTGAACCGGCTGGCGACACGTCACGCGCAGGCGCAGCCGGGGCAAAGCCTGCTGCGGCGCGGCATGGCGCCCGCCATGGAGATTGCCTGATCACTCAGGTTTATCCCCGCAGTAGGCGGTGAGTTGCTACATTGAAAGAATGCCGCCCGGGCGTCGCCCGGCGCCCGGGTGTGCATCACTTTCGTCGCACGCATGCGTGTGTGTCCACTGCCAGGAGAACCGAGATGATTCATCGTCCGACCGCGAAGGAGAATGCCAAGCGTTTTGCCGGTGTGATCCAAGCACTGCACACCTGCGAAACCGCCTGCCTACATTGCGCGACGGAATGCGGCAAGAACGGGCATGCCGAAGCCATGGCCCGCTGCATCAGCCTGTGTACCGATTGCGCCAGATTCTGTGCCCTGGCGCGCGATTTCCTGGAGCGCAACAGCGAATTCGCCGAGCTGCTGCTGGAGGACTGCGCCGAGATCTGCCAGCAGACCATGGAGGAATGCGCCCATCACGGCGAAGGTCACTGCCGCAAGTGCGCCGAAGCCTGCGACCAGTGCAAGAAGGCCTGCCTCGAAGTGGCCGGTGCCGCCCCGCTCTCCCCGGCGCAGCAGAAGGAGCTGCTCGCCACCCTGTAAGGCGTATGCTTGAGGGCCATCCCGCAAAGCCACGCCTCATCATGAAGATCGGCGAACTCGCGCAGCGCACCGGCGTCAGCATCGAGACCATCCGCTTTTACGAAGCGCAGGGCCTGCTGCCCCCGCCGGCACGCGCCGCCAACAACTACCGCGTCTACACGCCCGAGCATGCCGAGCAGTTGGCCTTCATCGCGAAGTGCCGGTCGCTCGACATGGCACACGCCGAAATCCGGCGGCTGATGGAACTGCAGACCAACCCGCAGGCCTCGTGCAAGGAAATCAACCGTCTGCTCGACGAGCACCTGCGCCATGTCGAAGCCCGCATCGCCGAGCTGACCGAACTGAAGCGGCAGATCGAGGCGATCGGGCAGCGGTGCACGACGGCCGCGTCCGTGGCGGAGTGCGGCGTGCTGCAGTCGCTGCATGAAGAACCGCTGCCGCTCAAGGGCGCCGATCATCATGCCGACCCTGCGGATGCCGAGCACGCGCATCGGCATATCCGCGGCGTGCATCGCTAGCTAGGCACGCGCGCGCATCACCCGCAGCCCGTTGAACACCACCAGCAGGCTCGCGCCCACATCGGCGAAGATCGCCATCCACAGCGTCGCCTCGCCCGCCACGGCCAGGGCAAGGAAGACGGCCTTGATGCCCAGCGCGAGCGCGATGTTCTGGCGCAGCACGGCCACGGTGCGCCGGCTGATGCGGATGAAGGAGGCCAGCTTGCGCGGATCGTCGTCCATGATGGCGACGTCGGCAGCCTCGAGGGCGGTGGCCGTGCCGGCCGCGCCCATCGCGAAGCCGATGTCGGCGCGGGCCAGGGCCGGCGCGTCGTTGATGCCGTCGCCGACCATGCCGACGAAGCCGTATTGCGCGGCCAGCTCGCCGATCACGCGCTGCTTGTCGGCCGGCAACTGCTCGGCATGCACGGCATCGATGCCGACCGCCCTGGCGATGGCCTGCGCGGCGCGGCGGTCGTCACCGGTCAGCATGACCGGCTGCACGTGCAGGGCGCGCAGGCCGGCGATGGCCTCGGCACTTTCCGCGCGCTCGCGGTCGCGCACGCCGAAGAGCGCCACCGCGCCGCCCGCATCGCACAGCGTAACCGCCGACATGCCCTCGGCCTGCAGCCGCTCGGCGGCCTGACGCCAGGCCGACGTATCCAACCCGCGTTCAGCGACGAGCGCGGCGTTGCCCAGATGCCAGCGCACGCCGTCGAGCGTGCCCGCGACGCCGCGGCCGGGCAGCACGGACAGATCATCGACGCGGCGCGCCTGCGCCGCCCCATGCGCGGCGGCGGCCTGCACGATCGCCTGGGCAATCGGGTGCGTGGTATGGGCATCCAGCGCCGCGGCCACACCGAGCGCCCGCAGTTGGAGGGCATCGGTCGCGGCATTCAGCGCCGCCACCGCGCGGTGTACGCCGTCGGGCAGCGCCACCGTATCCAGCACCGGGCGGCCGGTGGTCAGCGTGCCGGTCTTGTCGAGCGCCAGCGCGCGCAGGCGCCGGCCGCTTTCCAGATAGACACCGCCCTTGACGACGATGCCGCGCCGCGCGGCGGCCGCCAGCCCGCTGACCACGGTGACCGGGGTGGAGATCACCAGCGCGCACGGGCAGGCGATCACCAGCAGCACGAGCGCGCGGTAGGCCCACGTAAGCCAGCCGTCGGCCGTCACCTGCGGGCCGATCACGGCGACTGCCAGCGCGAGCAGCATCATCGCGGGCGTGTAGATGGACGCGAACTTGTCGACGAAGCGCTGGGTCGGCGCGCGCTGCGCCTGCGCTTGCTGGATGGCCGCGGCGATGCGGGCGAGCGTGCTGTCGGCGGCGACCGCCATGGCCTCGGCCTCGATCACGCCGTCGGTGACGATGGTGCCGGCGAGGATGGCGTCGCCGACGGCCTTCTCCACCGGCAGGCTCTCGCCGGTGACGGGCGATTCGTCCAGTGCGGCGCGGCCGGCGACGATGTGCGCGTCCACCGGGACGCGGCTGCCGGTGCGCACGCGCAGGCGCAGGCCCATGGCGACCGCTTCGACCGCCACCGCCCGCCAGCCGCCCGCCCCATCGGACACATCCGCCGTATCGGGCGCGATGGCCGTCAACGCACGGACGGCATCGCGGGCCCGGACCAGCGCACGCGCCTCGATCGCCTCGGCCACGGCGAACAGGAAGATCACCATCGCGGCCTCGGCCCATTTGCCGATCAGCAGCGCGCCGATGACGGCCACGGCCATCAGGAAATGGATGTTGAACGCGAATGCGCGCAGGGCGATCCAGCCCTTGCGCAGCGTCTGGCAGCCCGCCAGCCCGATGGAGGCCAGCGCCAGCCCCAGCACGGGCCAGGCATGATCGCCCAGCGACCAGGCGATGGCCTCCGCGCCGAACGCCGCCACGCCGCCGATACCCAGCAGCCAGGTGCGGCGCGACACGCCCCCGGTCGCGGCCTCGGGCTCGGCCGCCGCGCGATCGTGCGCTTCCAGCACCTCGCCGTCCATGCCGATGGCGCGCAGCGCTTCCAGGAACGGCGTGACATCGTCGACGGTGTGGTGGATGGTGAGATGCCGCTCCAGCAGGTTGAAATCCAGCGCGACCACGCCTTCGGCGTTGCCGAGCCTGGCGCGGATCATCCGCTCCTCGGTCGGGCAGTCCATCTGCGCGATGCGCAGCCGGGTGCGGCCGCAGGCGAGGGCCAGCACGGCGGCATCGACGGAGGCGGCAGCCGCATGGGGTTCGTGCGCGTGGTCTTGGCCGGGATGCGGCTCATGCGCCTGCGCGGGGCGGGCGGCGGTGTCCTGCGCGGCCGGGTGATCGTGGCCGCAGCAGCCGCCACAGCCGGTCTGCGCGGGCTTGGCATTGGCGTGGTCGTGAGAGGTCATCGCAGAGGCAGGATGGGTTTCATGCCGCCATTCAAAACCCTGAAGTAACTCCAGAGTCAAGCACCTGCCCCGGATGCGCGGCAAAGCGCACGTCTTGCATGAACAGGCGTAGGCTCCCTCCTGCCGGCGGACGAGGCGACCGCTTCTTCCACCCGCCCCCGCAACCCGCCTGATACAGGCCCCCCTCCTGCGACGGAGCCGCCATGCAGATCGATTGGGACACCATCCAGACCGGAACCGCCGGCGCACCGGACGACACCTTGGTCGACATCACCGGGTGGACGTGGCGCACGGCACGTACGACCTGGTCAAGCGCGCCGACGCCACGACGAGCAAGCCGCTGGTCCTGTCGCATACGGCGCTGTCGGGCCGGCCGGGGCTGCGCAGCCGCCTGATCACGGCCGACCACGCGCGCGGTGGCGGACACCGGCGGCAGCGTCTGGCCGAACGCGGCGGACTACCCCAGCCTCGACACCATGGCCGAGGGCATCAAGCGCCTGGCGGACGCGGTGGGCATCGCGCACATCGGCCTGGGCACGGATATGCTCGGCTTCATCCGGCCGCCCGTTTTCGACAGCTATGCCCAGTTGCCGGCGCTGGCGGACGCGCTGCCCAAGAGCGGCTTCACGCCGGCCGAGGTCGGGCAGATCCTGGGCGGCAACTACCGGCGCGTGTTTGAAGCGGCGGTCGGCTGAGCCGGTTGCAAGGCATCGTGAGTGCTATAAAGGGCGTGGACATGAAAAACAGGTTCTGAAGCGGTGACAACGTCCCTCAGCAAGGCGTTGTTGCATAAATCGACTTTGAAGTCGAAGCCATCCCTGTGAGGCGTAATTCAGTCGACGCGGACGGACTGCGGGCGGGCAAGCGCAGCCATGCGGTTGAGCACG
>CAKKOY010000088.1 GCA_919592095.1 Ralstonia syzygii subsp. syzygii | reverse complement strand
TCGTGCAACCCTTCCAGCTCTCTCTCCCAGCCACTCACCGTTCCTTGCATCGGACCATGATCGTCTCATCTCACATGGACAACATCTTAGGCGATAGGTACGGCTGTAGTACTAGGCCGCGGTCAGCTTGACGTACTTCTGCATCAACTGCTCAGGGGTCTCGGCGTGGGCCGGATCCTTGGGGATGCAGTCGACCGGACACACCTGCTGGCACTGCGGCTCGTCGAAATGGCCGACGCACTCGGTACACTTGCCCGGGTCGATCACGTAGATTTCCGGGCCCATCGAAATCGCGCCGTTGGGGCACTCGGGCTCGCAGACGTCGCAATTGATGCACTCATCGGTAATCATGAGCGCCATGATGCTTTCCTTGAAATGACCGGCGGGCGCGTTCCCGCCAAGGGGCCATTTTAAGCCGTTTTGTCGGACTCGGCATGCCGGCGGCCAACCTTCTCGACCAGCCACCGCTCCACCGACGGAAAGACAAACTTGCTGACATCGCCGCCCAGTTGGGCAATCTCCCGCACAAAGGTGCCGGAGATGAACTGGTATTGGTCGGACGGCGTGAGGAACATGGTTTCCACGTCCGGCAGCAGGTAGCGGTTCATGCCGGCCATCTGGAACTCGTACTCGAAGTCCGACACCGCACGCAGCCCGCGCACGATCACCCGCGCGTTGTTCTTGCGCACGAAATCCTTGAGCAGGCCGGAAAAGCCTTCCACCCGCACATTGGGGTAGTGGCCCAGCACTTCCCGCGCGATGTGGATGCGCTCCTCCAGCGCAAAGAAGGGCCGCTTGTTGGGGCTCTGCGCCACCCCGACGACGAGCTCGTCGAAGATGTTGGATGCGCGCCGCACGAGATCCTCGTGGCCGCGCGTGAACGGATCGAATGTGCCGGGATAAACCGCGATCACCATGGTTCCTCCACCAAGGGGAAAAATGCATCCGGTGGCGCGGCGAGGTGCTTGGCCGCACCTGCTTCGGTCGGACACGGTTGTCGTGCGCGGCAGGCCCCGAATCTGCCGCCCGCATTGCCAAGGCCGGGTTGGAAAGCCCCAGCCCAGCGGCAAGGTGCCGCCGGCTGCCCATGCGCCGGCAACAAGCGGCGTAGTTTAACCGTTTTTGCGCAGCAACAAATGGGCATGCACCGCGCCGGCGCGCAGGTGCCTGTGCAGCACCACGCCGGCCGGAAGCGGTATGCCCGCTTCCGGTGCAACGCCTTCGCCGGGCACCGCCGCCACCAGCGGCCGTGGCAATTCCACATAGATCAGCCCGCCCTCCGGTACCACGCGCAGCGCAGCTTCCAGCGCCCGCAGGGCCCAGTCCTGCGCGAACGGCGGATCGATGAAGACGAGGTCGAACGCGCCGTCGGCCTGGCGCGCGAGCCAAGCGAAGGCGTCGCCCTGCACGATGTCGACCATGCCGGCACGCAGCTTGTCGCGCACCGCATGCAGGGCACGCAGCGCGGGCGCATGGTTCTCCACCAGCGTGACCTGCGCTGCGCCCCGCGAGGCCGCCTCGAAGCCGAGCGCGCCGGTGCCGGCGAAGATGTCCGCGCAGCGCCAGCCGGCCAGGTCCTGGCCGAGCCAGTTGAACAGGGTCTCGCGGACACGGTCGCCGGTGGGGCGCAGGCCCTCGGCATCGATCACCGGCAGCGGCGTGCGCTTGTACTGGCCGCCGATGATCCGCACCTGATGCGGCGCGCGGGCATGCGACATGGCGGATGGAGTCTTGGGACGATTGGGAGTACGGGAAGCCATGGGCGCGATTGTAGAGCCTGCGCAAACAAAACCCGGCTGTCAGTTCTGCGCCGGACCGCCCACCACGATGGTCACCATGGTCTGCGGCTGCAGCACGCGCTGGAACGCGGTGCGCACCTGCTCGCGCGTGACGGCCGCGACGCGCTGCGTCCAGGTGTCCAGGTAGTCGAGCGGGAGGTTGTACCACGCGATGTTGGCGACGTTGTCCAGCAGCTTGCGGTTGCTGTCCAGGCGCAGCGGGAAACCGTTGACGAGGTTGTCCTTGGCGGCCTTGAGCTCCGCGTCGGTCGGGCCGTCGGCGACGAAGCGGGCGACCGTGTCGCGCACCACCGTCAGCGCCTGCTCGGTCTGGTCCTTGCGCGTCTGCAGCGCCAGCTCGAACGGACCGAGCTGCGCGGCCGGCGCGAAATAGCTGCCGATGCTGTAGGTCAGGCCGCGCTTCTCGCGCACTTCGTTGGTCAGGCGCGAGCTGAAGCCGCCGCCGCCCAGCACGTAGTTGCCGACCAGCAGCGGGAAGTAATCCTTGTCGCTGCGCGCAATCCCGGGCTGCCCCATCACGATGGTCGCCTGCTGCGCCGGGTGCGGAATGCGCATGGTCTCGGCCTTGGCCAGCGGCGCATTGACGACAGGCAGCGCGGGCGGTGTGGCGCCGTCCGGCGGCAGGCCGCGCGTGACCTGCTCGGCAATGGCCTCGGCCTCCTGCCGACTGATCGCCCCAATCAGCGTGATCACGGCGCGCTTGGCGATGTAGTTGGCGTGATAGAAGCGCAGGATGTCGTCGCGGGTGATGCTCTCCACCGTTTCGGGCGTCGCCGACTGGCCGTACGGGTGGGTGCCGTAGATAGCGGTACCAAAGGCGCGGTCGGCCAGCACCTGGGGCTTGGTCAGCGACTCGCGGATGGCGGCAACCGTGCGCTGCTTGTCGCGCGCCAGCACGGCATCGGGCACGGTGGGCGCGGCGACGATCTGCGCCATCAGGTCCACCGCGGGCTGGCGCTCAGCCGGATCGGACAGCGTGCGCAGGCGCAGGCTGGTGCGGTCGCCGCCGGCGCCACCCGAGAAGCTGGCCCCCACGTCGGCAAAGGCATCGGCGATGGCCGCCTCGTCGCGCGCCGGCGTGTTGCCGACGGCCACGACGCCCTTGTCGAGCATGCCCGCCGTCAGCGAGGCGAGGCCGACCTTGGCCGCCGGCTCATAGCGCGTGCCGGCATCGACATCGAGGTTGATATCGAGCATCGGGATCGACGGGCTCGGCACGAAGAACACGCGCGCGCCGGTGGCGGCCGTCCAGTGCTCGATCGGCAGCGCGGCCAGCGCGCCGTGCGCCGAGGCGGCCAGCATGCCGGCCAGGAAAGTCTTCAGGGTCAGGGACATGGCGCGCATCAACGCAGCCCTCCTTCATCGCGCATGCCGGGAACGGGCTTGCGCGCCGGCTTGTTCGGGTCGATCGGTTGCGGCAACAGCGTCGCCACGACCAGGTTGTCTTCGGTGAAATAAGTCTTGGCGACCTGCTGGACCTGCGCGGGCGTTACGGACTTGATCTTCTCCAGAATGCGGTCCAGGTTGCGCCACAACGGGCCGGTCATCTCGGCCATGCCGATCTCCATGCCCTGGCCGAACACCGAATCCCGCTTGTAGATCTGCGCGGCCACGACCTGCGCCTTGACACGTTTGAGCTCGGCCTCGGTCACGCCTTCCTTGGCGATGCGCTCGATCTGCGCGCGCAGCGCCTGTTCGACCTCGGCGGTGGTGTGGCCGTCGGCGGGCACGCCGTCCAGCAGGAAAATCGACGGGCCGCGGTTCATGCCGTCGTAGCCGGCGTTGACGTCATCGGCGAGGCGCTTTTCGCCTTTGACCAGCAGGTTGGGCAGGCGAGCATTGTCGTAGCCGTCGAGCACGGCGGACAGCACCTCCAGCGCATACGGATCGGCATCCTTCTCCACGTCCCGGAGCGGCGGGGCCTTGTAGGCGAGCACCACATAGGGATTCTCGGCCGGCGCCTTGACCCAGATGCGCTTGACGCCGACCTGCTTGGGCTCGTCCTGCGCGTAGCGGCGCGGCAGCGCGTGCGGCTTGAGCTTGCCGTAGGTGCGCTGGGCCAGGCGGAAGACCTCGTCCGGGCTGACGTCGCCGGTGACGATCACCGTCGCGTTATTGGGCGTGTACCACTTGTGATACCAATCCTGCGCGTCGTGCACCGTCATCGTGTCGAGGTCGGACGGCCAGCCGATGGTCGGGTTGCGGTACGGCGCGGCGTTGAACAGCACGGCGAGCATCTGCTCGTAGACGGTGGCGCGGGCGGAATTGTCGATGCGCATGCGGCGCTCTTCCTTGACCACGTTCATCTCCGGCTTGAACGCCTTGTCGGTCAGTTGGAGGTTGGCCATGCGGTCGGCTTCGAGCGCCATCACGTCGGCCAGGCGCGATTTCTCGATCTGCTGGAAGTACATCGTGAAATCGCGCGTGGTCATGGCGTTCTCGCGACCGCCCAGGGCGGCAACGCGGCGCGAGAACTCGCCGGGACCGACTGCCCTGGTGCCCTTGAACATCATGTGCTCGAGCATGTGGGCGACACCGGTGATGCCGTTGTGCTCATCGATGCTGCCGGCGCGGTACCACACCATGTGGGCGACGGTGGGTGCGCGATGGTCTTCCTTGACGATCAGGCGCAGGCCGTTGGCGAGCTGGTATTCGTGTGTATCGGCCTGGCTGGTACCGACTTTGGCACCAGTGACCACGGCTGGCTGGCGTGCTGGCGCCGAGGCCAGCTCCTGTGCACCGGCCTCGCCAGCCAGCAAGGCGGCCGCCAGGGCGATGCCCACCCAGCGCAGGCTGGTCCGGGCGGAGTTTGAAACGGATCGCGGGGAGGAACGCATAAAGGCCGTCTGATAAAATTCGACGCTTGATTCTAACGGCGAAATTGACTGCCTTTTACGATGTTTAGTTTCTGGAAGAAGCGCAAGGCAGAGCCCCAGCCGGCTGCCGAACCGGTGCCGCCCGCCGCCGCACCTGAAGCGGTAAAGGCCCCGGCCCCGGTTGCCTCCCCCGCACCCGCCCCGGTTGCCGTGCCGGATACACCGGCCACGCCGGCTGCGCTGAACATGCAGGCCGACGATATCGAGACCGTGCCGACGCCGCCCGTGGTGGAGCAGGCGCGCAATGGCTGGATGTCGCGCCTGCGCTCGGGCCTGTCGAAGACCAGCAAGGGGCTGACCACGCTGTTCGTCGGCGTGAAGGTGGACGAGGCGCTGTTCGAGGAGCTGGAAACCGCGCTGCTGATGGCCGATGCCGGCGTCGATGCCACCGAATACCTGCTTGGCGAACTGCGCCGCCGTGTGAAAGCCCAGCGCATCGAGACCGCCGAGGGCGTGAAGACCGCGCTGCGCGACCTGCTCATCGAGCTGCTGCATCCGCTGGAAAAGACCATGGTGCTCGGCCGCGAGCAGCCGACGGTGATCATGATCGCGGGCGTCAACGGCGCCGGCAAGACCACCAGCATCGGCAAGCTGTGCAAGCACTTCCAGACCTACGGGCAATCCGTGCTGCTGGCAGCGGGCGACACGTTCCGTGCCGCCGCGCGCGAGCAGTTGGTGATCTGGGGCCAGCGCAACAACGTGACCGTGGTGGCGCAGGAATCGGGCGACCCGGCCGCCGTGATCTTCGACGCGGTGAACGCGGCGCGCGCCCGCGGCATCGATATCGTCATGGCCGACACCGCCGGCCGCCTGCCGACCCAGCTGCACCTGATGGAAGAACTGAAGAAGGTGCGCCGCGTGATCGGCAAGGCGATGGCGACGGCGCCGCACGAGACGTTGCTGGTGATCGACGCCAACACCGGCCAGAATGCGCTGGCGCAAGTGAAAGCCTTCTACGATACGCTCGGCCTGACCGGCCTGATCATCACCAAGCTGGACGGCACCGCCAAGGGCGGCATTCTGGCCGCCATCGCGCGGCAGCGGCCTGTGCCGGTGTATTTCATCGGCGTGGGCGAACAGGTGGAAGACCTGCAGCCGTTCTCCGCGCGCGAATTCGCCGACGCGCTGCTGGGTTAGCCGCCCATCAGCAGCATCAGCGCGATCGCCCACATCACCACGCCGATCAGCGCATCGAGCACCCGCCAGGCCACCGGCCTGGCGAACACCGGCTCCAGCAGCCGCGCCCCAAACCCCAGCAGCGAAAACCACAGGATCGACGCGCACATCGCGCCGCCGGCGAACGCCACGTTGGCCGGCATCGCATAGCGCCCGCCGATGGCGCCCAGCAGCACCACAGTGTCGAGATACACGTGCGGATTGAGCAGCGACAGCGCCAGCGCGGACGCCAGCACCTACGCATGCGAGGCCTTCTCGCCGTTGCGCGCCTCCAGCCGCTCGGCGCCACGCCACGCGGCCCGGAATGCCCGCGCGCCGTAGGCCAGCAGGAAGGCCGCGCCGGCCCAGCGCACCGCCATCATCCATTCCGGGTGGGCCGAGATGAGTGTGCCCATGCCGGCCACGCCCAGCGCGATCAGCGCCATGTCGCACAGCGCGCAGATCAGCACCACGCCGAACACGTACTCGCGGCGCAATCCCTGCCGCAGCACATACGCGTTCTGCGCACCGATCGCCACGATCAGGCTCGCGCCCAGGCCGAAGCCCGACAACACCGCGCCGATCAGCGGCGCGCTGTCCAGGCCGGCTCCCGTCATGCGGAAGCAGCGTCGGGCTGGGCGGCGGGCGCGGCGCGCTGGAACGCCGGCTGGGCCATGCAGTGCGCGAAGATGCGGGCGAGCGTCGGGTAGTCTTCCACCGCCACGTCGAAGCGCTTGCCGTTGAAGACCTGCGGCACCAGGCACAGGTCGGCCAGCGTCGGCGTGTCGCCCACGCAATAGGCACCGGTGCGCGGCGACTGCGACAGGCGCGTATCGAGGGCGGCGAAGCCCAGGCGCACCCAGTAGCGGTACCAGTCGTTGCGGGCGTCATCGTCCACGCTGAAGGTGTGCTTGAGGTACTTGAGCACGCGCGGGTTGTTCAGCGGATGGATCTCGCAGGCGATCGCCAGCGCGATGGCGCGGATGTGCGCGCGGTCGGCCGCCGAGCCCGGCAGCAGCGTCGGCTCGGGATGCGTCTCTTCCAGATACTCGACGATCGCCAGCGACTGGTTCAGGACCTCGGTGCCGTCGCACAGCACCGGCACTAGCGCATCCGGGTTCAGCTTGACGAAGTCGGGCGCCGATTGCTCGCCCTTGAGCAGGTGGACCGGCGCATAGTCATACGGCAGGCCCTTGACCTCCAGCGCGATGCGCACGCGGAACGACGCCGAGCTGCGGAAGTAGTTGTACAGCTTGATCGACATCGCTTACACCACCTTCACGTGCAGCTCGCCCACGCCGTCGATCCTGCCGACCATCAGGTCGCCGATCGAGACCGGACCGACGCCCTCGGGCGTACCGGTGAAGATCAGGTCGCCGGGACGCAGCTCGAACAGGCGGGACAGGTAGGCGATGGTCTCCGGCACCGACCAGATCAGGTCGGACAGGTCGCCACGCTGATGCTCCTTGCCGTTGACCGACAGCGTGATGGCGCCGCGGTCGGGGCTGGCCACTTCCTTGGCCGGCACGATCGGGCCGATCGGGGCGGAGCCGTCGAAGGCCTTGCCGGTCTCCCACGGGCGACCGCCCTTCTTGGCGGCGTTCTGCAGGTCGCGGCGGGTCATGTCCAGGCCGATGGCGTAGCCGTAGACGTGCTTGGCAACCGACTCCGCCGCGATGTCGCGCCCGCCGGTGCCGATGGCGACGACCAGTTCGATCTCGTAGTGGCAATCGCGGGTCTCGGTCGGATAGACGAACTGGCCGGTGGTGCCGTCGGCGACGTAGCGCACGGCATCGGCCGGCTTGCAGAAGAAGAAGGGCGGTTCGCGATCCGGGTCGGAACCCATTTCCCAAGCGTGGGCGGCATAGTTGCGGCCCACGCAGTAGACGCGGCGCACCGGGAACTCGCCGGCTGCGCCGCGGACGGGAATGCCGGTGACGGTCGGCGGGGTGACGACGAAATCGGTCATGCGGGTCTCCTCGGGTGATGTTCCGGTCGGGCTCGGCTTTCACGCGGCCGGCAAAAGGGCGAGGATACACTGTGGGCACCGACGCCCGCTTGCGCACCGACCCGGCGCGGTTCTTGCATGGGTGGCGTGCATAACGCCCCACTTTGCACCATGCAAACCAAGCCGCCTGCCCCATCCGTTCCTCATGCCACGGCACCCATGCGCGTGCTGCTGGTGCGCGATCCGCTCGACGCGGAACAGGTCAACCTGGAGCTGATCCGCGCCGGGCGGGCCGAGGCCGGCTTCGTAGACGTGGGCGTGGTGGATGCCGACCTGATGCTGCCCGAGCGCATCGCCCAGACCCAGCCGGACATGGTGATCGTGGCCTCCGAAGCGGCTGCGCGCGACACCATCGAGCATGTTTGCGTGGCCACCCAGCACGCCCCGCGCCCCATCGTGCTGTTCACCGACAACGACGACGCAACCCGCATCAAGGCGGCGTTCGCGGCCGGGATCACCGCCTATATCGTCGACGGGCTCAAGCCGACCCGCGTGAAGGCGGTGCTGGATGTGGCCTACTCGCGCTTCGAGCACGAGCGCGCGCTGCGCGCCGAGCTGGACAGCGCAAAGACCCAGCTGGCCGAGCGCAAGTTGCTGGAGCGCGCCAAGGGCCTGCTGATGCAGCAGATGCAGTTGTCGGAAGACGAGGCCTTCAAGCGCCTGCGCAAGATGGCGATGGACCGCAACATCAAGCTGGTGGAGGCGGCCCAACGGGTCATCGACGTCATGGCCGGCTAGACGGCCGGCACCGCCCACATCTGGTGCGCCGCACAACTCCGGCGCAGCCGGGCGCACCAATCGCGCACTGTCGCACGGCAAGGCGAGGCCGCTGCATGGCCGCGAGCGTCCCGGTTCCCCTGCCTGTGCGCATGGCATGCCCCTTGCGGATGTCGACCCAGCCGGTGCCAACGTGGGTATCGGCATGGGACAACGGCGTCCCGACGCAACCGCAGACGACCCTTCCTCGCGACGGGCGGCGCGGTGTGTCGGGACGCCTTTTCTTTGGAGCCACGGATGGCCGCGCCAAGCAAGACCGACACCCCGATCAACCCCAAGCGCCGGCGCGTGCTGGCGACCGTCGCTGGAGGCAGCGCAATGGCATTGGTAGACCCGCTGGTGCCCGCCGGGGCCTGGGCGGCCGGCTCCGACGCACCCGAGAAGACCGAACTGAAGGTCGGCTTCATCCCGCTCACCGACTGCGCGTCGGTGGTGATGGCGGCCACGCTGGGCCTGGACAAGAAGTACGGCATCAAGATCGTGCCGTCCAAGGAGGCCTCGTGGGCCGGCGTGCGCGACAAGCTGGTCTCCGGCGACCTCGATGCGGCCCATGTGCTGTACGGCCTCGTCTACGGCGTGCAGCTCGGCATCGGCGGCCCGAAGAAGGACATGGCCGTGCTGATGACGCTCAACAACAACGGCCAGGCCATCACGCTGTCGTCCAAGCTCAAGGAGGCGGGCGTCAGGGATGGCGCGTCGCTCAAGGCACTGATGGCCAAGGAGAAGCGCGACTACACCTTCGCCCAGACCTTCCCCACCGGCACGCACGCGATGTGGCTGTATTACTGGCTGGCCGCGCACGGCATCCACCCGCTGCAGGACGCCAAGGCAATCACCGTGCCGCCGCCGCAGATGGTCGCCAACATGCGCGTGGGCAACATGGACGGCTACTGCGTGGGCGAGCCGTGGGGCGCGCGCGCCATCGCCGACGGCATCGGCTTCACCGCCGAGACCACGCAGGCGATCTGGAAGGACCATCCCGAGAAGGTGCTCGGCACCACGGCCGAGTTCGTGCAGAAGTATCCGAACACCGCGCGCGCGCTGACGGCCGCCGTGCTGGAGGCATCCAAGTTCATCGATGCCTCGGCCTCGAACCGGCGCAAGACGGCCGAGACGGTGGCCGCCAAGTCCTACGTCAACACCGACATGGACATCATCCTGGACCGCATGCTCGGCCGCTACACCAACGGCCTGGGCAAGACCTGGGACGATCCGGACCCGATGCGCTTCTATCACGACGGTGCGGTCAATTTCCCGTACCTGTCGGACGGTATGTGGTTCCTCACGCAGCACAAGCGCTGGGGCCTGCTGAAGACGCACCCCGACTACCTGGCCGTGGCCAAGCAGGTCAACCGCATCGACATCTACAAGCAGGCCGCGACCGCCGCCGGCACGCCGCTGCCCAAGGGCGACATGCGCGTCGCCAAGCTGATCGACGGCGTGGTGTGGGACACAAAGAACCCCGCCGCCTACGCCGACAGCTTCAAGATCAAGGCCTGATCTTCGGATCTTCACATCGATGGAGCCCGACATGAACACGCTTGCCAAAGCCTTGCCCCGCGCACACGCCGGCGCCAGTTCCGTACCACCCAAACCCGCCTGGCGCGACTGGCTGGTCGCCGCCGTGGTGAAGGGATTCCCGCCCGTGCTGGGCTTCGCGCTGTTCGTGCTGGCCTGGCAGGGTATCGCCATGACCATCCCGGCGCTGGCGGTCACCTGGAAAGCCGCCGTCGCCCTCTTTGCCGATCCGTTCTACCGCAACGGACCGAACGACCAGGGCGTCGGCTGGAACGTGCTGTCGTCGCTGGCGCGCGTGGGCGCGGGCTTCGGCATGGCCGCCGTCATCGGCATTCCGGCGGGCTTCCTGCTCGGGCGCTTCGCCTTCCTGAACGCGATGGCCTCGCCGATCATCAGCCTGCTGCGGCCGGTGTCGCCGCTGGCGTGGCTGCCGATCGGGCTGCTGCTGTTCAAGTCCGCCAATCCGGCGGCGATCTGGGCGATCTTCATCGGCTCGATCTGGCCGATGGTGATCAACACCGCCGTGGGCGTGACGCGCGTGCCGCAGGACTACCTGAACGTGGCGCGCGTGCTCAACCTGTCGGAATGGAAGGTCTTCACCCGCGTGCTGTTTCCCGCCGTGCTGCCCTACATGCTGACCGGCGTGCGGCTGTCGATCGGCACCGCGTGGCTGGTGATCGTGGCCGCCGAGATGCTGACCGGCGGCGTCGGCATCGGCTTCTGGCTGTGGGACGAATGGAACAACCTGAAGGTCGAGCACATCGTCATCGCCATCTTCGTGATCGGCGTGGTGGGGCTGCTGCTGGAGCAGGCGCTGCTGGCCGTCGCCCGCAAGTTCTCGTACGACGCCGTCTGAGGAACCAAGCATGTCCGACAAATTCCTGCGTATCGAAAACGTCGGCCAGGTCTTCAAGACCAGGAAGGGCCCGTTCGTCGCCCTGCGCGACATCAACCTGACCGTGGCGCGCGGCGAGTGCATCGCCCTGATCGGCCACTCGGGCTGCGGCAAGTCCACGCTGCTGAACCTGATCGCCGGGCTGACCAGGCCGACCTCCGGCGGGCTGATCCTGGCCGAGCGCGAGATCGCGGGGCCGGGGCCGGACCGCGCGGTGGTGTTCCAGAACCACTCGCTGCTGCCGTGGCTGACCTGCTTCGACAACGTGTACCTCGCCGTCGAGCGCGTGTTCGGCAAGACCGAATCGAAGGCCGACCTGAAGGCGCGCACACACGCGGCGCTGGCGCTGGTCGGCCTGTCGCACGCCGAGCACAAGCATCCGCACGAGATCTCCGGCGGCATGAAGCAGCGCGTCGGCATCGCCCGCGCGCTGTCGATGGCGCCCAAGGTGCTGCTGATGGACGAGCCGTTCGGCGCGCTCGATGCGCTCACCCGCGCGCACCTGCAGGACGAGCTGCTGAAGATCGTCGCCGCGACCGGCAGCACGGTGGTGATGGTCACGCACGATGTGGACGAAGCCGTGCTGCTGGCCGACCGCATCGTCATGATGACCAACGGCCCGGCCGCCACCATCGGCGAGGTACTGACCGTCGGCCTGCCGCGCCCGCGCGTGCGGCTGGCGCTGGCCGACGATCCGGCCTACCACGCGTGCCGCACCGCCGTGCTCGATTTCCTCTACCGCAAGCAGCGCCACCCCGCGATGGAGGAAGCGGCGTAGCCTTCGCCCGCCGGGCGGCGCTATCATCTGCGTCATCCCCTCGCCTTTCCTGATGCCGATGCCTGCTCCGCCCATCCTGCCCGACGAAGCCGCTGAAGAAGCGGTCGCCAACGGTCCTTTCCCCGCCGCCCGCTTCATCAAGGAAATCGGCCGCGGCGCGGACGGTGCCCGCGCGCTGGTCAAGCACGATGCGCGCGCGCTGTTCGCCGCCATGCTCGAAGGCCGCGTGGCCGAGGTGCAGCTGGGCGCGATCCTGATGGCCTACCGCATCAAGGGCGAGACGCCGGAAGAGCTCGACGGCATGCTGGAGGCCACGCACGCCCACTGCCTGCCGCTGCCCGCGCCGGATACGCCCGACGGCACGCTGCCGGTGGTCATCCCCAGCTACAACGGCGCGCGCCGCCAGCCCAACCTGGTGCCGCTGCTGGCCGCGCTGCTGGCGCGCGAAGGCGTGCCGGTGCTGGTCCACGGCATCCGACGCTTCGACGGCCGCATCACCACCGCCACGCTGTTCGGCGCGCTGGGCTGGCCCGTGTGCGAACACATGGACGAAGCCCGCGAGCGGCTGGAGAACGATCGCCTGGCCTTCGTGCCGATCGACGTGCTGTCGCCGGATCTCACGGCGCTGCTCGACAAGCGCGAAATCGTCGGCTTGCGCAACTCGTCACACACGGTGGTGAAGATGCTGCAGCCGATCGGCGGCCACGCCCCGCACGAAGCGCTGCGGCTGGTCAGCTACACCCACCCCGAATACCGCGACACCCTCACCGATTACTTCCTGCGCCATCCCGCCAATGTCTTGCTGGCACGCGGCACGGAAGGCGAAGCCGTGGCCGACGCGCGGCGCGGCAGCGCGGTCGAATGGCTGCACGACGGCGTGCACGAGACCGTGATCGAAGCGGCGGAGGGCTCCAGCGGCACGCCGCCCGAATTGCCCGCCGGCACCGATGTCGAGGCCACCGCCCGCTGGATCGCGGCCGTGCTCGACGGCCGCCAGCCCGTGCCGGAGTCGATCGCCCGGCAGGTGCGGGCCATCGTGCGCTGCGCGCGGCCGGCGCACGCAGCCGCCTAACCGATCCGGTTCAACGCGCCGGCAAGGGGATACGCTCCGTCTCGCCCGGCACGTGGGCGAAACGGTCGTCCTGCCAGCGCTGCTTGGCGTCTTCGATATCCGCCCGGTCGCTGGCGACGAAGTTCCAGTAGATGTGCCGGCGGCCGTCGGTCGGCGCGCCACCCAGCAGCAGCACCCGGGACGACGCCTGCGCGGTGAGCGTGATCTCGCCGCCAGGTTCGAGCACGGCCAGGTGATGCGGGTCCAGTGTCTCGCCGTCGATCGTGACGGCGCCGTCGACCAGATAGACCCCGCGGTCCTCATGCTCGGGCGGAACCACCAGCGATGCGCCCGCCGCCAGCTCCAGCGCCACATACAGTGTGCGCGCCGACACCCGCACCGGCGAGGTCAGCCCGAACGCATCCCCGGCGATGACGATACCGCGCACGCCCGGGCATTCGAGCGTCGGCAAGGTATCGGCGGCATGGTGCGCGAAGCTGGGGTCGACCTTCTCCTGCCCGCGCGGCAGGGCCACCCAGGTCTGGATGCCGTGCAGGCGGGCACCCCGCTCGCGCACCTCGGGCGGCGTGCGCTCGGAATGGACGATGCCGTTGCCGGCCGTCATCCAGTTGACGTCGCCCGGGACGATGGTCTGCACACTGCCCAGGCTGTCGCGATGGACCATGCTGCCGTCAAACAGGTAGGTCACGGTGGCCAGGCCGATATGCGGATGCGGACGCACGTCGATGCCCTCGCCGGGGGCGAAGTCGACCGGCCCCATGTGGTCGAAGAAGATGAACGGCCCGACCGTCTGGCGCGCGGCCGACGGCAGCACGCGCTTGACCGAGAAACCGCCCAGGTCGCGCACGTGCGGCCCGATGATGTGGTGGATCGAGGTCATGTCGGGTCCTTCAGGCGCGTTCGGCCAACTGGGTGTCGATGCCGATCTCGACCTCGGTCATCAGCTTGTGGATCGGGCACTTGCCGGCCACGCGCAGCAGGTCGGCACGCTGCTCATCGGTCAGGTCGCCATGCAGCGTCAGCACGGTGCGCAGCTTGTAGTGGCCCTGGCGCTCCTGGCTGCCGTCGTGCTCGACCGCCACCTCGATGGAATCGAGCGGGTATTTCCGCTGGCGCGCATAGAGCGTCACCGTCAGCGTCTTGCAGCAGGCCAGCGCGGCATCGAAATAGGCATGCGGATCCGGCGCGCTGCCCTCGCCGGTCGGCTTGGGAACATCGGTATAGGTCACGCCTTCGGGAAAGATGACCTTGTGTCGGAAGAGTCCTTCCGCGTCCTTGGTGACGACGATGGTCATGCGGGCTCCTGGGGGAGAAAATGGTCCGACGCGCGATGGCCGCGCTACCACGGCAGTGTAGCGAACTGGGCTGCGGGCACACGAGGCAACCGCCTCGTGAGTGGACGATCCGGCCCGCAAACCTTTGCGCGACCGAGTTGCATGACAACCGCTCAAGTCGCCCCAACTGATGCCGATTGACCGGGTTGGACAATTTCGGCCCGATCCCGCCCACCCGCTTTCTCGCATGGTTTCTCCGCGCCCGTAGGCGTTGTTGCATAAATCGACTTTGAAGTCGAAGCCATCCCTGTGAGGCGTAATTCAGTCGACGCGGACGGACTGCGGGCGGGCAAGCGCAGCCATGCGGTTGAGCACGC
>CAKKOY010000087.1 GCA_919592095.1 Ralstonia syzygii subsp. syzygii | reverse complement strand
CTCGCATCAACTGGATGTTCTCTACTGAAACGGCCCGCAAAAAATTGGCCAAAGCCTACCCTGTAACCACCTCTGACAAACCGTCATAACCCCTGTGCAGAGGTACTAGGAGCGTTCGATGATGTACGCACCTGGTGCGATCGAGCCTTCGGCCAGCCCGCGCTCGATGATGTAGCGGGCCGGCCGGTCCTTGATGCTGCCGGCCGGGTTCAGCATTTCCAGCTTGGCGAACACCTCGGCCTTGCGGCCGTCGTACAGGCGGGCGAGCTGCACGAGCGGGGTGCCGCCAATGCAGTCGACGATGCTTTTCGCGATCATGCTTGCCTCCTTGTCGTGGCAATCCATCAACATACAATGAGAATGCGTCTCATTCAACCTTAAGGCCGCACGACGCCTCCTGGGCGCCGTGTGCCGTTACCAGCGGTGGGTGTAGCTCACCGTCAAGACCGCGCCCGCGGCGGGCAGGCGGCTGGTGTTATTGCTGTTGCGCATCAGCTGGCTGTACAGCGGCAGGTAATAGCGGTTCAGCAGGTTCTCGATGCCCACCCGCACCTTGTCCTTCTTGGTGATCTGGTAGGTCGAGATCAGGTCGATCGTTGTGTAGCTGGCCACGTCGATCCGCCCGAAGCTCGTCCTGCCGTTCAGGCGGTAGTCGCGTGCCGCGTAGAACGTCGCCTGCAGGCGATTGCTCCAGCGCGCCGTCGGCCGGTATTCGAGATAGCCGGTCAGCTTCAGCGGCGGGATGCGTTAGCCCGTCATGTTCTGATAGTTCGCGGCGCCCTGCGGGCGTTCTCGCCCTTCCATGTAGGTCAGCGTGCCGCCCGCGCCCCACTTCTCGTCGTCGCTCGCATAGTCGACGCCGGCCTCCACGCCGGCGATCCGCTCGGCGGTGCGGGTCAGGATCAGGCCGTTGTTGAAGCTCTGCACGTCGCCCAGTTCCGAGGTCGTGTAGAACAGCGCCAGCGTCCCGCGTGTGTGGTTGCCGAGATTGCCGCGCCAGCCGATCTCATAGTTGTTGGTCTTCACGGGCTCGAGGCTCGACGAATTGATGCTGAAGCCCGCCGTGGCGTTCCGCAGTTGCAGCCCGACATCCGGCAGCTGGAACCCCTGGCTGAACGATGCGTAGACCTCCTGCCCGCGCACCGGCGCATACGTGACCCCGGCGTTGAACAGCCATGCGCCGAAGCCCGTCTCGCCACCCGGCACCGTGTATTTCTGCGCCAGCCGCGATTGCGACAGCGGCACGAAACTGTCGAAGCTCGCGCTCGCATGTTCGTAGCGCACCCCGGCCTCCGCCGACCAGCGGTCGTTGAACTTGTGCTGCAACTGGCCGAACCCACCGACGCTGCGCGTGGTCAGCGGCGGCAGGTAGGTCACCGTGCCGATCTTCCGGTAAACCAGGCCGCCGCTCGCGTCATAGGCCGTCGGCGAGAAGATGTCGTCGGGCATGTCGCTGCGTTCCTGGTTGAAGTCGGCGCCCCACAGCAGTTTCGTGCGCGCGGCCTTGTCGAGCGGCGTGGTCACCGTCAGCCGGCTGCCGAAGACCGTGGTGTCCTGCATCACCTGGTCGACGTTGTTGCCGCGAGTCGACACGGCACGCGCATCGAACGGCGCGAATCGGCTGAAGTAGTCGCGGTAGTAGAACTGGGCGCCCACCTGGCTGCCGAACACATCCTTGTTTTCGTATTGCAGATTGAGCAGCGTGTTCTTGATGCGGTTCTGGTCGGCCAGTTGCAGGCCATTGATCGCACGCGCGACGGCCGAGCCCGCCGGCAGCTTCGCGACCGACGGATCGCTCGCGTAGTCGGTGTTCTGCTTCGCGTCGTAGTGGCTGGCGGAGAACACCACGCGCTGCTCCGGATCGATGCGCAGGCCGAGCTTGCCGCCGATGCTGTAGATGTTCGAATCGAACAGGTCGCCCTGGCTGGGCTCCGGCGCAATGCGGTGGCCGTGGGCGTCGTAGGAGCCGCCGATATGCTGCGTGCCCACGTTGAATTCGTAGTCGACCGGCCCCTTGCTGCCGGCGACATACTGCTGCACCGCGCCGCCCAGGCCGGCGGCGCCGGGATGCGACAGCGGCGAGGTCATCGAGAAGGTGGTCTCGGCGCGCGGCTCGCCCCCGGCCGGCCGGGTCGTGATCGACACGATACCGCCCGTTGCCCCGCTGCCGTAGAGCGCGCTGCTGCCGCGCAGCACCTCGATCCGCTCGATGTTGTTCGGATCGAGGCTTGCCAGATTGCGTGCGGAGTCCCGGTTGGTATTGAACGGAATGCCGTCGAGCAGCACCAGCGTGCTGCGCCCGCGCAGCGTCTGTCCGTAGTCGGTGATCGTGCGGCTCGAATCGGCCATGCCGGGCACCACCTTGCTCAGCGCCGTCACCAGGGTGCCCGAGCCGGCCTGCAGGTCGCTCAGTTCGTCATGGCTGATCTGCGTGACCTGGCGGGTCGGCCGGACGAGGTCGCTGCGCGTGCGGTCGGTGGACACCACGGTGGCCTCGAGTTCAGCCACCGGCAGCGCCTTCGGCTCGCCCGCGGCGACCTTGGGCGGCACGTCCTGCGCCTGGGCTTCGACGGTAAAAGTGTTCGCGCCGGTCGATCGGGCCTGCAGCCCCGACCCCGCGAGCAGCTGCTCGAGCGCATCGGAGACCGCCATCCGGCCATGCACCGCCGGCGCGGTCCGTTGCCCGGCGAGCGCATCGGCAAACTGAATCTGTACGCCGGATTGCTGTGCGAGCGCAGTCAACGCACGATCCAGCCGCTGCGCCGGAATGTCGACCGGCAGCGGCACCCCCTGCCCCCAGGCAAAGGTCGACACGCAACTGCCTGCAACTGCCACACACACGAAATACCCCACCCCCCAGTGGCGCCCAGTGCCGCTCATACCGCAACTCCTTATCAAAATCAAAATGGATTGGTTTCATGAGGCTTGCCGTTTGAGGCGATGACTTTGTTGACCTGCCGAAGAAAGGATTTCCTAAGGTCACCAGGGGAATAGGCGATGCAACTGCCCCCTGTCAGCGACTTGCCGCACGTTGCGCCGGCACCGGCAATCGGGATGCGCGCGGTCTCAAGGCCCGCAGGGATCGGGGCCGCGGGAATGCGCCGCCAACATTGGCGCCCGCCGTTCCGGCATGCGGTGCGCGGGGGAGATGGGATGCATCGCCAGCATCGCGCGGGCCAGATGCTTGGCGACCATATTGAGTGAAATGCACAGCCGCACCGCGACTTCGTCCTGCGACAGATCGTGCAGCTTGTGGAGGATGAACACCTCGCGGCAGCGCGCCGGCAGGCCGTCGATGGCCTGCTCGACCTGGTGGACGGTCTGCCGGGAGGCGACGATCCGCTCCCCATCGACATCGTCGGTATCGGGCACGGCCTGTCCGGCCAGTTCCGCGTACGTGGCGTGCGTCTCATCGCTGCGCCAGCGATCGATCGCCCGATGGATCGACAAATGCCGCAGGAAGGCGAGCGGCGTACAGATCGGCTCCGCCGGAGGGCGGTGCAGCAGCTGCACGCAGACGTCCTGGACGACATCGCAAGCGAACGCCCGGTCACCAAAGCGGTGCCGGACGTGATCGACCAGCTCCTCGTAGTGATCGACGAAGGCGGTCATCAGCAAAGAACAGGCGGAATCGCAGTGCGGACCGGTCATGGTCATCCAGGATGGGCGAGCCTTACACGTCTCCATCAAGAATGATCCTCATTATCGATTTCAATATTCAAGGCTGTCAACTCTTGTCGGAACTGGCGGCAATGGCAGGAATTTGCCGCTGAACGCATGTTTTCAAACAAAAAGGCCGTGCGAGCCCGATCGCAACCCACCGGACCGCCCGCGCGATGCCCCGGATGCAAGCACGGGCAATGCCAGTCATTGAGAATAATTCTCATTTATATTATTGTGCGAAGCTGATTGCAACCCAACACACCTGGAGTCCGTTTCATGTTGTCCTCGCTTCGCCGCAAAGCCGCCTCGGCCATGCCGTTACCTGCCCGTTCGTCCGGGGCACCGTTCCGGCCGCTGGCCCTGACCGCACGCATGGCGTTCGCGGGCGTGCTGACCTCCGGGCTGGGGCTGCCCGCCTTCGCGCAGAGCGCGCCCAAGTCGGCTACGGACACCGCCGAGCACGCGATCCAGCTGCCGGAGACGGTGGCGACCGGCCGCACCTCCGACGACCTGCTGCGCCCGTACGCAGGCGGACAGACCGCGCGCGGCGGCCGCGTCGGCCTGCTCGGCAACAAGGACACCATGGACACGCCCTTCAGCGTCAGCACCTACACCGCCAAGCGCATGGAAGACCAGCAGGCCACCACGCTGGCCGACGTGCTGAACAAGGATGCGTCGGTGCGCTTCACCGGCCAGACCGGCGGCGTGACGGATTCCTTCTACATCCGCGGCTTCCCCGTCGGCGAAGGCAACCTGAGCGAGGTGGCGTTCGACGGCGTGTACGGTGTCGCGCCCAACTACCACATCTTCCCGGAGTACGTGGAGCGCGTTGAGGTGATCAAGGGGCCGGCCGCGCTGCTCTACGGCATGTCGCCCAACAGCGGCGTGGGCGGCGTGGTCAACATCGTGCCCAAGCGCGCGCTGCCGCAAGACCTGACCCGCTTCACGGCAACCTATGCATCGGACTCGCAGCTGGGTGGCCACGTCGACCTGAGCCGACGCTTCGGTGAAGGGCGGGCGTTCGGCATCCGCTTCAACGGCGTGGCCCGGCAGGGCAACACCCCGCTCGATCACCAGCGTTCGCGCACCGACATCGGCGCGCTGTCGCTGGATTACCAGGGCGACCGCCTGCGCGCCTCGCTGGACGTCATCACGCAGCACGAAGCGGTGGATGCGCCCACGCGCCCCTTCCTGCTGGCCTCCGGCGTGGCCATGCCTTCGGCGGCGGAGGGGCGCCGCAATGTCTCGCAGCCGTGGGGCTGGTGGAAATCGGACGGCCAATCGGCGCTGGCGCATGCGGAATACGATGTCTCCGACCGCGTCACCGTGTTCGCCGACGCGGGCGGCTCGCAGACCAGCATCGGCCGTCTGTAGGACCAGACCCCGACCATCCTGGACGCGGCAGGCAACACCCGTTCGACGCCGGGCTACTACAAATTCCAAGTCAACCGCCTGACCGCCGACGCCGGCGTGCGCACGCGGTTCGACACAGGCATGGTCAAGCACGCCCTGACGCTGCAGGCCAGCACCTATCACGACCGCGTCGCCACGGCCAACAACATGGGCACGGCGATCCTGTCGAACCTCTATGCCCCGGTGAGCGCGCCCGAGCAGTTCATCGCCGCACCGGCCGCGGTGCCGAAGACCTCGTCGTCGCAGCTGTCCGGCGTGGCCCTGGCCGACACGATGGGCGTGCTCAATGATCGCCTGCAACTGACGCTTGGGCTACGGCAGCAGAAGGTGCGCTCCGACAACTTCAGCGCCAGCACCGGCGCGGTCACCTCGTCGTACGACAAGAGCGCGGTGACGCCGATGGCGGGCATCGTCGTCAAGCCGTGGCAGAACGTTTCGCTGTACGCCAACTACATCGAGGGGCTGAGCAAGGGCGACATCGCCCCGACCACGGCATCGAACGCGGGCCAGGTCTTCGCGCCGTACAAGACCAAGCAGTACGAGGCCGGCGTCAAGGTAGACCGCAACGGCCTGCTGGCCACGCTCGCCGTGTTCCAGATCACCAAGCCCAGCGGCCAGCTGACCGGCACCGTCTACGGCGTGGACGGCGAGCAGCGCAACCGCGGCGTGGAACTGAACCTGTCCGGCGAGCCGGTCAGGGGTGTGCGGCTGCTGGGCGGCGTGACCGTGCTCGACGCCGTGCTGACCAAGACCAACAGCGCCGCCACGGTCGGCAACCGTCCGGTGGGCGTGCCGGGCCTGATGGCCAATGCCGGCGCCGAGTGGGACCTGCCGTGGATGCCCGGCCTGGCGCTGAACAGCAACGTCACCTACACGGCCAAGGAATACATCAACCAGGCCAACACGCAGTCGGTGCCGTCGTGGACCACGGTGGATATCGGCGCGCCTTACACCACCAAGCTGCAGGGCAAGTCCACCACCTTCCGCGCCACCGTGCTGAACGTGTTCGACCGCAAATACTGGTCGGGCGTGGCGTCGTTCGGGACCATCTCGCTGGGCGCGCCGCGCACGGCGCTGCTGTCGGCTTCGGTGGATTTCTGAACCGCGCGGGCGCCAGGCCAGGTACCGCACTGTTTCATCAAGTCACCCCAGCACGCCGATCGCCGCCGCGCGCCGCTTGCGCACCGGCCACATCGGGGCAACCGGCGTGCTGGCCGATCCCTTCGCAAACCTCGCACAGGAGATGGCCAATGCATGCTGACCTTTCGTACTGCGTGGCGCTGCGGCCCGCCGCGTTTTTCATGCCGTCCGAAGAAGTGGACGCCGATCACGTCCGCCGCCTGGCCGACACCATCCGCGCCACCGGCCTGTGGACCACGCCGATCCCGATCGAGCGCGACACCGGCATCGTGATGGACGGCAACCATCGCGTCCGCGCCGCCGCGCTGCTGGGGCTGCATCACCTGCCGTGCGTACTGCTGGACTATGCGGACCCGCGCGTGTCGGTCACGCACTGGAGCTCGGGTGCGCCGTTCAGCGTCGCCAGTATCCGGCGGCGCATCGTGGCGGAGCGGCGCCTGTTCCCGTACAAGACGACGCGCCATCGCTTCGCGCCCGCGCTGCCCGGCACGGAGATCCCGCTGACGGTGCTGGGCGCCGCGCACGGCGCACGGGTCGCCGCCTTGGCGTAACGCGCTCAGGCCGGCCGGCCGGTGCGGCGTTCGAGGTCCGGCAGGAACACCGTCAGCAGACCGATCAGCGGCAGGAACGAGCACAGGTGGTAGACGTGGTAGATGTCGGTCGCGTCGGCCAGCCTGCCGAGCACCGCCGCGCCGATGCCGCCCAGCCCGAAGGCGAAGCCGAAGAACAGCCCCGACACCATCCCCACCTTGCCGGGGATCAGTTCCTGCGCGTAGACCAGGATGGCCGAGAACGCCGAGGCCAGCACCAGTCCGATACTCACCGTCAGCACGGCGGTCCAGAACAGGTTGGCGTACGGCAGCAGCAGCGTGAACGGCGCGACGCCCAGGATCGACACCCAGATCACGACCTTGCGGCCGAAGCGATCGCCGATCGGACCGCCGGCGATGGTGCCCACCGCCACCGAGAACAGGAAGAGGAACAGGAACAGCTGCGACACCTGCGCCGACAGGTGGAACTTGCTGATCAGGTAGAACGTGTAATAGCTGTTCAGGCTGGCCAGGTAGACGTACTTGGAGAACAGCAGCACCACCAGCAGCAGCATCGCCGTCGCCACCTTGCCCGCCGGCAGACGCTCGGCGGCCTGCGCGCGCCCACCCGCCTTGCGGCCCTGGCCGGCGGCGCGCTCGCGCTTGTACCAGCCGCCCACGTAATACAGCACGACCATGGCGATGAGCGCGGCGATCGAGAACCACCCCAGGCTGTGCTGGCCGTACGGCATGATCACGGCCGCAGCAAGCAGCGGCCCCATCGCGCTGCCCACGTTGCCGCCCACCTGGAACAGCGACTGCGCCAGCCCATGCCGGCCGCCCGAGGCCATGCGCGCCACCCGCGACGATTCCGGATGGAAGATCGACGAGCCCGTGCCCACCAGCGCCGCCGCCAGCAGCAACGTGCCGAAGTTGGGCGCAACCGACATCAGCAGCAGCCCCACCAGCGTGAAGCCCATGCCGACCGACAGCGAGTACGGCTTCGGATGCCTGTCGGTGTACAGCCCGACCATCGGCTGCAGCAGCGAGGCGGTGATCTGGTAGGTCAGCGTGATCAGGCCGATCTGCGTGAAGTCGAGATGGAAGTTGCCCTTGAGCAGCGGATAGATCGCCAGGATCAGCGACTGCATCATGTCGTTGAGTAAGTGGGCAAAGCTGATGGCGCCGATCACGCCGAAGCCGGTCGTCCCGGCCTGGGCGCGCGCCTGCTCAGTGGCCGCGCCGTTTGCGGTGGTGTCCATGGTGTCGAAGCGGAAGGAAGGAGAAGCGGAACGCGCTCCATCATGCGCCGGAATGGCGCCGGCTCGATGCCGCAAATTTGACAATGATTAGCGAAAAACGGACAACTTGCTGACCGGGCAAACGAACGAGCGAAGGCCCGCATTGCCGCCCGGAAAAAAACGCCGATCTCCCGCAAACCCGCATGACACCTGCCTCGGC
The DNA here is from genome assembly GCA_919592095.1 of Ralstonia syzygii subsp. syzygii. Classification (GTDB taxonomy): domain Bacteria; phylum Pseudomonadota; class Gammaproteobacteria; order Burkholderiales; family Burkholderiaceae; genus Ralstonia; species Ralstonia syzygii. Next base: position 6,664 of record CAKKOY010000087.1, on the reverse strand, counting down.
AGGCAGCAAACCTGTTAGCCGTTTTCGCCGGCCGGGCTCGTCCGTTCGGAGCAAGGGGCCGCCAGGAGACGCTTTCTATACTCGGCTGCATGGATCGCCGCACGATGCCTTGCACCGATGCGGGCGACCGGACGGAAACGATGCACGCATGGGGCATGAGACATGCGGCGCACGACGATCCGCATCCCGAGCCGGCAACGCGCAACAGACGCCAACCGCCGGCCAATCCGCGGGAGGGAAGCATGCACGTTTTGTTAACGGGAACGATCCGCCGCGCGGTGGGAGATCACTTCTGCCAGGCGCCGCTCGATGGCCGCGCGATCGGCTGCTTCGTGATTGCCGAAGCAGTGGACACGACCGGCGATGCGACACGCCCGCCGCCCCAGGCACCGCTTCCCGCGTACCGGCCCTCGGCTCGCTGACGTCTCTCGGTCAGCGGGTTATTGCGCGCCCGTCATCCCGTAGGGCGCGCTCTTTTCTGCCGATGCCGCCAGCGCAAGAGCGCTGGTGGTTTCATCAGCCACCCGACCGCTCAACCGATCAGCCCGGCCTCCTACAGTTCGCGCTTCAGGTAGGCGTACAGCACCGGCGCCGCAATCACGCCGCCCACGCCGAACAGCGCCTCCATCACGATCAGCGCCAGGATCAGTTCCCAGGCACGCGCATCGATGCGGCTGCCGATAATGCGCGCGTTCACGAACTACTCCAGCTTGTGCACGATCACCAGGAACGCCAGCGACGCCACCGCCAGCTCCAGCGACACCGTCACGCTCATCAGCACGATGGCCGTGTTGGAGATCAGGTTGCCCGCCACCGGGATCAGCCCCGCCACGAAGGTCAGCAGCACCAGCGACTTGGAATACGGCACATGCAGACCGAGTACCGGCAACACGCCCATCAGGTAAATGGCGGCCAGCGCGGTATTGAGCGCGGAGATATTGACCTGGGCAAACACCACCGCCTCGAAGGCCGTCTCCAGCCGGCCCAGCCGTTGCAGCAGCGCCGCCGACAGGGGCTTGCTGCGCGCCGGATCGGGCGTCTCCGACCACGCCATCATGGCGCCCAGGATCAGCCCCACCAGCGCCATCGCGCTCGCCCGCAAGCCGTCGATGCCGAGCGTCGAGACCTGGTGGCCATGCTCCTTGAGCATCTCGACCAGCCGTGCCCGCAGCTCGCTGACCGACTGCGGAACGTAATCGGCAAAGGTCGGCGGCAGCGAATCGCGCAGGTTGTCCAGCACATCGGCCACGCGCAGCAGCATGCCGTCGAGGCTGTGGCCGTGCTCCACCAGCCGGCCGATGCCCAGGCCCATGCCGGCGAGGATCAGCGCGGCGATCAGGAACACCCCGAGCACGGCAATCGACTTGGCCCGCTTGGACAGCGCGCGCCGCGCACGCAGGCGCGCTTCCAGCCGGCGCGCCAGCGCATAGACGAGAAACCCGGCAATGGCTGCCGGCAGCAGGTGCAGCCACAGCACGGCCGCAATCATGACGGCCACCAGCACGTAGCTGGTGGTATCGACGGTGCGCGAAGGCAAGGGTTGGGGGGGAAGCTTGGTCATGAGAAGAGGCCCGCGGCGATATTGATGGAGAGCGCGAGGATGCTCGTATTGAAAAAGAACGACAGCAGCGATTGCCCAAGCACCGCGCGCCGCATCGCGCGCGAACGGATGCTGACATCCGCCGTCTGGCTGGCGACCGCGATGGTAAAGGAGAAGTAGAGGAAATCCCAGTAATCGGGGGCGATCTGCTCGTCGGGGAATTTCAGCTGCGGCTCGCTGTCGGCGCGGTAGTACAGGTGCGCGTAGTGCACGGTGAACATCATCGGCACCATCAGCCACGCGCCCAGCACCGTCACGCCCGTGAAGGCGTAGTGCACGGCCTGCGCGTGCCCGGCGGACCTGGCCGTCGCCAGCTCGAAGACGATCGCCACCATGCTGGCGATCACGCCCACGCACACGGCCGCAAGCACCGCCGCGGCCCGCTCGTCCTCGCGGCGGGCGACGGCCCGGATGCGGCGCGGATTGGCCCGCAGCATCATCGCGCCGGCCAGCACCAGGTAGGTCCAGACTGCCACATCCCAGCCCAGCAGGATGCGCGTCAGCCGGCTGCTCTCGATCGGCGCGAGGATGCCCGCCACCGCTCCCAGCATCAGCGCGGCCAGCAGGCGCGGACGCGTGGCGACGAAGCGCTGCACCGCCGTCGGTTCGGCGGCTTCCACCGGTTCCTTCACGTGCGTTCTCCCTGGCATGTGTCCCGGCCGGTCGCGCCGGCCGCAAGGCGACATGGTAGCCGCCCGCGCCGGCGATGCCGGGCACCCTGCCCGCTCAGGAGGCCGACAGCATGGATGCCAGGGAACGCTTGCAGCGCTCGCGCAGCTGCTCATGCGTCTGCAACTGCTCGGCCACCACAGTGGCATCGGGATAGACACGGCACATCCCGATCATCGCATTCTCCAGCGATGCCTGCGAGCCTGCCTGGAACTGGAATTGCTCCAGCACCGAGTCGTCCGCATCGCGGACGGTGATCTGGAACGGACCAGGCGTGACCGTGGCACAGCCGGCCGCCAGCATCGCCACCACGACCACCGATGCCGCCAGCGCAGCACGAGGCCGCCGCTGCCTGCGGGTCTTCGGGCACTGGATCGGGCGGACAGGCATCATCGGGGCACTCCGGTGGCAAATACGATTTGACGCATAGGTTAACCGCAGGTTCAGTCCGAACGTCCCTGCGGCGACGCTGCGAGGCGCCCCTCATTGCTCGAGCACGCAAGTGCCGGGCCCGTCCTTCGCATCGCCGCGTCATCCGCGCGTGCCGGGAAGGCGACGGGTACCGCGCCCGGCCCGTGTGCCAGCGGCACGCGATCGCCGTGCCGGAACCGGCCGTGCTCCAGCAACCGCACAGCCAGGCTGTCGACTGCTGCAAGCAGCGACCCGTAGGGGCGCCTTGCAACGGCTTCACCTGTGATATCGCGGAACTCGAACAGGACTTTTTCCCGGCTGCAGGCGCGCCCAGTGTTCCAGGCAATCGAGCACTGAATCCATTGGCAGGCTTCCAGAGCGACGCTGCAATCCGTGTGGGCAAACGGAGGCTTGATTGCGCAGCGACTGCACAACGCCAGCCGTCGCTCCGGCTATGAGCCGCGAGGCCAGAAAACGGCGGTCGGAGCGCGATGACGCTGGGCCGGCTCAAGCGGAATGGGAATGACCAAAACAGAAACGCCCGCGTAGATGCGGGCGTTTCTTGCTTGAAACCGGCGCGGTCACGCCGGAGCGGCTCAGGCCAGGGCGCCATCCGTATACGGATCGAACTTGCTGCCAGCCTTCGCACCTTCCGTGTAGGTGTCGAACTTACCGTTCACCTTGGCACCCTGCGTATAGACATCGAAGCGTTCACCAGCCTTCGCGCCCTGGGTGTCAACATCAAACCGGGTAGCCGCCAGGGCCGGCACGGTGGCGAGGGCGATCAGCGCGGCGATCAAGGTGCGTTGGGTTTTCATGATGGGTCCTTTCCGGTGAGGGCGCGGCGCGCCTGGCAGCCGTACCGAAGACGTCTTCGCTGCGGCGCCGCATGTCGATGGGCCTATCGTAGATGCGCATCTATAGACAATAAATGTCCATAAACACAATTCATTGTTTCGAATTCAACAATTCAGGAGAAACCCGCGTAGCGGCATGCTTTACAGCCTCCGGCAAAGTATGGTGTCGATGAGGCTGACTGAAGGGCACCTGTTGTTTTCCGGCGCGGCGCACTATTTGTGCGGTATACGAACAACGCCTCTGGCGCGCATTTGATGCACCGCACCAACCGCTACCGATCCCGTTGCGCAGGTCCGGGCCCGGCGCGCCGGACGGCCCCGACGCGGACGGCATTTGCGCAAAAGCGACGGGCATAGCCGCGCAGATCGCCAGCTTCAGACAATGCGCACAGATCCGGCGTGCCGGCCGTGCCAGACTCTGCGACAATCCTGGCCGGCTCTTTCCACCAGCCACCGCCCCTTCCGCATTCTTCGCCTCGACGAACATGAAACGTCTCCTCTCCGGACTGTCCCTGCTGGTTGCCGCCCAGCTCTCCGGCTGCGGCGTGGCTGCCGCACCTTGCCGCGTCGCATCGGCCGGGCTGAAGATGGCGCCGCTGGTGGGCCACGTCGCGGCCGCGCCGACCGATGCCTGCGCGGACATCATCGACTGACACCGCGCCCCGCCCGAGGCTGTCGGGTGCTCCCGCGGCATCGGCGGCACCCGGTGACCTGCCGCCAGGCCACCTTTCAAAGGCCGCATCGCAAGACGTCGTCGTTCTTGCCCGCACAACCGGTTTCCCCGATTCCGCCATCGACGGGTACGGCGCGCTAAAGAAGCGCGCGCCCTTGTCGATAGCGTCCAGAGCCCCCGCCCCAGAGTTCCAGCGCACGCTGAGACGTCATGTCAATTTTCTCGATCAACACGCCCAAACGTCTCATCGGTGCGGCCCTGCTCTTCTCGCTGACCGTCAGTGCCGGGGCGGCCTTGTCGCTCTATGAGATGCGGCTCGACGCATTGAAATGCGCCAAGGACGCCGGTGCCAACATCGCCCTCATCATTGAGCGGGATGTCGCGCGCAATCTGGAACTCTACTCATTGTCCGTGGAAGCGGTGCTCGAAAGACTGGCGGATCCCGAAGTCCACCAGGTGTCCAACCATATCCGCCGCCTCGTCCTGTTCGACGGAATCGCCCAGGCACGGGATCTCGGCTCCATCCTGGTCACGGACACCCAGGGCCAGGTGATCCTGGACTCGAAGGCCGAGCCCGCGCGCAACGTCTACATTGGCGACCGCGACTATTTCCGGCAGCAGGCCCGCATAGACAGCACGGCCGTTCTCGTCAGCAAGCCGCTCGAGGCACGCACGGGCTTTGGCGCGTCCATCACGGTCAGCCGGCGCCTGAACGACGCGCACGGCAAATTCGCCGGGGTGGTTGCGGGGGCGCTGCGCGTGAACTACTTCGATCGCCTGTTCTCGGGCATGACGCTCGGCCCCAAGGGCTCGATCGCGCTGTTCTACGCCGACGGCACCCTGATCGCGCGCCGACCGGCCCCGTCTGCCACCGGTGTCGCGGCGAAGCGAGACGCCGATGCGCCGAAGCCGGTCATCGACACGACGGATGGCCTCTACCTGGGCAAATCGGTGCGCGATGGCATCGAGCGGCTCTATACCTACCGGCGCATCGGACACTATCCGCTCTACGTTGCCGTCGGCGCCGCGACCGAAGACATCTACGCCAACTGGACATCGCGAGCCTGGGCGATCGGCCTGCTCGTCGCGGTGTTCAATCTCGTCACGATGGCGCTGGCCTACGAGTTCGCCAAGCAGCTGGAAAAGCGGCTCGCGGCGGGCCGCCGGCATGCGGAACTGGCGATCACCGACGCCCTGACCAGCCTGCCCAACCGGCGCGCCCTGGATGCCTGCCTGGACAAGGAGTGGAAGCGCGCCCTGCACGAGCGCTGGCCGGTGTCGCTGCTGATGATCGACGTCGACGCCTTCAAGCCCTACAACGATCACTACGGTCACCTGGGCGGCGACACCGCCCTCAAGTCCGTCGCCCGCTGCATCCAGGCCCATGCCTGCCGCCCCGGCGATCTCGCCGCGCGCTATGGGGGCGAAGAGTTCTGCGTCGTGCTGCCGCATACGGATCTCGAGGGTGCGGCCGCGGTCGCGGAACACATCCGCCAGGCCGTGCTTGCACTGCATATACCGCATGCGCAGGGTCCGGCCGGCATCCTGAGCGTGAGCATCGGCGTGGCCTCCGACACGCCCGCGCTGTCGGGCGACCGTGCCGAGACCTTGACCCAGGCAGCGGACCCCCAGCTCTATCGCGCCAAGACGCAGGGACGCAATCGCACCATGCCCGCCCTCCCGGAGGCGGAGAACGGTCCGGAAGAGACGCCCGGCAGCCAGGCTACGCTCGCGAGGCGCAGCGGTTGAGTCGCGGAACGCGGTGCTCGGTGACGGGCCTCAGACCCTTTGCGCGACCCTGCTCTCACCCCTGCGGCCTGCCGGCACGCGACCTGCGCCGAGCCAGCCTTCGATGATGACGCGCCCCTCTTCCACGCCCGCTGAAATCGCCTCGTCGGCGGAATCGAACGCCGCCGAGACGTGGTGGAAACGCTGCAGATCCGGATACGCCATGGCGTCTGATTTTGGCGAACAGACGAACCCACTGTATGCGTACTGAAAACCGCTGCCGCCGCCAAGCACGGCCAGCACGTGGATCGAGCCCCCCCGATACCGTTCGATAGCCCAGGTCTGCATACGCCTCCTTTTACACGCTCGACGCCATGGCATGTATTTTTGACAGAATGATGTCAACTATCCAACAAGATTCTGTTTAACTCTGATCGTGACAAATTTTTGTCACCCTGCGTCTGCAATCTTCTGGGGCGAGGAGCGGCTTCCCCTCACGTTCTCATCATGCGCAGCGGAGTCGCTGCGTTTTTTTCCTAGTACTACAGCCGTACCTATCGTCTAAGATGTTGTCCATGTGAGATGAGACGATCATGGTCCGATGCAAGGAACGGCGAGGGGCTGGGAGAGAGAGCTGGAAGGGTTGCACGAACGGCTGGGGATGCTGTTCAAGCGTCCGGAGCCGCGGCAGCGGGCCTTGGCCTACCTGCGTGGGCTTCTGAGCCC
>CAKKOY010000086.1 GCA_919592095.1 Ralstonia syzygii subsp. syzygii | reverse complement strand
TTCGTGCAACCCTTCCAGCTCTCTCTCCCAGCCCCTCACCGTTCCTTGCATCGGACCATGATCGTCTCATCTCACATGGACAACATCTTAGACGATAGGTACGGCTGTAGTGTTGGGACGGTCGCTCAGCGGCGTTGCGCGGCCCTCAACTGTTAACCGGAACCGGGCACTGCTCGCCGGTGCCGTCGCCGCGCGAACCGGGGTGCCACGGCTGCGTGACGGCTCACTCGTCATCGTCGTCGTCATCGTGGTGGCCATGGCGGTGGTGCTTCCGCCACTCGCGCTCGCGCCAGCGCTGTTCGCGCCATTGCTGCTCCCGCCACGCGCGGGCCTGCCAGTCGTCGTCGTAGTAGCCCGGCGCAGGGGCGACGATGATCGGCTGCGGCTCGATGACCACGGGCGGCGGCGCATAGACCGGGGCGGGCGCCATATAGACCGGCCCGGGAATGCCGATGCCGATGCCCACATCGACGCCGGCCAGGGCGGGTTGAGACGACAGTGCGGCGGCGGCCGCCAGCGCGCACAGCGCAAATAGCTTCTGCATGGTGAGACTCCTCGACTGCGATTGCACTCTAGCCGAGCGGTGCCAGCGCGGTCTTACAGAAGGTATACGGGCGTAACTAAATGTAACGGCGAGCTGTCGGTATCGTGCCGTTCCGTGGACAGCGTTCGTTTCACCCAGGCTGGGTTTTGCACTTTGATGACTCGGCGTGCCGGAGATGAGGTTTGTTGTGCCTGACAGACAAGCGCATCGCGTATGCTCTGTGCCGGCCCCGAACCTGGGCGGATCGGGCGATCGATTCCCGTCAGATCCGATTTGCCGTGGCATCGGCTGCATAGTCCGCGGCCGATCGCCGCATGGCCGTATCGGCGGCGCCGATTGCGAAACCGGCGGATGGTTCCCGCACCTTTCTGAGCGCAGCACGGTAGCGATCGGATTTCGATTGCCTAGACTGCAAACCTCCGTTCATCCGTCCCCTCTGGCTTCATGAAACTCGCCGATCTGAAACTCGCCGATCTGTCCACCCCTTCGTTCCTCGAGAATCCCTATCCCCTGTACGAAACGCTTCGCGAGCAGGGTCCCTTCGTGCGAATCGGGCCGAATGGGTTGATGACGGGGCGCTACAGCATAGTCGACGCCCTGCTGCACAACCGGCAGATGGGCAAGAACTACATGGATAGCATTCGCCTGCGGTACGGAGACAAGGGCCCCGACATGCCGCTGTTCCAAGGATTCAGCCGGATGTTCCTGCTGATTAATCCGCCCGCCCATACGCGCCTGCGCAGCCTGATGATGCAGGCTTTCAACGCGCGGCAGATCGAATCGATGCGCGAGCTCGCCACCGCCACCGCGCATCAATTGATCGACGGTTTCGAGCAGAAGCAATCGGCCGATCTCGTCGCGGAATTCGCTTTCCCCCTTCCCGTGCGGATCATCTGCCGGATGCTGGATGTCGATATCGACGACGCCCCTGCGCTGGGCGTGGCGGCGAGCAAGCTCGCAAAGGTGTTCGATCCCGCGCCGATGAGCGCCGATGAGTTGGTGAAGACGAGCGCCGCCTACGAGGAGCTCGCGCAGTACTTCACGAAGGTGATCGAGGCCCGCCGCGCGCAGCCCGGCACCGACCTGATTTCGATGCTGCTGCGTGTCGAGGAGGACGGCCAGAAGCTGACGCACGATGAAATCGTGTCCAACGTGATCCTGCTGTTCATCGGCGGCCACGAGACGACGTCCAACATGATCGGCAATGCGCTGATCGCGCTGCATGGCAATCCGCGGCAGCTCGACCTGCTCAAGCGCGATCCGTCGCGGATGCCGAATGCGGTGCTGGAATGCCTGCGCTACGACGGGTCGGTGCAGGTCACGATCCGCGCGGCGATGGAGGACGTCGAAGTCGAGGGCGAGGTGGTGCCGCGCGGCACGACGGTGTTCCTGATGCTCGGTGCCGCCAATCGCGACCCGGCTCAGTTCACCGATCCGGACCAGCTCGACATCAGCCGGCAGCAAGGGCGCCCGCAGACGTTCGGCGCGGGCATCCATCATTGCCTCGGGTATCGGCTCGCGCTGATCGAGCTCGAGTCCGCGCTGAGCGCGCTGTTCGAGCGCCTGCCGCATCTGCGCCTCACCAATCTCGACCAACTGAGCTGGAACCAGCGGGGCAACCTGCGGGGTGTCAACGCGCTGATGGCGGCGTGGTAGCGCCAGTGCCACCGCTTCGTGCCGGTGTCGACCGACCCTAGGGCTTGGTCGTCTGGCCCGGATCGAGCGGTGCGGCCGCGCGCCTGCTCTGCGTGCGGCTTGCCAGCACCATTGCGATGCCGCCCAGGATGGCAGCGGATGCGGTGGCCAGGCGCGGCGTGAGCGGCTCGGCCAGGAACAGCACCGCACCGAACGCGGCGATTGGCGGCACCGACAACTGCACCGCCGCCGCGCGTATCGCCGACAGCCCCTTGAGGGCCGCATACCAGATCACGTAGCCGATGCCAGAGGTGACCGCGCCCGAGGCGAGCGCCAGCCCGATGCCGGCCGGGCTGGCGTGAGCGCGGCTGTGCAGCAGCACGCTCACGGCCAGTGCCATGGGGGCCGCCCGCAGGAAATTGCCGGCGGTGGCCGCCAGCGGATTGGCCAGTCCGCGGCCGCGCAGCGAATACACGCCCCAGGCTACGCCGGCTGCGGTCATCAGCGCTGCGCCCAGCGGGGTCGGCGCTGTGACGCCGGGAGACATCAGGTAGACCAGCCCGCCCAGCGCCAGCGCAAAGCCCAGCCAGCCAAGCGGCTCGAACCGTTCGCCCGCGCGCAGGCCCGCCCCCAGCATGGTGAGCTGCACCGCGCCGAACAGGATCAACGCGCCCGTGCCCGCACTGAGGGTGAGATACGCGAACGAGAAGAACGCGACATAGGCAAAGAGCATGACCGCGGCCGGCCAGTCCGCCCGAGCCGGCCCGCGCGATGACGGCAAGCGTGACGGCGCCCGATACCAGGCGGATGCTGGAAAAGCTCGCCGCATCGATGCTGGCATGCTGCAATGCCAGCCGGCACAGCAGCGAGTTGGAGGCGAACGCCACCATGGTGATGCTGGTGAGCAGCAGCGTGCGCAGGGCGAGCCGTCCGTCGGTTGCCGGATCCATGCCTGCCTCACGCGAGGGGGCTCACGCCCCAGACATGCGCCGCGGCCAGCAGCGCCGCCCCGACCAGGAGCGCCACGCCAAGCGGTGCGGACAATCGCCGTCCCCATGAAACGTTCTTCTCGATGGACATCAAGGCGGCGAGCGCAAGCATCCAGCCGAGGCTGCCGGCGCCCACCACGAACATCAGCAGCATCAGGGCCCAGCAGCACCCGACGCAGAACAACCCGTGGCGCAGGCCCAGCACGAACGCGTGCCGCTCCGTGGCGCGGCCGCGCCAGTGGCTGATCACGAAGCTCAGCGGTGTGCGGCACTGGTCGAGGCATCGATACTTCAGCGCGCTGAATTGGAATGCGCCGGCACCGGCGAGCGTGGCGGCCCCGATCAGCCAGCCATGCCAGGTCAGCAACGGCACCCGCGCGACCCCGGCCAGGAGCAGCGCGTGCAGGCCGTGTGCCAGCAGACCGAAGATGCTCCATGCGGCCAGGTAGCCGGCGCCAAGCAGGGACAGCAGGCGCACGCGATCCGGCCGCCCCGCAACGACACGCTCGAATGCCTGGAACAGCGGCAGCGTGGTCGGCAGCATCATCGCCAGGATCATCAGCGTCCACGCCAGCGCATAGAGCGCCGCCGGCAGGAGCAGCGAACCGCCAGGGATCGCGCGGCACAGCCACGCAGCCGGCCCCGATGCGGTCCAGTCCCCATGATCGAGGTAGCGTCCATAGGGGCTGCGCGCCCACAGCCACAGCGTGGCCCAGGCAAGCGTCACCACTCCGCCCAGCACAGGCAGGAAGACGCGTTGATGACGCGATGCGGCGGGCATGATCGGCACGGCGGCAGGCACGGCGGCGGAGTGGCCCGCACGTCCGGCGTCGCGGTCAGGCTTCGAACCTGAAGGTGCTCTGCAGCGCGTTGTGGTTCTTGAGGTTGACGTCGATGCCGATCGCCGCGTTCTTCGAGCGGTAGACCGGCGCCTTGCCGACGAACACCGGCGCGCCGGGCACGGTCGAGAACACGGTGTCGGACAGCGTGGTCTGCGCGCCGCTTGGGCCGACGTAGGGTTCAAGTTCCGCGTAGTAGTCGGTACCGATCTTGAGCGTGCCTTTCGCGCCAACGATGTCGAACGTGATCGGCGCGCGCTCCACCGACACGACCTTGCCGATCAGCTTCGCCAGCTCGGCGATCGGTCCGCCGGCCTGGCCGGTGTAGACCTTGAGCAGCGCTTTCTCCTGCGCGTCCGACGCGGTGTCGTTGACGAAGATCGCAGCGGTCCAGTTGCCTTCCAGGATGTTGCCGGGGACGTGGCATACCGCGGCGATCGTGTTGCCGGCCACGTCGACACCGTCGATCGTGCCCTGGTCCATATGCCACGCGATGATCGTGTCGCAGGTACCGAAATCGGGGTCTTCGCCGATCCAGCACGGACACAGGACGCGGCAGTTGCAGACCTCGAGCAGCCGGCCTTCAAGGTGATAGCTCATTGTTTCCTCCATGCGCAGTTGGCGAACGACGACCGTTGCGCGCCCAGAGGGGGGGCCGGCCTGAACAATGGCCAGCACATGGGCTTTGCCCGGATGGCGGTACGAACGATGCAGGCAGACTGCCGGCCGTATCGATGACAAGCGGACTTAGCCGCCCCGCAACCTGACAGCGGCGCGCCATTTCCCAATTCTAGGAAGCGGCTCCTGGTAAGCAAGGCCGTTGTCGATGGGCCAGACGTGACACCGGGCCGGACGCCGCATCCCTGTCGCGGCAGGCGTGGGCAATGCTGTTTCATGTGTGTTACGGGCGTCGTTGCGTGTCGCGTTCAAGCTTGTAACAGCTTTGTACGAAATTCGTCCGTTCCATCAGTTGAGCATCGTCGCCGTAGACGGCGCGCAGCGCCTGCTGTTGCGCGGCATTGGCGTTTGCGGGCCGATAGCCGAGCCGGTGCCAGAATGCGTCGGCGCCTTGTACCGCCACCAGGCGGGAGTGGCGCAACCCCTGCGCCCGTGCCGTCGCGCAGGCCATGGCATAGAGCCGTTCCCCGAGTCGCTGCCCGCGCCCGTCCGGCGCGATCGCCATGTCATGCACGAACCAGAGGCGGTTGGCATCCGTGGGCGTATCCGGTGGCAGCGGCGCGTGCAGCTTCGGCGGCGCCCATGCGTGCCATGCATGCGAGAGCAGGTAACCGACCACCCGGGCACCCTGCGTGGCGACGAGGCACAGTGCCGGGCTGCGCGCCCAGCGGCTGGCGAGTGCCTCGGGCGGTTCCAGCAGCGCATCGCCGTAGCAGGCCTGCTGCACGGCAAGCACGCCCGGCAGATCGGCATCGGCGACGGGGCGGAGCGTGACGCCGGACATGGGACGAGGGCGTCGGGAAAGCCGCCGAGTCTACCCGAGACATGCGGGCATCATGCTGTTTGTGCATAACGTGGGGGCGCCTCGACACTGGCGGTGGTACGCACGTATCCTGTCGATTCGTCGGCAGGGCGGTCCCGCCGATCCTCGAATCCTTCTTTCCAGCATGTCCCGAATCGTCTTCCTGAACGGCCAATACGTGCCGGCCGCCGAGGCCACCGTTTCCATCATGGACCGCGGCTTCACCTTTGCCGATGGCATCTACGAAGTGACCGCGGTGGCGCGCGGCAAGCTGGTCGACAACGATGCCCACCTCGCGCGCCTGACGCGCTCGCTGTCCGAGATCGGCATCGACAACCCGTACACCGAGGCCGAATGGACCCGCGTGTGCGAGGAGTTGGTCGCGCGCAACGGCCTGGAAGAGGGCGTGGTGTACATGCAGGTCACGCGCGGCGTGGCCGAGCGCGACTTCGGCATCCCCGCGCAGATCACGCCCACGGCGTTGGCCTTCACGCAGGTCAAGTCCATCGTCGACAGCCCGCTGGCGCGCAAGGGCGCGGCGGTGGTGACGGTGCCCGACCTGCGCTGGAAGCGCTGCGACATCAAGAGCGTCGGGCTGCTGCCGCAGGTCATGGCCAAGCAGATGGCCGCCCGCGCCGGTGCCAACGAGGCCTGGATGACCGACGGCGACCGCGTGACCGAAGGCGCCTCGTCCACCGCCTTCATCATCACCACGGACAAGCGCCTGATCACGCGTCCGCTGTCGAACGCCGTGCTGCCCGGCATCACGCGTGTCTCGGTGATGGCGCTGGCGCGCGAGCACGGCCTGGTGCTGGATGAGCGCACCTTCACCGTGCAGGAGGCGCAGCAGGCGGCAGAGGCGTTCTTCACCAGCGCCTCCACCTTCGTGATGCCCGTCATTTCCATCGATGGCGTGCCGGTGGGCGACGGCCAGCCGGGCCCGCTCACGCAGGCGCTGCGCACGCTGTACCTGCGCTTTGCCGGCGTGGAGACCGCGGAGCCGGCGGAACAGGCCTGACTTGACGCCGTGGCGGTGGGCACCCGGTAGAATCGCCGGCTGTTGGGTAGCAAGGCGAGTCCGTGCCATGAAAACAGGAGGCTGGCGCCGGCAAGGCGCCGTCGCGGCAACCGTGCTGGTGGCCGCGCAATGGGTGTCGATGCCCGTGTTTGCGCAGGATGCGTCGACGCAGGAAGGGATGCCGGCGGCGGCCGGCGCACCCGGGCCGGGCGGCGTGGATGCCCGCTGGCGCCGCTTCGTCGGCATGAGCGGCGTGGAGTCGTATCTCGATCGCCAGTCCGTCAGGCCGCAGACCGGGGCGGACGCCGGGCCTCCCACCGTGTCGTTCCGGCTGCTGCGCAATGTGCTGCCGGATTTCATCATCAAGACCTCGGACGGCCAGCCGATCCGCTCGTCGGTCAAGCAGGTGGTGCTGGATTGCGCACACCGCTCCTACACGGTGATCGCGCAGACGCTCTACCGCGCCCGCAACGCCACGGGCAAGCCTCTCTACCAAATTCGCTACGGCAGCGATGCGCAAAGCCGCGCCCTGCGCGAGGGCAGCGTGTTCGACTGGATCGCCGGCCGTTTCTGCACACCGTTGCACTGACGAACCACGGCGCTGCTAGGCCGGCGCTTCCTCCTCTTCGCGGCCCCGGGCGTAGGGCTGCCGCTCCTGTTCGAGATCGGGGTACTGGCGCGAGGCGAAGTCGGCCGCCGCCTCGTAAGACCCGAATTGACGCGATTCCGCGGCTGCGCCGTCGTTGACCAGAATCGCATACCACTTGCCGTACAGCGGTCCGTAGACCACGACCTTGCTTTTCATCGTGCTGTCCCTGTGTTTTTTTCTTGGTTTGAGGACCGGGGCAGCGCGGGTGACGCTATCCGGCCCGATGCGTCCGGCCTGAGCCCGGTCCTGGTGGCCGGCGCGTGATGATTGCAGCGGACCGCATGCGCGTCAACGTTTGCGTTGGGCGTCGATTTCCAACGCAGCGGCAGTCGGCAGTCCATGGCCGGCATCCACTTCGTGCCGCCATCCGTGCCGCATCCACGCGCACAGCCCGCGTGACGGCGAGGCTCGCATAGCGCTCACGCATCGGCGCAGGGGACTGAATCACCGCCGCTTCGATGGCGGCGTTGGATGGTGTCATGGCGTGTCGCATGTGCAGGCTCGCAACGGTCATGCCGTGGCAACCACGATTTCTTCACAAAGCCAATGATTTCCCCTGACAGTTCCCTTAGAATGAGAACGCGAATTGTTCCTATTACCATTAAATTGTGTGCTTTAGGGCACGTTCATTGGAGTTCGCTTCAGGGAAATGCAAGAAAAAGAACGAGGAGGAGACGGCGCTGCCGCGCGCCGTGCCATGCAAGCCGCGTGGCGCATGGTGGGTGGGCTTGCTTGCGCGGCCATCGTCACCGCATGCGGTGGGGGCGGGGAGAGCGCTTCCGGCAGCACCGCCGCGACGGCTACCCTGTCGCCGATGGCGCAGGTGGGCAAGGCGATCTTCTTCGACCCAGCCCTGTCGGCCTCGGGCAAGCAGTCGTGCGCGTCGTGTCATGATCCGTCGGGCGCCTTTACCGACCCGAACAACCTGGCGGTGTCGATCGGCGGGCCGAATTCCGATCTGCCGGGGCTGCGCAACGCGCCGTCGCTGAACTACGCCGCGTTCACGCCGGCCTTCCAGGTCGACAGCACCGGCAAGGCCTCCGGCGGCTTCTTCCGCGATGGCCGCTCGCCATCGTTGATGGACCAGGCGCAGCAGCCGTTCACCAACGAATTCGAGATGGCCAACGCCTCGGCGGACGACGTGCTCAAGCTGCTGCTGACGCGCCCGTACATCGACCAGTTCACGGCCGTGTTCACCAAGACCGGCATCCAGGACAGCGCGACGGCGATTCAGAGCATCGGCCGCGCACTGGCCGCTTACCAGTCCGAAGACCCGGGCTTCCATACCTTCGACAGCAAGTACGACGCGTACCTGGCCGGCAATACTACGCTCACGGATTCGGAGCTGCGTGGCCTGCTGCTGTTCAACAACCCGACCAAGGGCAACTGCAACGCGTGCCATGTCTCGTCGCGCACAGGCAGCACGCCCGCGCTGTTTACCGACTTCACGTACGACAACGTCGGCATCCCGCGCAACTGGAGCCTCGCTGCCAACCAGGAAGGCACCACGCTGCCCTACGTGCCGAAGAACGGCGTGGCGCTCGGCGACCCCAACTACAGCTACTACGACCTCGGCATCTGCGGCCCGCTGCGCACCGATTTCCGCGTGGGCGGGTCGACGTGCGGCCGCTTCAAGGTGCCGACGCTGCGCAACATCGCGCTGACGCCGCCGTACTTCCACAACGGCGTGTTCCAGACGCTGGACCAGGTGGCGGCGTGGTACGTCACGCGCGATACCGATCCGGGCCGCTGGTACGTCAAGGCCGACGGCACGCCGGACGTACCGTACAACGACCTGCCGGTCGGCTTCGACGCTAACGTCAACACGTCGGAGGTGCCCTACAACCCGGCCAGCGCACTGTCGATGACGAACCAGGAGATCAGCGACCTGGTGCACTTCCTGTGCACGCTGACCGATGGTTTCGACCCGGCCAATCCGTCCGCCTACAACGTGCCGGCGCAGTGCCAGTCGTCGACGGCCGACAGCGTGGCGGCCGCGCGCATCCAATCCGTTTCGGCGACCGGAGCCACGGCCGCCAAGGCGAGCACTTCCCAATAATCCGATCACACCAGGGAGCCACACAATGAAGCGAACCGCCTTGTCGGCCGCGGCCGTCATCGCCCTCATGGGGGCAGGCGCGGCCGACGCCGCCACTACCCAGCAGCTCGAGCAGAAGCTCGATGCGATGGCCGCGCAGATCGACGCGCTCAGGGCCGAACTGAAGGACGTGCGCGCGCAGAATGCGGCCCTGGCCTCGCAGCAGCAGACGCAGGCCAAGGCCCAGGCGCAGCAGGGCGCCGAGCTGCAGACCGTGCAGCAGACGGTGCAGACCGCGCAACTGGCGCAAGCCAAGCCCTCGCCGCTGGACAACCTGACGCTGTGGGGCTACGGCGAGGCCAACTACAGCCGTCCGACCCGGCGTTCGGAAGACAGCAAGGCCGATCTGGCGCGCGCCGTGTTCGGCATCGGCTACCGCTTCAACGACAAGACCCGCTTCAACTCGGAGTTCGAGATCGAGCACGGGGTCACCTCATCGTCCGATGTGGGTGAATTCGAGGTCGAACAGTTCTATATCGACCACAAGCTGACCTACAAGGTCGGCCTGAACGCGGGCCTGTTCCTGATTCCGACGGGCTTCATCAACCGCAACCACGAGCCGACCAACTACTACGGCGTGCACCGCAATTTTGTCGAGACGCTGATCATCCCGAGCACGTGGCGCGAAGGCGGCCTGTCGCTGTACGGCGATACCGATATCGGCCTGAACTGGAACGTGGGCCTGACCACCGGCCTGGATCTGGCCAAGTGGAACTTCAACCCGGAGAATCCGCTGTTCAGCTCCGCGCTGGAAATGCAGAACAACGCCATCGCCCCGATGCAGACGTCGCACCAGGAACTGGGGCTGGCCAATGCCAGGAACCTGTCGCAGTACGTGGCGCTCAACTACACCGGCATCCCGGGCGTGACGCTGGGCGGCTCGGTCTTCACCGGCAAGAGCAGCCGCGCGAGCACCGAGGCGCCGCTGCCGGACCAGCGCGCCACCCTGTACGAAGCGCACGCCCGCTGGACGCCGGGCAAGTGGGACCTGTCCGCCCTGTATGCGTACGGCACGTTCAGCAATACCGCTGCGGTCAACCTGCAGAACCCGGGCGCGGCCAACCCGATGCCGGCGGCGTTCTACGGCTGGTACGTGCAGGCCGCCTACAACGTGTGGCAGAAGCGCGATTACCGTGTGGCGCCGTTCGTCCGCTATGAGCGCTACAACATGGGTTCGAAGTACGAGGGCCTGGCGCCGGGCTTCACGCCGGTCGCCGGCTGGCCGGCGCTATACGATACGGTGTACACCATCGGTGCGAACTTCTACCTGAACCCGAACGTGGTGTTCAAGATCGACTACCAGCGTTTCACGCAGAACCGCGATTTCTCGCGCGTCGACCTGGGCCTGGGCGTGTCGTTCTAAGCTGAGTTGAGTGGAGGGAGGCGACATGCGTTATCAACCGGTTCCCATCGTCCTGGTCTGCGCCGCCGCCATCGGCGCGCCGGGCGTGGTCGTGACCCGGGCCTATGCGGCGGACTACATGACCGTCGCCGAGGCCCAGAAGACGATCTTTCCCGATGCCACGGCGTTCGAACCGGTGGCGCTCGCGCTGTCGGCCGATCAGCTCAAGCAGCTGGCCGAGCGCGCCGGCGGCCAGGCGCGTGCCGGTGCCTGGCGCGTCTGGCAGGCGGTGCAGGGCGGCAAGCCGCTCGGCTATGTCGTGACCGATGCGGTGATCGGCAAGTTCGAACTGATCAACTATGCGGTCGGTCTGAGCCCGGCCGGCGAGATCGTCGACGTGGAAATCCTCACCTACCGCGAGAGCCACGGCTACGAGGTGCGCAACAAGCCGTGGCGCGCGCAGTTCACCGGCAAGTCGGCCAGGTCGGCGCTGCGCATCGGCGACGACATCAACAACATCAGCGGCGCCACGCTGTCGTGCACGCACCTGACGGACGGCATCCGGCGCATCGCCGTGCTGGCGCAACTGGCGCTGGTGAAGGGCTAGCCCCCGGGGCGACCCGGTCATGCGGGTCTTCGCAGCCGTGGGTGGCGCTTCGTCCTCGCGTGCCGGCGAGGCTGCGGGATGCACGTAGATTGCATGCATCGTTCGCCTGCCGGTTCCGAAGAGCGCACCCGCGGGCCATGCCATGTTCCCGATGCTGCTGTTGCCGCCCCATGCTTCGCTCCTTCTCCACCGGCGCATTGTTTCGGCTGCCGGATGACGTCTCGCCTGCCCATCCTGTCGCGACCGCGCGGGTGCCGGCATCGGCATTTGACTCGCCGCGGCCGGGGCGGCACCGATGCTGCCGAAGCGCGTGGCGGCGTCCGCATCGTCACGTACAACGACGAGGCGGCCAGCCGGGTCAATCGCTCGCTCAATCACGAGCTGTCGCTGTGGAAGGCGGCCATTGCGTCCGGCATGAGCGATGCGGCGCTGCACAGCCTGTTCGACGGCCGCCCGAAACCCGGGCCGGGTGCCGAGGCGCTGCGCATGTCCCGTCGACGCTTCTTCCTGTCGCTGGTTGACGGTGCGCCGGGGCAGTACGCGGCCGGGGCAGGCGAGCCGCCGAGGCGTTCTGGCGCGTGAGTCGCAGGTGGCGGGCCAACGGGTGCGATCCGGTTGCTTGGAGCTCCGGCCTGGGCAGAGCGACCGCGTATACTCGCCGGTTCAACCGCCCGACCCCTCTCCGCACCCCGCCATGTCCGCACCGTCCCGCTTCGCCCATCATCTGCGCGACAGCGCTTTTCGCCTGACGCAGCGGCGCCGCTGGACGGTCTACGGCGTGTTCGGCGTGCTGCTGCTGACGGGGCTGGCCTGGCTGGCCCAGCACTTTTTCACCGACGATGGCGGCGAGGGCGGTGCGGTGCTGGCCTGGAGCATGAAGCTGCATGGTGCCGCGGCCATGGCCAGCCTCTACCTGTTCGGGATGCTGTGGGGCCCGCATATCCGCAACGCCTGGGTGCGGCGGCGCAACCGCGCGGCGGGCGCGGTGTTCGGCGGGTTGACGGTGCTGCTGGTGGTGACGGGCTACGCGTTGTACTACGTCAATGGCGAGTTGCCGCGCCAGTGCGCGGAGGTGCTGCACTCGGTGGCGGGGCTGGCGGTGTGCATCGCCCTGTGGGTGCATATCGCGATCGGCCGCAGACGGCGCAAGGCTGCGTCGGCGTTCCAGATGTAGTGGCGGCGCGGTCGTCCTCAATCCCCAATTCGCCTCGCGCAGCAGCAAGTGGTGCGCGCGCGGCGAACGTGGCGGCGTTCGGCATCGTGCTGGCGGTGGGGTGGGGCCGGAGCGCTTCAGCCCACGGCCGGTGACCGGCTGACGGCACGACCGGGCGGCGGACCAAGAAAAAAGCCCGCCAGGAGGCGGGCCGGAAGGGTTGACAGCAGGAAAGACCGATCGATTGAACTGCTGGGCCGGCAGGACGTGGTCCGGATTCCCCAATCGGACCACCACCGGCCCCCGGCTACGATCACGGCCGGAAGGCTTGCCTGGCACCCGACCATCCCCGTCTGTGTCGATGACTGCCGTGCACATGCGGAAAATAACAACGCCAAGCAATGGATGCACTGTATGGCCTGCATGCTTTCGTCTAACTTTCGAGCGGCAATGGCATGCATAGGTAATTACCCGACCCCGGGTCACACCTGGCGCCCCGCCGATGTCCGGCCCGCGTTGCCTCCAGGCGGTGCCTGCCACGATAGCGAGCGATCGCGCAATGGCAGGACGGCGCGTTCCCATGACCGTAGTCCAACGGGTGTCATGCCATGGGGCGGTGCGCAGAAATGCCGACAGCCTTGCTACCGGCATCAGCACCGCTGATGCTCGTCGCCATGCGCGTGTGGGGCCCGGCGGCGTTCCGCGCATTGCGGCGGCCCGCGCAGGCACGATCCGCGGCTTCCGGCCTCTTGAATCACACGGGGCGTGACGCCCAGGAATCCCCCTGAGAATAAGGCCCGAGAACCATCACTGCTCGGGCAATGATTTTGCGCCGCCCCTTCATAGACTGCAGACGTGCCGATCAGATACGTATCGGCGCCACGGCAGAACGGGAGGGAATCATGTCCACCACGGCCACCTGGATCGTCATCCTGAGCTGTGCCTATATGGAATACAGCACATGGCACGGGCGCCAAATCTATCGCCGCACGGTCGGCTACGAGAACGTCGTGTGGTGCTGAGCGCGGCCGGTCAGCGCTTGGACGGCTCCGCTGCCAATCTCAGGATCAAATCGCCATGTGCAGGATGACTCTCCAGCAGTGCGCGGCTTTCCGCCAGCGCAAATTCGCTGAATTCGAACCCCGGCGCGACGGTGCAGCCCACCAGCGTGTAGCCATGCGCACCGGCGACTCGTTCCGCCGCAAACCAGCGGCCCGCCGGCACCATCGCCTGGTACGCCGCCTGCTCGTCCTCAAGCGCGGGCCCGAGGCGGTGCGTCGTGACGGCGCCGTCGGCCTCGAGCACGTACACGTTGAGCCCGTCGCCCGCATGGAAATGCCACAGCTCATCCGACTGGATGCGGTGCCAGGCGGAATACGCATCCTCGGCCAGCAGGTAGTAGATGGCGGTGCAGGCCGCGCGCTCGACGGCCGGGACGCCTCGATGGACGCGCTCCTCACTGCGATAGGTTTCGCGATAGAAGCCGCCTTCCGGGTGCGGTTGCAGGCCGAGGCGGTCGATCAGGCGCTGCGCGGCGGGAGCGATCGGCATGATGGGCTCAGGCCGGAGTGGCCGGATTGCGACGAAACGGAAAGCGCTGCTGATTGATGAAGCCGTCGGGCATGTAGTCGCCCACCACGCCGTACTGTTCCGGGAAGGCTTTCTTCGATTTCACCGCCGTGCCGAACAGGTAGTCGATGAAGGAGAAATGCGCCGCGTAGTTCTTGTCGATGGCCTCGTCTTCCGATGAGTGATGCCAGTGGTGGAAGTCAGGCGTCACGAAGATGTACTTCAGCGGCCCCCACGGCAGGTGTACGTTGGCGTGATTGAACACCGCCTGGAAGCCCACGATGATGATGTAGGTGTCCACCACCGACTTGTCGAACCCCAGCACGAACAGCGGCCCCAGCACCGCCACCCGGGTCACGATCAGTTCCAGGATGTGCTGGCGCGAACCGGCCAGCCAGTCCATCGTCTTGACGCTGTGGTGCACGGCATGGAAGCGCCACAGGAACGGCACCTCGTGATACGCGCGGTGCGTGACGTACTCCATCAGGTCCGCCACCAGCATGCACAGCAGCAACTGCGGCACGAACCAGATGTGCTGCACCATCTGCTGGAACCCGGCATGGACCATCCACCCGAACACGCGGTGGATCAGGAAGTTCACCACCAGCAGCACCAGCCCCACGATGAAGTGGTTGACCGCGAAGTGCACCATGTCGGTCTGCCATTCGGGGCGGAATACGGGCTGCTTCTTGTAGAGCGGGAACAGCTTCTCCAGCAGTACGAAGATCACGGTCGAGCCGAGCAGGTCGAGGATGAACCAGTCGAGCCCGATATACGGCGTGTGATCCGGGAAATCGCCCACCTGCACGCGCGAGCCGCCCAGCGCCACGGCCGCCAGCAGGCGTTGTTGCATAAATCCGGTCGCCCGCGCGCGGCATGATGACGTTTACGCGCAACGGTCTGGGCAGATGGCGCGGTAAACAATCCGTCTGGCTGCGTAGATTGTCGTC
>CAKKOY010000085.1 GCA_919592095.1 Ralstonia syzygii subsp. syzygii | reverse complement strand
CGACCCCCTCCTTGAATTGGTGTTGCAGGGTGGGAGAGGGGGCAAACTCGCTTCGCTCAAACAGCCCCCTCTCTTTTTCCTCCCTGCAACACAAATTCAAGGCGCCGCATAGGGCAAGGGAAAAACAAACCATCTCGCACCAGACTCGCTACCAAGACCAGCCTTGCCGATCGCCTGTGCTTTACGTCGGTTTGGCCGTTCCTGCCCTAGCTTTTTTGGCAAGACAAAGAAAGTGAGTCGGCCCCGGCAGGGGACGAAACACAGGATGCACCACTAACAGCCAACGCGAGGCTGGCCAGCAAGGCGGGCTATACCCCAATACTTCCGAATCAGCGCCCCAGCCCTGCTGCAGCCTAATCCGCCGCCACTCCAGGCAACCCGGCAACACCATCCCCGACCTTCGCTGCCTGGAGATGCCTCGGGCTGAACTGCATCTGCGCATACCGCACAAACCGCGTCTTGTAGCGCCACCGGTACCCCAGCCAGATCGCCACGAACAGGAACACCCCGCAATACGTGGCAACGAATGGGCCGAAGTTGTCGATGGGCGAGAGCAGTGCCTTGGTGTTCTGTCTGAGGATGATGACTACGCACAGGAGCGCCACCATGATCGGTCCGAACGGGAAGAAGGGGGAGCGGTACTCCAGCTGATCGAGCGTATGGTCCTGATGCAGGAAGCCTTTGCGGAAGCGGTAGTGCGCCAGGGCGATGCCGAACCAGGCGATGAAGCACGTCACTGCCGAGGTGTTGAGCAGCCACAGGTACACGACCTGATCGCCGAAGAGCGAGCTGAAGAAGCACAGCGCGCCCACCGCCGAGGTGGCAAGCAGTGCCCGGTGCGGCACGCCATTGCCCGAGACCTTGGCGAACCACCGTGGCGCCTGGCCTTCGAGCGCGAGGTCGTAGAGGATGCGCGTCGACACGTACAGGCTCGAGGTGCCGGATGACAGCAGAGCGGTCAGCACCACAGCGTTCATCATGCCGGCGGCGAAGGCGAGGCCGGCATGCAGGAACACCAGCGCGAACGGGCTGACGCCGATGTCGGTGGCTTCGTTGCGCAGCAGGTTCGGATCGGTGTACGGCAGCAGCACGCCGATGATCAGGATCGCCAGCACATAGAACAGTAGGATGCGCCAGAAGGTCTGGCGGATGCCGCGCGGAATGGTGCGCGCGGGGTCTTCCGCTTCGCCGGCCGCCACGCCGGTGGTCTCGACGCCCTGGAACGAGAGTCCGGCGATCATCGCCACGCCCACCATGGCCGGCACGCCGCCCACGAACGGCGCGTCGCCCACCGTGAAGTTGTGCCAGCCCGATTGCGGTCCGCCTTTCATGATGCCGAAGATCATCGCCAGCCCGATCAGCAGGAACACGACGATGGTCACCACCTTGATCATCGAGAACCAGTATTCCGCCTCGCCGAAGCCGCGCACGGAGAACGCGTTGAGCACGAACATCAGCAGCAGGAAGGCGGCACTCCACACCATGCCCGAGACGCCGGGGAACCAGTATTTCATCACCAGCTGCGCCGCCGCCAGCTCCACCGCCACGGATACCGCCAGCGCAAACCAGTAGTTCCACCCCAGCGCGAAACCGAACCCTTCCTCCACGTACAGCCGGCCGTACGTGACGAAGGAGCCCGACACCGGCAGGTGGACCGCCAGTTCGCCCAGGCTCGTCATCAGGCAGTACACCATCGCGCCGATCAGCGTGTAGGTGAGCAGGGCGCCGCCCGGGCCGGCCTGCGCGATGGAGGCGCCGGAGGCGACGAACAGCCCGGTGCCGATGGCGCCGCCGAGGGCGATCATCATCAGGTGACGCGCGAGCAGGCGCCGGCGCAGCTCGGACTGGCCTTCAAGGCCGGTGGGGGTGATCGGTGTATGCATAGTGGGTGGCGCCTCTGCGGGACGTCCATCAGTCAAACGCCTGCCGGGTGCCGTGGCGGGCACGCAGCAGGCAGGAACCTCAAGGCTGCGGGCTCGTCGCGGCGGCCGGCAGCCCGGGATCGGCGTGCGCTCCGGCCAGCGGGTCGCGCGTGACGGGCGGGCGCGGGAAATGCATGTCCTGGTAGCGGATGATGCCGCCGCCGCGCACCAGCCGGTAGCCGATCCAGATGGCGAAGAAGATCGGGATGCCGATATAGGTGGCGATCACCTCGGCCCAGTCGATCTTGCCGCTAGCGAAGGCCTGGTAGTTCTGGCCCAGGGTGATGACCAGGCACAGCCCGAACGCGAACAGCGGGCCGTACGGAAAGAACGGCGAGCGGTAGGGCAACTGCGCCGGGTCGTGACCCTGCAGCACCAGGCCCTTGCGGAAGCGGTAATGGCTGATCGCGATGCCCAGCCAGGCGACGAAGCCGGTCATGCCCGAGGTGTTGAGCAGCCACAGGTAGACGGTCTTGTCGCCGAACAGCGAGCTCAGGAAGCACAGCGCGCCCACGGCGGTGGTGGCCAGCAGCGCGTTGCGCGGCACGCCGCTCTCCGACAATTGCGCAAAGAGGCGCGGCGCGCGGCCTTCGGCGGCGAGGTTGTAGAGCATCCGCGTGGACGCGTACATGCCGGAGTTGCCCGCCGACAGCACCGCCGTCAGGATCACCGCGTTCATAAGCCCGGCGGCAAAGGCCAGGCCGGCATGCCGGAACACCAGCGTGAACGGACTCACGCCGATGCTGGTGATCTCCGTCGACAGCAGGTTCGGATCGGTGTACGGCACCAGCACGCCGATGATGAAGATCGCCAGCACATAGAACAGCAGGATGCGCCAGAACACCTGCCGGACCGCGCGCGGAATGGTGCGCGCGGGGTCTTCCGATTCGCCCGCCGCCACGCCGATCAGCTCGGTGCCCTGGAACGAGAAGCCGGCGATCATCGCCACGCCGATCATCGCCGGCAGCCCGCCCACGAACGGCGCATCGCCGATGGTGAGGTTGTGCAGGCCCGATTGCGGCGCGCCCTTGAGGATGCCGAAGATCATCGCCAGGCCGATCGCGATGAAGAACAGCACGGTGACGACCTTGATCAGCGCGAACCAGTATTCCGCCTCGCCGAAGCCGCGCACGGAGATCGCGTTGAGCAGGAACATCACCGCCAGGAAGCCCGCGCTCCACAGCACGCCCGGCACATCGGGAAACCAGTAGTGCATGACGAGCTGCGCGGCGGCCAGCTCCACCGCGATCGTCACCGCCCAGTTGTACCAGTAGTTCCAGCCCAGCGCGAAGCCGAAGCCTTCGTCCACGTAGCGCGCGCCGTAGGTGGCGAAGGAGCCCGGCACCGGCATGTAGGCGGCCAGCTCGCCGAGGCTGCTCATCAGGAAGTAGACCATCGTCCCGATCAGCAGGTAGGCGGCCAGCGCACCGCCGGGGCCGGCCTGCGACACCGATGCGCCCGAGGCGACGAACAGCCCGGTGCCGATCGACCCGCCGATCGCGATCATGGTGAGGTGGCGCGCATGCAAAGTCCGGCGGCCACGCCGCCGACCTGCTGCTGACCACGCAGGACTACGCCCTGCTGCTGCTCGACCTGGGCCTGCCCCGGCTCGACGGGCTGGAAGTGCTGCGCCGCCTGCGCCTGCGCCGCAAGCCGCTGCCGGTGATGATCCTGACCGCGCACGGCGCCGTGGAGGAACGCGTGCGCGGCCTGAACCTCGGCGCTGACGATTACCTGACCAAGCCGTTCGACCTGACCGAGGTCGAGGCCCGCGCCCGCGCGCTGATCCGCCGCAGCCACGGCCACGAGCGCACGCAGCTGCAATGCGGCCCGCTTCACTACGACGGCACCAGCGGCGGCTTCACCCTGCGCGGCGACCCGCTGGCGCTGACCGGCCGCGAGCGCGCGGTGCTGGAAGTCCTGATGCTGCGCGATGGCCGCGCCGCCAACAAGGCCGCCATCTCGGAGAAGATCTTCGGCATCAACGAATCGGTCAACGCCGACGCCATCGAGATCTATGTGCACCGGCTGCGCAAGAAGCTCGACGGCAGCGGCGTGGCCATCGTCATGCTGCGCGGCCTGGGCTACCTGCTCGAAGCCGTGCCGCAGGCGCCGGCCGCCATCCGATGAGCGCCCCCAGCCTGCGCCGGCAGTTGCTGCTATGGCTGCTGCTGCCGTTGCTGGGCCTGCTAGCGCTCGATGCGTGGCTGACCTACAGCCGCGCCATGGCCGCTGCCCACCAGGCCTTCGACCGCACGCTGCAGGCTTCGCTCAAGACCATGCGCGAAGGCATCCGGCTGCGCGACGGGCAGTTCGCCATCGACCTGCCCTACCTGGCCCTGGATATCTTCGAATCGGAGGCGGGCAGCAGCATCTTCTACCGCATTCTCGACGCGCGCGGCAAAACGCTGACCGGCTACGACGAACTGCCCCTGCCGCCCGCCCGGCCACCCGAGCCCTACCGCACGGCGTTCTACGATGCCGCGCTGCGCGGCATGCAGGTCCGCGTGGCGGCGCAGCGGCTGCCGGTGCGCGATGCCGCCTCGGCGCAGATCCAGATGGTGTGGGTGCTGGTGGGCGAATCGGTCGAGCCGCGCGAAGCGCTGGCGCACGACATGCTGACGGGCTCGCTGCAGCAGGAAGGGCTGCTGGTGCTGCTCGCGCTCGGCATCGTCTGGCTGGGCGTGCGGCGGGGCTTGCGGCCACTGCGCCAGCTCAGCGCCAGCGTGGCCGGGCGCAACGCGGATGAACTCGCCCCGCTGCCGCAGCATGGCCTGCCGGCCGAGGTGACGCCGCTGGTGGCCGCCATCAACCAGTACGTGGCGCGGCTGCTGCGCATGCTCGATGCCCGCAAGCGGTTCTTCGCCGATGCGGCCCATCAGCTCAAGACACCGCTGGCCGTGATCCAGGCGCAATCGGAACTGGCGCTGCGCGAGCCCGATGGCGAACGCATCCGCCGCCACCTCGCGCCGCTGCACGATACGGTGCGGCAGGCGGCCAAGGGCGTGCAGCAACTGCTGTAGCTGTCGCGGCTGGAGCCGGACAGCGGCTATGTCCCGTCGCTGCAACCGCTGCGGCTCGACACGCTGGCCGGCGAGGTGGCGCTGGAACTGGCGCCGCTGGCGCGCCGCGCCGGCATCGACCTCGGCTTCGAGGGCGAGCCCGCGACGGTCGCGGCCGAGCCGCAGTGGCTGCAGGAACTGGTGGGCAACCTGCTCGACAACGCGATCCGCTATGCGGGCCACGACGCGCGCGTGACGCTGCGGGTCGCGCGGCAGACGGCGCCCGGCCAGGACGCCTGCGCGCTGCTGCAGGTGGAAGACAACGGCCCCGGCATCGCCGCCGAAGAACGCGCCGCCGTCTTCGGCCGCTTCTACCGGGGCAGCGCCGCCCAGGCCCAGGAAGGCAGCGGCCTGGGCCTGGCCATCGTGCGCGAGATCGCCCGCGTGCACGGCGCCACCGTCGCGCTGTCGGACACCGCCGGCGGCGGCCTGACCGTCAGCGTGCGCTTCGCCGAGGCCGGCCACGTCCCGGTCGGCTGACGCGACCGGCCCGCGCGCGTCTTCGGGTTGCTGCAAGACAACAAGACGCGCGAGCCATGCCGATGTCCGGCCGGCCACGCGCCATCGCGGCGCACCGTCTTCGGGAATGCGCCGTGCACCAGATCCGCCCACGCCGTCCGGCCCGCCGGCACCGCCATCGTCGGCCACATCCTGCCCCCCAATGCCTTGACGCACAGCACTCGATGGCGACCTACACTGCCTGAGTCGTCGTCCCTGCCCCGACAGCGCGCCGCGCCTGCCTGGGCAAGGCATCCGGAGTTATCCCTATTGTGGTGCCGGCCGGTGCATCGCCACATGGCGGACACGTGGAAGCGGGGCAAAATGGCTCCATCAAAAAACCCGGATTGGGTCCAAGTGGTGAGACCATGAACCGCTATATTCCATCCACGATGCGACACCGCGACACCATGTTGCCGGTGCCGGCCCGAGCAAGGAACGGTGGGAGGAAGTGATGAAGACCGACGACGTGATCGTCAGCTTTCGCGGTGTGCGCAAGACCTACGACGGCGAGACCCTGGTGGTCAAGCACCTGGACCTGGACATCTATCAGGGCGAGTTCCTGACGCTGCTCGGCCCCTCGGGCTCCGGCAAGACGACCTGCCTGATGATGCTGGCCGGCTTCGAGTTTCCGACCGGCGGCGAGATCCGCCTCGAAGGCACCCTGCTCAACACCGTGCCGCCGCACAAGCGCAACATCGGCATGGTGTTCCAGAACTACGCGCTGTTCCCGCACCTCACGGTCGCGCAGAACGTCGAGTACCCGCTCACCGTGCGCAAGCTTGCCGCCGCCGAGCGCGCCGAGCGTGTCCACCACGCCCTGAAGATGGTGCGCATGGAGGGCTTCGCCAAGCGCTATCCCGCGCAGCTCTACGGCGGTCAGCAGCAGCGCATCGCCCTGGCACGCGCGCTGGTGTTCGAGCCCAAGCTGGTGCTGATGGACGAACCGCTCGGCGCGCTCGACAAGCAGTTGCGCGAACACATGCAGAACGAGCTGAAATCGCTGCACGAGAAGCTGGGCGTGACCTTCGTCTACGTCACGCACGACCAGGGCGAAGCACTGACCATGTCCGACCGCGTGGCCGTGTTCGACAAGGGCGTGGTGCAGCAGCTCGACACGGTCGACCGCCTCTACGAATCCCCGTGCAACGCATTCGTCGCCAACTTCATCGGCGATAGCAACACGCTGCGCGGCACCGTCGTCGGCATCGATGGCGATTACTGCGAGCTGCAGTTGAACGACGGCGCGCGCGTGGTCGGCCGCAACATCGCCGGCGCGCCGGTTGGTGCGAGCGCCATCGGCTGCATCCGGCCCGAACGCATGCGCCTGACCGAGCCCGCCGAATCCGGCGCCGGCAACGCGCTGGCCGGCCAGACGCGCGGCCTGGTGTATTTCGGCGACCACGTCCGCATGCGCTGCGCCCTGCCCGAGCAGGCGGAGTGCTTCGTCAAGGTGCCGCTCGGCACGCGCGCGCTCGAATGGTTCGCGCCGGGCGCGCCGATCCGGCTGGAATTCGCGCCCGAGCATCTGCGCGTCTTCACCTGAATCACCGGGCACGCGGGGCGGCAGGCCCGGGTGCCCATCGACCACAGCAGCAACCACACGCCAAAAAAGAGGAGCCAACATGAAACACATCGCGAAGACACGCCTGAGCGTGCTCGCCGCCGCGTTCGCCGTCGCATTCGGCGCGCACGCGGCCGAAGTCACGGTCGTCAACTTCGGCGGCGCCAACGGCGACGCGCAGAAGGTCGCATTCAACAAGCCGTTCGAGACGCAGACCGGCAACAAGGTCACCTCTGTCGAGTACAACGGCGAGCAGGCCAAGATCAAGGCCATGGTCGAAGCCAAGCACGTCAACTGGGACGTCGTCGAAGTCGAATCGGGCGACATCGGCCGCGGCTGCGACGAGGGCCTGTTCGAGAAGCTCGACTGGTCCAAGATCGCCAAGAAGGCCGACCTGGTGCCCGAGGCACCGCACGCTTGCGGCGTCGGCTTCTTTGTCTGGTCGACGGCGCTCGCCTACAACGCCGACAAGCTCAAGACCGCCCCCAGAGGCTGGGCCGATTTCTGGGACGTGAAGACATTCCCCGGCAAGCGCGGCATGCGCAAGGGTGCGCGCTACAACATGGAGTTCGCTCTGATGGCCGACGGCGTACCGGTCAAGGACGTCTACAAGGTGCTCGCCACCAAGGACGGCCAGAACCGCGCCTTCAAGAAGCTCGACCAGCTCAAGCCCTACATCCAGTGGTGGGAAGCCGGCGCGCAGCCGCCGCAGTTCCTGGTGGCCGGCGACGTGGTGATGTCTACCGCCTTCAACGGCAGCATCGACGCCGCGCAGCGCGAAGGCAAGAACCTCAAGGTAGTCTGGAACGGCAGCATCTACGACCTGGACTACTGGGTCATCCCCAAGGGCACGCCGAACAAGGCGCTGGCCGAGCAGTACATCGCCTACACGCTGTCGCAGAAAGCCCAGCAGGAATACGCCAAGCACATCGCCTATGGCCCGGCCAACCTGGCCGCGATCAAGGCGCTCGATGCGAAGACCCAGGCCAACCTGCCCAACTCGCCCGAGAACGGCAAGAACGCGGTGCTGCAGAACCTGCAGTTCTGGACCGACCACGGCGACGAACTGGAGCAGCGCTTCGCCTCGTGGGCATCGAAGTAAACAAGCCGCCCGGGCCGGCGCGCGGGCGCATGCCTCGGCATGCCCCGGCGCCGGCCGGACATGAAGTGTGCAGGACACGGCAGGTGCAGAATTGAACACCATGACGATCACGGCTGACACGACACCCAACTCGACAGCCAGACTCAAGCGCGAGCTCAAGAGCGCGGACGCGCGCCGGCGCACCATGGCGCTGGCCCTGGTCGCGCCGCTCGCCCTCTTCCTGTTGCTCATCTTTGTGGTGCCGATCGGCGCCCTACTGACCCGAGCGGTGCAGAACCCCAAGGTGGCGGATGCCCTGCCCAAGACGGTCGCCACGCTGAAGGCCTGGGACCGCAAGACCCCGCCGGCCGACCCCGCCTATGCCGCGCTCGCGGCCGACCTCACCGCCGCGCAGGACGGCGAGGCCATTGACGCACTGGCACGCCGGCTGAACACCGAGATTCCCGGCTTCCGCTCGCTGGTCGCCAAGACCGCGCGCGCCATGCCGCTCGCCGACGACCAGGGCCATGCGCTGGCGCCGGCGCAGACCCGCGCCAGGCTCGTCGAACTCGACGAGCGCTGGGCCGACACCGCCTACTGGCAGGCCATCGCCAAGAACAGCAGCCGCACCTCGCCGTTCTACCTGCTGGCCGCGCTCGACCACCGGCAGGATGCCTTCGGCCAGATCCAGGCGACCGATCCCGACGAGCAGATCTACGTGACCGTGTTCGGCCGCACCTTCGTCATCAGCGCGGTGGTCATGCTGCTCACGCTGCTGCTGGGCTACCCGCTGGCGTACTGGATCTCGACCCTGTCGGAGCGACGCGCCAACCTCGTGATGGTGCTGGTGCTGATTCCGTTCTGGACCTCGATCCTCGTGCGCGTGGCCGCGTGGATCGTGCTGCTGCAGAGCGAGGGCCTCGTCAATCACGCGCTGATGGACCTGGGGCTGATCCGCGAACCGCTGGCGCTGCTGTTCAACAGCATCGGCGTCTACATCTCGATGACGCACATCCTGCTGCCGTTCATGATCCTGCCGCTGTACAGCGTGATGAAGTCGATCCCGCCCACCTACCAGCGCGCGGCGGTGTCGCTGGGCAGCCATCCGTTCGCGGCGTTCTGGCGCGTGTACGTGCCCGTGCCGCAGACCTACCCGGGCGTCGGCGCCGGCGCGCTGCTGGTGTTCATCCTCGCGCTCGGCTACTACATCACGCCCGCGCTGCTGGGCGGCCCGAACGACCAGATGGTCAGCTACTACGTGGCGTACTTCACCAACGTCACCATCAACTGGGGCATGGCGTGCGCGCTGGGCGCGCTGCTGCTGGCCGCCACGCTGGTGCTGTACGGCGTCTATGGCCGCTTCACGCGCGCCAAGGTCAACGCGCGCTGAACGGAAGGAACCGATCATGAAATTCGCCAGGCCGATGTTCGCCCCGCACACGTCGCTCATCGAGCGCATCTGGTATTTCGCACTGCGCGGCCTGGCCGTGCTGACGCTGCTCTACCTGGTGCTGCCGGTGCTGGTGATCGTGCCGCTGTCGTTCTCGTCGAGCACCTTCCTCGCCTACCCGATCCCCAGCTACTCGCTGCGCTGGTACCAGAACCTGGTCACCTCCGACGAGTGGCGCATGGCCGCCAGGAACAGCTTCATCGTGGCGCCCTCGGCCACGGTGGTGGCGACCGTGTTCGGCACGCTGGCCGCCATCGGCCTGAACAAGGCAGAGTTCCGCGGCAAGGCGCTGCTGATGGCGATCCTGGTGTCGCCGATGATCGTGCCGGTGGTCGTCGTCGGGGTCGGCATGTACCTGTTCTTCGCGCCGCTCGGGCTGGCCAACACCTACACCGGCCTGATCCTGGCGCACGCGGCGCTCGGCGTGCCCTTCGTGGTGACGACGGTGCTGGCGACGCTGCAGGGCTTCAACCAGAACCTCGTGCGCGCCAGCCTGTCGCTGGGCGCCAACCCGGTCACGACGTTCTTCCGCATCACCCTGCCGGTGATCGCGCCCGGCGTGATTTCCGGGGCGCTGTTCGCCTTCGCGACCTCGTTCGACGAAGTGGTAGTCACGCTCTTCCTGGCCGGCGCCGACCAGGTGACGCTGCCGCGCCAGATGTTCACCGGCATCCGCGAGAACATCTCGCCGACCATCGCCGCGCTCGCCACCATCCTGATCGTGTTCTCCACCTGCCTGCTGCTGACCTTCGAATGGCTGCGCGGCCGGGCCGCGGCCAAGGCGGTGGCCTGAGCGCACCGCCCCCGCCGCGTCCGGCACCGGGCCGGCGGATCGGCTTACAGGAACATCCCGCCCGAGGCTTCGATCCGCTGGGCGTTGACCCAGCGGTTGTCCGGCGCCAGCAGCGACGCCACCACCCCGCCGATGTCGTCCGGCCGGCGCGGCCCAGTGCCGTCTGTGACGCCACCAGCGCGTTCAGGTCCGCATCGTCGCGCACCCGGCCGCCGCCGAAATCGGTCTCGATCGCACCCGGCGCGACCACGTTCACCGCGATACCACGCGGGCCGAGCTACTTCGCCATGTACTTCGTCAGCACCTCGACCGCGCCCTTCATCGCCGCATAGGCGCCATAGCCCGCGAAGGCAAAACGCGTCAGCCCCGACGAGATGTTGACGATGCGCCCGCCATCGGCGATCAGCGGCAGCAACGCCTGTGTCAGGAAGAACACGCCCTTGAAGTGCACGACCTATATGGAGCCGATCGGGCGAAGCACATAGCCACGAACATAGCCACGACGAAAAAGCGCGCCAGAACCTCCCCGGCGCGCCTGTTGCACTGCCCGCTGCCCGGCGATGGGTTGCCCCGGCTCGATGGTGTCCAACCCTCACACCATCGCCGGACCCGCACGCACTTCGCCCCTACCGATTCAGGAATGGGGGCCCCTGCTGCCATGGCGGGTTCTTCATCGGGGGCAGCGCGCTTATGCGTCCCTGGACATGGATGCCGGCAGGCCGAGCAACTGTTCGAGGTTGAGCATCAGAGCACGCCGGTGCACTGTTTCCTGGTGGTTCACCTGGGCCGAGGCCTCGACATCCCCGCCGCAATGCGGACACGTCTGTTCATGCGGATAGATGTAGCCGTTGCAACTGCGGCAGAGCGTGAGCTGCGGCGGCACCCGCCCGACCTCCGGCGCGCGCTTGCCCTTGTTCTTCAACGCCAGCTCGATGACCTGGCCGGAGCGCACGATGCTGGCCACGGGCGTGCCATCCGCAATACGTTCGGTGACCAGGTCGAAACGCCCGACCGCGAAGGAGGCACCGGCGGCGTCCTGCTCCTTGACGATCCGCTCCCGCAGCCCCTGCTTCTGCAGTTCCAGCACGCGGTAGTGGCAATACGGGTTGTTGCCCGGCTTGCCGAGCAGCGAATGCGAGGTCCAGGTACAGCCGCCCCGGCAGACGTCGGCGTAGTAGCAGGTACGGCAGAAGCCCCACAGATCGTCCACCGAGCGCAGACGGCCAAAGTGGATGGCCTCGCTGGTGCGCCAGATGTCTTCCAGCGACAGGTCGCGGACATTGCCCCCGGCAAAGCCCACCGTCGCCAGCGAGGGGCAGCCCTTCACGGTGCCGTCCGCCTCCAGCGCGATCACCGTCTGGCCCGCGGCGCATCCGTTCCAGTGCACGCGCTCGTCGCCGAAGCCGCGCCACAGATGCTCATAGGGGCCGTAATAACCGATGTTGTTGCCGACATTCATCAGCAGCCCGCGGCTCTCCCCCTCCTTGTAGAGCCTGGCGAGCAGCGGCATCAGCTCCAGCAACTGATACGGCTGGAGCAGCAGCGCGTCGTTGTCGACCGCGTTGCCCATGGCGACCGTCAGCTGGATCTGCCAGTGCGTCGCGCCCAGTTCAATGATGGTGTCCATCAGGGCCGGCAGGGCCGGCATGGTCTGCGCGCCGATCTGGGTGTTCACACTGATGGCAAGACCTGCCGCACGTGCGCGCTTGAGCGTGTCCACGGCCCGGTCGAACGAGCCCGGCACGTTGCGCACCTTGTCATGCAGCGGCGCCAGCCCGTCGAGCGAAACGCCGACCCCATTGAGCCCAGCCTCGACGGCCTGTTCCAGCCGCTTGGGCGTCAGGTTGCGCCCCCCGGTCTGGATGGCGCAGTACATGCCGTGGGAGCGGATCGCCCGGATCAGCTGGGTCCAGTCCTTGCGCAGGTAGGCTTCGCCGCCGATCAGCGAGACCTCTCGCGTGCCCAGCCGCGCAAGCGATTCGATGACTTCCAGGCATTCCTCGGTATTGAGCTCATCCGGTCGCCGGCGTCCGGCGCGGGAGCCGCAATGCAAGCATTTGAGGTCACAGGCCAGGGTGATTTCCCAGACCACGTGAACGGGGACGTATTGCTTGAAATCGTCCGCGTTCAGGTAGCGGGCCGGCTGCGGGTTCTGCAGGCTCAGATCGCCTCGCTGTCTCTTGTGGGGGTTTTAGCCGCATGCCCGGGCGACGGCCCGGGCATGCGGCGGCAGGCCGGTCTCGCGCGAGACTCAGGCGCGGCCTTCGAGCTTGGCGATTTCCTGATGCAGCTTGTCCAGTTCCGACTGGATCTGGGGCGCATCGGCCAGTTGCTTCTCGGCCAGGCCGGCCAGCGTCTTCATCTGCCCCAGGTCGCCGGAAGCCTTGGCCTGTTGCAGGCTCACGGCATACATCGGCATGACGGGCTGGTAAGGCGGCTGGACCCTGTGCTCGACGGTCATGACCGCATGTTCGACCACATGCCAGCGGCCGCCTTCCTCATAGCGATAGCTGGCCTGGCCGGTCTGCCAGTTGCTGCTCAGGATGCCGTGGAAGTGGAAGGTCTCGGCGATCATGCTGGTCGGGCCGCTCGGGTTGCCGTCCAGGGTCAGGATGATGGAGGACTCGGCGCCCTCTTCCAGCCGCAGTTGGCTGAACGTCCCCCAAACATCGGCATGGAACACCAGCGGCGGATTGGTCGACTGGGTAATCTTGGCGACACCCGACACCTTCTTGGCCGGCGTATTGACCAGCAGGGACAGGGTCAGCACCGGGGCGCCGATGGCGGGCGTTGCGACCACGTAGGTAACGGGAAACAGACCGGTTTGGCTCATGGAATCACTCCTGGAAGAAAGGTGAGAATGGTATGCAGGCAGACGCTGAAATCACGGCCTGCCTTCGAGCTTGCGGATTTCGGCGTGAAGCGCCGCGTGGGCGCTGGCGATTTCCTCGTGGCTGTCCAGCTGCTGCTGCGCATAGGCCGCGAGCGTCTTCATATGGGCCAGGTCTCCGGATGCCGTGGCGCGCTGGATCGCCGCGCCGTACAATACGCGGCTGATCGTCAGCGCATTCAGCGACTCGGGAATCACCGGCCCCGGTTCCAGCGGCACGAATTCGCGGTCGACATGCGCCGGTACGCTTTCCACCTCATACCACTGCCCATTGCTCCAATAGCTGTAGCTGGCGACGCCGGCCTGCCAATCGACGTTCAACACCAAGTGCAGCCGGAAAGTCGTCATGGCATTCGAGGTGGGCCCGCCGCTGTTGCCCTGCAGCGTCACCAGGATGCGGGTGCGGCCCGGCGGTATCACGGCCATGTATGTGAAGCTGCCCCAGACATCCACATGAAGATCGAGCGGCGGCGACACTGCCTGGGTAATCGTTGCATTGCCGACCACCTTGCGCCTGGGCGTATCGACCAGCAGGTTGAGCGTGAGCGTCGGCGCGCCGGGCAACCCGGTGCCGACCACAAAGCGCACCGGGAAAAGGCCTACTGCGTTGTCTCCGGACATACGTCCTCCTTGTTGAGGGATGATGGATCGAGATGGAATGCCGGCCTGCAGCCAGCTGGGTCAAGCGCGCTCGGCCCTCGCGATTTCGAGCCTGAGCAGTTCAACAGCGGTGCGCAAATCCCCCTGCTCGTCCAGCACGGTTTCGGCGTGCGAGAGCAGAGCTTTCATCTTCTTGAGATCGCCACCGACGATCGCGTCATGGATGGCCACGCCATAAGGCGGAATGACTGCCTACCGGGATTCCTTGTTCATCGCTTGCCCTCGCTCGTTCAAATCGTCGTTGATGACAGACGCAGGCCCCATGCAGGACCCATCGCCCTGAGATACGGAATACGAGATAGGCGAACATCTCCGGCTTGCCCAGCCCTTTACGCTGGCGCCGCGCGGCGGCATACCGGCCAAACTCCAGAAGCCGGGTTTTCTCCGGGTGTAGCGACAGGCCGAATTCCTCCATGCGTTGCCGCAGGTCACTCAGCAACTGCAGCGCATCGGCTTCATACTGGAACCCCACCACCGTATCGTCTGCATAGCGCGACACAATGACTGCTCCGCGCGCATGTCGACGACGCCAGCGTTCTATCCACAGGTCGAACACGTAGTGCAGATAGATATTGGCGAGTAAGGGTGAGATCACCGAACCCTGGGGTGTACCGTCTTGCACGGCCGTCAACCGGCCATCATCCAGCACGCCTGCCTCAAGCCACTTGCCTATCAGGCGGATGACTCGCGGGTCCGCTATCCGGTGCTTGATGAAACGCATCAGCCATTGCCGGTTGACCGTGTCAAAGAAGCTCCGGATGTCGGCATCCAGAATCCAGTTCAGAGGCCGCCACTGGATCGCTGCCGCCAATGCATCAAGCGCATCATGCTGGCTGCGGCAGGGGCGAAACCCATAAGATGCGATGGCCTAGACTAAGAGCCGCTAAGACAAGTCATCGACGAATCGAGAGCAGATGATTGCAGCGGCGAGTGAAAGGAGCGCGGTGTGAATATCGAGTCGTCGTTCGAAGCGGATGCGCA
>CAKKOY010000084.1 GCA_919592095.1 Ralstonia syzygii subsp. syzygii | reverse complement strand
GGTCGGCTCCCAGGCGACCGAAGTGGCCATCCGCGCTGGCGTGCTCAACCGCATGGCTGCGCTTGCCCGCCCGCAGTCCGTCCGCGTCGACTGAATTACGCCTCACAGGGAGATGGCTTCGACTTCAAAGTCGATTTATGCAACAACGCCGATCGGCGCGGCAGCGTGGCCGGACGATGCACGGTGCTGCTATTGGGCCAGCGCCCACGCCACATGTTCGCGCACCAGCGGCGAAGGATCGTCCGCGCGCGCCTGCAGTGCGGCCCGCAGCCGCGCTCGCGCGGGTTCGGGCTGCGGCGCGCGCAGTGCATTGCCGAGCGCGACGGCGATGTTGCGCAGCCAGCGCTCGTGCCCGATGCGGCGGATCGGGCTGCCTTCCAGCCGCTGGTTGAATTCGTCTTCCGTCCAGTTGAACAGATCGACCAGCGCCACGGCATCGAAGCCGTTGCGCACGTCGAAATCCGGCAGGCTGGCGTGCACGGCGAATTTGTTCCAGGGGCATACCAGCTGGCAATCGTCGCAGCCGTACACGTGGTTGCCCATCGCCGCGCGCAGCTCGACGGGAATCGCCCCCTTGTGCTCGATGGTGAGATACGAGATGCAGCGGCGCGCATCCACCACGTAGGGGGCGACGATGGCCTGCGTGGGGCAGACCTCGATGCAGCGCGTGCAGTGGCCGCAGCGGGGCGTGACGGGCGGGTCCACCGGCAGCGGCAGGTCGATCAGGATCTCGCCGAGGAAGAACATCGAGCCGGCGTCGCGGTCCAGCAGCAGCGTGTGCTTGCCGCGCCAGCCCAGCCCGCCGTTGGTCGCCAGCGCGACTTCCAGCACCGGCGCGGAATCGGTGAAGACGCGATAGCCGTAAGGCCCCACCGCGCCGGCAATCTGCTCGGCCAGCTTCTGCAGGCGCTGGCGCAGCACCTTGTGGTAGTCGCGGCCGCGCGCATAGAGCGAGATGGTGGCGTCTTCGGGGCGGCGCAGGCGGTCCCATTCGATGGCGCGCCAATCGCCGACGGCGGGCGGAGCCGCGCCACGATGTGGCACATACGGCATCCGCGCGACGAGGGCGCGTACCGTTCCGGCAACAAGCTCGGCCGGACGTGCGCGAAGCATGCCATGGTTCGCCATATAATCCATGTCACCGTGAAACCCCTGCGCAAGCCACGTCCGCAGCCCGTCTTCGGCGTGCGACAGGTCAACGTCGGCGATGCGGATGGCGTCGAAGCCGAGCCCGGTACCCCAGGAACGGATCTGCGCGACGAGCGCGGCCATCCCGGCCTCATCGGCGGGCAGGCGCGCATTGAGGCCCGGTTCGGGCAATGACGTGGGGTTTCCGGACATGCCTAAATTGTACGCAATGCCCCCTGTGCCCACCGTGCCGACCGCCGCCGCTCCCGCCGGCTCGACTGAACCGCTCGCCGAGCGTACCGTGCCGCTCGTCGACGAGGCCGCCACCGCCGCGTTCGGCGCGGCTTTCGCGCAGGCCGTGCGGGCGCTGGGCCCGCGGCCCCTGCAGGTACAGCTCTCGGGCGACCTGGGCGCGGGCAAGACCACGCTGTCGCGCGCCATCCTGCACGGCCTCGGCCACACCGGCCGCGTGCGCAGCCCCACCTATACGCTGGTCGAGCCCTACAACGTGCCCGGAACCTCCGGCACGCAGAAGGTCTATCACTTCGACCTGTACCGTTTCGTCGATCCCGAGGAATGGACCGATGCGGGTTTCCGCGACTGCTTTGCCGAGCCCGCGCTGTGCCTGGTCGAATGGCCCGAGAAGGCGCAGGCCTTGCTCGGCACGCCCGACCTGCACATCGCCCTGGCCGTCGACACGGTGCACGAAACCTACGATGACGGCGTTGAACACGCACCACGCCTCGCGCGCTTGACCGCGCGAACGCCGACCGGCCTTCAACTGTTGCAACTGCTGCCCCCATGCTGATCAAGCATCTGCCGACCGACCAACCGGACGATTCCCACCTGCCCAGCCAGGCGCGCAGGCAATGGCTGTCGCGCTTGGCCTGCGCGGGCGCCGGGACGGTCATCCTCAGCCTTGCCGGTCCGCAGATCGTCTTCGGCGCCAACATCGTGGCGGTGCGCGTGTGGCCGGCGCAGGACTACACACGCGTGACCATCGAGTCGGACACCGCGCTGTCGGCGACGCACCAGTTGGTGGCGGACCCGGACCGCCTGGTTGTCGACATCGACGGCCTGGACCTGAACCCGACGCTGCGCGAGCTGGTGGCCAAGATCACGTCGAACGATCCGTACATCCGCCAGGTGCGCGTGGGCCAGAACCGGCCGCGCGTGGTGCGCCTGGTGTTCGACCTGAAGGAGAGTGTCAATCCGCAGGTGTTCACGCTGCTGCCGATCGCCGGCTATCGCAACCGGCTGGTGTTCGACCTGTATCCGGCCAATCCGCCCGATCCGCTGATGCAGTTGGTGCGTGCGACCGAAGACAAGCAGCAGCGCTTCATCGCCTCGGGCGGCGCGCCGATGCTGGCGCCGGCCGAGGACGACGATCCCATCGCCGCGCTGGCCCGCCGCAACGGCGGCAGCGGCCCGGCGGCGCCGGCTGCGCGGCCGGCCGAGGGCGCGCGTCCGGCCCTGGCCAATCGCCCGCCGCCGCGCAAGCCCGTGCCCGCCGCCGACAATCCGCCGGTCCTGGCCAATGCGCCGATGTCGCCGCCGCTGGCGATCGAGCCCGAGCAGCCGGTGCCGCGCGGCCCGGCCGCCGGTCCGCGCATGCGTCGTCTGCTGACGGTGGCCATCGATCCCGGCCATGGTGGCGAAGACCCGGGCGCCACCGGCAGCGCCGGCACGCACGAGAAGGACGTGGTGCTGTCGATCGCTCGCCTGCTGCGCGCCAAGATCGACGCGCAGCCCAACATGCGCGCCATGATGACGCGCGACGCCGACTACTTCGTGCCGCTCAACGTGCGCGTGCAGAAGGCGCGCCGTGTGCAGGCCGACCTGTTCGTCTCCATCCACGCCGATGCATTCCTGTCGCCGGAGGCGAAGGGGGCGTCGGTGTTTGCGCTGTCCGAACGCGGCGCTTCCAGCGCGCAGGCCAAGTGGCTCGCCAACAAGGAGAATGCGGCGGACATGATCGGCGGGGCCAACCTGGGCTCCAAGGATGCGCAGGTCACGCGCGTGCTGCTGGACCTGTCGACCACGGCGCAGATCAGCGACAGCATGAAGGTCGGCAGGTCGGTGCTGGAGCAGATCGGCGGCATCAACCGCTTGCACAAGGGGCAGGTCGAGCAGGCCGGGTTTGCGGTGCTGAAGGCACCGGACATCCCGTCGATCCTGATCGAGACGGCGTTCATCAGCAACCCGGAAGAAGAATCCAAGCTCACCGACAACGCTTACCAGAACCAGCTGGCCGAGGCGATCCTGCGCGGTATCCGCGCCTACTTTGCCAAGAACCCGCCGCTGTCGCGCAATCCGAGCGTGTGATGGCGAGGCGGCCCCGGGCGCGGGCCGCGCGTCGCGGCGCTGTGCCGATCAGGCGGGCTGGCCGGCGCTGGTCGCTCGGCTTTCCACCTCGGCGGCGACGCGGCCTGCGTAGCGGCGTGCCAGCGCCGAGCAGACGATCAACTGCAACTGGTGATAGATCATGATCGGCAGCACGATCAGGCCCAGCGCCGGGTTGCCGGCAAACAGGATCTTCGCCATCGGCACGCTGTTGGCCAGGCTCTTCTTCGAGCCGCAGAACACGGCGGTGATCTCATCGGCCAGGCCGAAACCGAAGCGCCGCGCGATCCACGTCGTCGCGCCCAGCACCACGAACAGCAGCGCGCCACTCATGATCGCCACGGCGACGATGGTCTCCCACGGATATTTCGACCACACGCCCGCGTGCGTCGAATCGGCGAACGAGTTGAAGACGATCAGCAGGATCACCGCGCGATCGACCTTGTTGATGATCGCCTTGTACTTGGTGATGAAGCCGCCGATGGCCGGCCGCAGCAACTGGCCCAGCACGAAGGGCAGCAGCAGCTGCTCGGCCACGCCCAGCAGTGCCTTGTCGACCGGCAGCTCCGCGCCGGAGGCCTGGATCACGAAGCTCATCAGCAACGGCGTGGCCACCATGCCGATCAGGCCCGAGATGGTGGCATTGAAGATGGCGGCCGGCACATTCCCCTTGGCCATCGCCGTCATCGCCACCGACGACGACACCGTGGACGGCAGCGCGCACAGGTAGAACACGCCCAGCAGCAGTTCGGCCGGGATGAAGGGCTTGCACGCGATCAGGATCGCCGCGCCGATCACTGGGAACAGGACGAACGTGCAGCCCTGCACGAACAGGTGCAGGCGCCAGTTGCGCGCGCCTTGGACGATCTTCTCGCGCGACAGTGCCGCACCGTGCAGGAAGAACACCAGTGACACGCCCAGCATGGTGACGATGTCGAGGTGCAGCGGACCCGCGCTCGCGCCCAGCGACGGGAACAGCAGGGCGAGCAGGACCATCACCAGCATGGCGCGGATGAAGCCGTCGATGCGGGAGAGGAGGGGAATCTTCATGTGCTTGCACCGTCACGGCGCTGGTTGGATCGAGGGATGCCCGTTATTGCACGCCATCGCCGTCTAGAATACAAATGCATTGATCGAATCAATTCATACGATACCAACATGAATGTGACGCTGCGCCAGTTGCGCGTCTTCCTCGCCGTGGCACGCGCGCACAGCTTCAGTCGCGCGGGCGACACGATCGGCCTGACCCAGCCGGCCGTCAGACGGTCGATCTCGGAGCTGGAAGGGGAGCTGGGACTCAAGCTGCTCGACCGCACCACGCGCGAGGTGGTGCTGACCGAGGTGGGGCGCTCGCTGGCAACGGCACTGGAACGTCTCGTTGCCGACCTGGACGACACGCTGCAGCAGGTGCGCCAGGTGGGCGAGCAGCGGCGCGGCCGCGTGGTGGTGGCATCGAGCCCGACGGTGTCGACGCGGCTGATGCCGCTCTACGTGGCCGAGTGTGCGAAGCGCTATCCCGACATCCGCATGATCGTGCGCGATTCGGTGCAGGTCGATACGCTGCAGCTGATCCGCGGCGGCGGCGCCGACTTCGGCGTGGTGGTCGAACCGCTGGACACCGAGGGCCTGTGGACCGAGCCGGTGCTGACCGATCCGTTCTGCCTGGTGTGCCGGCGTGACCATCCGTTCGCGCAGCGCAGCAGCGTGCACTGGAAAGAGCTGCACCGCACCGCCGTCGTGCTGCTTGACCATGCCTCCGGCAGCCGCCCGCTGCTCGACCGCATCTTCCTGCGCCATGGCGTGCAGCCCGATGTGGCGCAGGAAATGGGGCACACCGCGGCCGTGTTCGGCATGGTGGAGGCCGGCATCGGCGCGGGGGTGGTGCCGGCGCTTTCGTTGCCGCTGCCGTCGTCGTCGCAGCTGGTGTCGGTGCCGCTCGCGCCGCGCGAGACGCGCGGCATCGTGCTGGCGCGGCGGCATGACCGCTCGCTGTCGCCGGCGGCCGAGGCGGCATGGCAGATGATCCGCCGCATGGCGCCGCCGGCCGGCTAGCCGGTCTTACTTCGGCTGCATGCGGATGGCGCCGTCGAGCCGGATCGTCTCGCCGTTGAGCATCGGGTTCTCGATGATGGCGCGCGCCAGCTGCGCATACTCCGCCGGTTTCCCCAGCCGCGGCGGGAACGGCACCATCTTGCCCAGCGCATCCTGCACCTCTGGCGGCATGCCCAGCAGCATCGGCGTTTCGAAGATGCCCGGCGCGATCGTCATCACGCGGATGCCGTCGCGGGACAGGTCGCGCGCGATCGCCAGCGTCATCGCCACCACGCCGCCCTTGGATGCCGCATAGGCGGCCTGGCCGATCTGCCCGTCGAACGCCGCCACCTATGCGGTGTTGATGATCACGCCGCGCTCGCCGACGGCATTGGGCGTGTTGGCGGCCATCGCCGTGGCCGCCAGGCGGATCATGTTGAACGTGCCGATCAGGTTGATGTTGATGACGCGCGCGAACTGGTCGAGCGGGTGCGGCCCGGTCTTGCCCACCGTGCGCGACGCCGTGACGATGCCCGCGCAGTTCACCAGCCCCGCCAGCGCGCCGAGCGAGGCGGCGGCCTGCATCACCGCCTGGCCGTCGGCTTCCGAGGTGACATCGCAACGCACGAAGCGTCCGCCGATCTCCTGCGCCAGCGCCGTGCCGGCCGCCTCGTTCAGGTCTGCGATCACCACCTTGCCGCCGGCCTCTGCCAGCGCGCGTGCCGTTCCCGCACCCAAGCCCGACGCCCCGCCGGTGACGATGAACACCTGATCGCGAATCTCCATGCCTGTCTCCTGATTGGGTCTTCGAGTTAATTGACGTTTACGTCAACGTCATATGTTACCGAGAAGCCGTCGGCGGGCGGCAGGCCGGGCCTGCCGGTACGCGCAAAAAAAAACGCTCCGGCAAGCGGAGCGTTTCCTGCGGTGCGGCGTAGCGGCCGGATCAGTTTTCCAGTGCGCCGAACACGCGGCCAGTGATGTCGTCCACGCTGCCGACCCCGCTGATCTTGCGGTACTTGGGCGGAGCCACCTTGGCGGCACCGTTGCCGTTCTCGGCCCAGCCGGAGTAGTAGTCCACCAGCGGGCGGGTCTGGCTTTCATAGACGGCCAGGCGCTTGCGCACGGTCTCTTCCTTGTCGTCGTCGCGCTGGATCAGCGGCTCGCCGGTCTCGTCGTCCTGGCCTTCGTTCTTGGGCGGGTTGTACTTGACGTGGTAGGTGCGGCCCGAGGCCACGTGCACGCGGCGGCCGCTCATGCGCTCGATGATGGCGTCGAACGGCACGTCGATCTCCAGCGCGTAGTCGATCGGCACGCCGGCGTCCTTCATGGCTTCGGCCTGCGGGATGGTGCGCGGGAAGCCGTCGAACAGGTAGCCGTTCTTGCAGTCGGACTGCTGCAGGCGGTCCTTCACCAGGCCGATGATGATGTCGTCCGACACCAGGCCACCGGCGTCCATCACCTTCTTGGCTTCGATGCCCAGCGGGGTGCCGGCCTTGACGGCGGCGCGCAGCATGTCGCCGGTGGAGATCTGCGGAATGCCGAAGCGTTCGCAGATGAATTTGGCTTGCGTACCTTTGCCGGCGCCGGGTGCGCCCAACAGAATCAACCGCATGGTGACGAGTTCCTCAAGTTTTAAATTCCGGTGCGCCAATTGCTTGAAACGCGTTGGGAATCGGTCCGGCGCGCGGGGCCGATTCCCAAAACGTCTGGCGATGCGAGCAACGCAAACAGGGAGCCTAGCGGGCGAACTTGGCGCCAGCCTTACCAGGACACTGGGAATGGGGCTCCGCCGGACGGCAGCGCCCATGGCTCGATTTGTCTCCCTGTCGTCGCTGCCGCGCCTGTCGTGGGCGGCGGCATGCGACTTGTTGTCCTCGCGATTATGCCATGGCGGCGCGGGGGGATTGTCGCGCGGAGGGGGCAAAGTTCCCGCTAGGGTCCGTCCTGCGACAA
The DNA here is from genome assembly GCA_919592095.1 of Ralstonia syzygii subsp. syzygii. Classification (GTDB taxonomy): domain Bacteria; phylum Pseudomonadota; class Gammaproteobacteria; order Burkholderiales; family Burkholderiaceae; genus Ralstonia; species Ralstonia syzygii. The sequence goes on along the minus strand of CAKKOY010000084.1, from coordinate 7,498 downwards.
TAAACCGCTCCATGCTGCGCGCACGCGGGCGAGGTCTTCCGGCGTGTCGACGCCGGCGGCCGGCGCATCGTCGGTGGTCAGTACGGCGATGCGTTCGCCGTGCCACATGGCACGCAACTGCTCCAGCTGCTCGGTCAGCTCCAGCGGCGCGGCGGCCAGCTGCGGGAAGCGGCGCAGGAACCCGGCGCGGTACGCATAGATGCCGATATGGCGTAGCACCGGCATGGCGGGCAGCGGGCGTTCGGCGGCGGGCTTGCCCAGCACGGCGGGTGTCCAGGCATCGCGCGCCCAGGGCAGCGGGGCGCGCGAGAACAGCATCGCGCGTTCGGCGGCGTCCAGCACGACCTTGACCACGTTCGGGTTGAAGATGTCGGCGGCGTCGTGGATGGGATGGGCGGCGGTGGCGATGGCGCAATCGGCGTGGTCACGCAGGTGCGCGGCCACGTTGTCGATCAGCGTCGGGGCGATCAGCGGCTCGTCGCCCTGCACGTTGACGACGATGGCGTCGTCGGGCAGCGCCAGCACGGTGGCGACCTCCGCCAGCCGGTCCGTGCCCGACGCGTGGTCGACACGGGTCAGCACCGCTTCGATGTGGTGCTGCATGCAGGCATCGGCCACGGAGACGGCATCGGTGGCCACCACCACGCGCGCCGCGGACGATTGGTGCGCGCGCTCGGCCACGCGCACCACCATCGGCTTGCCGCCGATGTCGGCCAGCGGCTTGTCGGGCAGCCGCGTGGAGGCGAGCCGCGCGGGGATGACGGCAACGAACGGTGCGTGCGACATGGCGGGGCGTGTCCGGGTCAGGCCGGATCGACCGGCGTGCCTTCGACGGTCTGGCGGGCTTCGTCGACCAGCATCACGGGGATGCCGTCGCGGATCGGATAGGCCAGCTTGTCGACGTGGCAGATCAGTTCGTTGTTGGCGCGGTCGTGTTGCAGCATGCCCTTGCACAGCGGGCAGACCAGGATTTCCAGCAGGCGATTGTCCATGACGGTAAGGCTCCGGGGCGGGCGGCAGGGCGGCCCGCCGATGCGGCGGGGCACAGTCGTTATTGTGCGCCAGCCTGAGAGGTTGAGCGATCGGCCAGGGCGCGCACGCGCAGGCAGACCTGTTCGACCAGCGCGGGATCGACCACCGGCGTGGTCGGCACCACCCAGATGCGCGGGTCGTCGAGATGGCCGCATTTTACGGCATCCTTTTCGGTGATCAGGATGGCTTCGGCGTTGGCATCCGCGAACGGGTTGTCGGCAAAGTCGTAGTGATCGGGCAGCGGCAGGGTGGCAGGCTTGAGTCCGGCGGCGCGCAGTGAAGCGAAGAAGCGCTCGGGGTTGCCGATGCCGGCGGCAGCCAGCAACGGATCGCCCGACAGCTGAGCGAATCGGCTCAGCGGACGGCGCAGTGCCGGATCGGCCAGGTTGTAGGCATCCTGCAGTTCCAGCCGCATGCCGTAGATGTTCGGGCGGTCGGGCGTGGCGCGGTAGTTGGGGTCGTTGATCAGCGTGGCGTCGCGGCGGCGGGTCATCGGCTCGCGCAGCGGGCCGGCCGGCAGCAGGAAGCCGTTGCCGCCCATGCGCATGTCGAACACCACGATCTCGATGTCGCGGCGCAGGCGGTAGTGCTGCAGGCCGTCGTCGCAGACGATCACGTTGCAGCCGGGGTGCGAGGCCAGCAGCGTCTGCGCGCACAGTACGCGGTCGGGGTAGACCCAGACCGGAAGATCGGTGGCGCGAGCGATCAGCAGGGGCTCGTCGCCGACGTCCTCCGCGCGGGAATGCTCGCGCACCGGGCGCAGGTGCTTGAGCTGCGCGCCGTAGCCGCGCGAGACGATGCCGGGGCGCAGACCCGCGTCGGCCAGCGCCGAGGCCAGGGCGATCACGGCCGGCGTCTTGCCGGCGCCGCCGACGGTGACGTTGCCGACCACCACCACGGGCACCGGCAGGCGCACCGAGCGCAGCCAGCCCCAGCGGAACAGCCGCCGGCGCAGGCCGCTGACGGCCCCGAACAGCAGCGACAGCGGCCACAGCATCCGCGCAAACCAGCCGCGCCGCTGCCATTGGCGGGTGACGAAGCTGGCTAGGCGGTGCTGGGCAACTGGCATGCGGTGCGGGCGGGGTCAGCGAGCGGCGTTGCCGGTCTGGGTGGCGAAGGTCAGGTGCGACAGGCCGGCTACGCGGGCGGCCTCCATCACGTTGACGACGGTCTGGTGCGCGGCCTGCGCATCGGCGTTGACCACCACCACCGGCTCGGGGCCGCCGCCGGTGCCCGCTGCATTGCGCAGGGCGTCGGCCAGGCTGGTCACGTCACGGGTGTCGAGCACCTGCTTGTCGACGGAGTAGACGCCGTTGGCGGTGATCGACACGATGATCTGGCCCGGCCGCTCGGTGGCTTTCTCGGCGTCGGCGGTCGGCAGGTTGACCTTCAGTTCGGTGTAGCGGGAATACGTGGTCGTGATAATCAGGAAGATGAGGATCACGAGCAGCACGTCGATCAGCGGGATCAGGTTGATCTCCGGCTCTTCGCGGGCATGGCGCGGACGGAAACGCATGGCGTGCTCCAGTGCGTGCGCCGGTCAGCCGCGCCGCGGCGGCAGGATCGCGTCGAGGTACGTGGCGGACAGGTGCTCGAGCTCGACCACGTAGTTGTCGACCACGCCACGGAAATAGCGCCAGAAGATCAGCGTCGGGATGGCCACCACCAGGCCCAGCGCCGTGTTGTACAGCGCGACCGAGATGCCGTGCGCGAGCGTCTGCGGGTTGGTGCCGGCGGCGGTCTGGCTGCCGAAGATCTCGATCATGCCGACCACGGTGCCGAACAGGCCCATCAGCGGCGCCACCGAGGCGATGGTGCCAAGCGCGTTCAGGTAGCGCTCCAGGCGGTGGGCGACGTTCTGGCCGGCTTCTTCCACCACTTCCTTGGCGGCTTCGCGCGTGGTGGCCGGATGCAGCACCACATGGCGCAGTGCGGCGGCCAGCACGCGGCCCAGCGGCGAGCCTTGTTCCAGCGTGTTCACGACTTCCGGCGTCGCCTTGCGCTGGTGTGCCACCGCCAGGGCCTCGTCATACACCTTGGGCGGAATGATTTTGTTGCGTTGCAAGGCGATGAAGCGTTCGATGATGAGCGCCAGGGCGAGTACCGAGGCAATCAGCAGCGGCCAGATCGGCCAGCCGGCGGCTTGGATGATGGAAAACACAGGACAACCCGTTTTGTCGTAATGGAAAAGATGCGCCTGGCTGGCGCCCGATTGCCGTAGTTGCCGCCCGCGTCCCCGAACACGGTTCGTTGCGGCAAAAACAGGCGCCACTCTAGCGCGTCGGACCTGCCTCGGCAACTCGGTGCCGCGCCGTGGCGATGCGCGTGTGCGACGGTCGGCGGCGGACCGCGCCGGATGACGCCATGGCAATCCACAACGGACCGGGACAGTGTTGTGGAGTGGTTGTGGACATTGCCAGGACAAGCAACGTAAGTTGTTGATTGGAAAGGGCGCTCCCGGTTCTGCTTAAAAAACGGGCAACCGGGTTCCCGCGTCAGGCGCCGGGTGGAAAACCCGATGGGACAGGCATCCGGCGGCTTCCCGGTTGCTGTCGCCGCCGTCCGTGTTCCAAAACAGAGGCCGTGGGATCAGCACTGGGGCCGCGCTGTGCATCGAACTGGCTCGACAAGGTGACGGCGCGCCCCGGCAATGCACGTTTGTGGCGTCGGAAGCGGATCGCGGCCGCCCGGACCCGCGCAATCCACAACAAATCGGGACAGTGCTGTGGACCGGTTGTGGACATCCTCAGGAAAAACAACTTAAGTGGCTGATTCAAAAGGGTGTTCGAGGTTCCGCCTAAAAATTGTGCAGCCAGGATTGCATGCCATGGAGGCAGGTGAAAAAACCGGTGGCGGCGGTGTTCGCCCTTGGTTTTATCCACTGCCCGGGCACGATATCGAGGTTTTCCAGCGCTGCTGTGGATAACTTTGTGAACATCCTTGGGGCGCTTGCGCTAAATGCTTGACGCAGAACGGAATTACTTACGCTGCTGAAAATTTGGCATTGCAGATTTATCATAAGAATCAACGGGTTGCGAAAAAATGCAGAGAGCGCGTCACGTGAGGTCTGTCAAGCTTGACAAGGGCGGTATGCTGTGGACAGGTAGGCCTCCATTGCCGCTTTCACTCATCTATTCAGGGTAGACGTCGCCCCGGAACCCCATTGCATTGCGCTGGATCGACCACTTCATGACCTCTTCGCCGCCCTCCCGCCGCCCCTTCTGGATGGACACTTCGGCCGCCGCGCCGGCCACGCCGTCGGTCGCTCCGGTACCCCCGCCGTCTGCGCCGGGGCGAGGCGGGCAGGAGGTGCTGTCCGTCTCCGAGGTCAACCGACGTATTGCCGGGCTGCTGGAGCGCCACTTCGCGCTCGGCTGGGTGCGCGGCGAGATTTCGAACTTCACCCGCGCCGGCAGCGGTCACTGGTATTTCTCGCTCAAGGATGCCGGCGCGCAGATCCGCTGCGTGATGTTCAAGGGCCGCAACCAGTACGCCGATTTCACCCCGCGCGAGGGGGAGGCGGTCGAGGTGCGTGCGCTGATCACGCTGTACGAGGCACGCGGCGAGTTGCAGTTGAGCGTCGAGGCCATCCGCCGGGCCGGCCTGGGCAATCTGTACGAGGCTTTCCTGCGGCTCAAGGCCGCGCTGGAGGCGCAAGGGCTGTTCGATGCGGCGCGCAAGCGCCCGCTGCCGCGCCATCCGCATGCGATCGGGGTGGTGACTTCTCTGCAGGCGGCAGCGCTGCGCGATGTGCTGACCACGCTGCACCGGCGCGCGCCGCACGTGCCAGTGGTGGTCTATCCCGTACCGGTGCAGGGCGTCGGCGCGGCCGAGCGGATCGCTGCCATGCTCGACACCGTCAACGCGCGGGCGGAAGTCGACGTGATCATCCTGTGCCGGGGCGGCGGCAGCATCGAAGACCTGTGGGCCTTCAACGAAGAGCCGGTCGCGCGCGCCGTGGCGGCCTCGGACATTCCCATCGTGGCCGGCGTCGGCCATGAGACCGATGTCACCATCGTCGATTTCGTTGCCGACGTGCGCGCGCCCACGCCGACCGGGGCCGCCGAACTGGTCAGCCCCGACCGCGCCCGCATGCTGCGCGATGTGGCCGGCAACTGGGACGCGCTGTCCGCAACGCTGCGCCGGCAGCTGGACCGCCGTGCCCAGACGGTCGACTGGCTGGCACGCCGCCTGCGCAGCCCGCAGGCGCAGATGCGCGAGCGGCGCACCAGGCTGGCGCATCTGGAAGGACGCCTGCGCTTCGCCCTACATGGCCGTGTGCAGCGCGCCGAGCATGTGCAGCGGTTGCTGGCGATGCGGCTGGACGCCGCCCGGCCGGACATCGCACGCGAGCGCACCGCGCTGCAGGCCATCGAGGCCGCGCTGGCACGTGCCATGCACGCGACGCTGGACCGTGCGCAGACCCGTCTGTCGCGTCACCAGGCCGGGCTGGAACTGCTGGCGCCGCAACGCACGCTGGAGCGCGGCTACGCGGTGCTGCTCGACGCCAAGGGGCATGCCATCCGTGATCCGAGCGCGCTGCATGCGCGCGCGCGCATCGAGGCACGGCTGGCGCGGGGCGCGGTCGACATCGAGATCGCCCAGGTCCAGCCCAAGCTGCCCGATATGTGACCGGCGCATGAGCCCATAGCGATTTCGTGTGATTCCGCACCTGTTTCGCGGGTATTCCCGTGATTTGGCGTGCAGTTTGCGCCGGTTTTGCATCTCTCCTACAATCGTCGCTCCCAACCCACGCACAACCCACAGAAGGGAAGAACAATGGCCCACACGCTCCCCCCGCTGCCGTACGCGCTCGACGCCCTGGCGCCGCACATCTCCAAGGAAACCCTGGAGTTCCACTATGGCAAGCACCACCAGACCTATGTCACGAACCTGAACAACCTGATCCCGGGGACCGAGTTCGAGAACCTGAACCTGGAAGACATCGTCAAGAAGTCCTCGGGCGGCATCTTCAACAACGCCGCGCAGGTGTGGAACCACACGTTCTACTGGAACGGCCTGAAGCCGAACGGCGGCGGTGCTCCGACCGGCGCGCTGGCCGATGCCATCAACGCCAAGTGGGGCAGCTTCGACAAGTTCAAGGAAGAGTTCACCAAGGTTGCCATCGGCACCTTCGGTTCGGGCTGGGCCTGGCTGGTGAAGAAGGCCGACGGCTCGCTGGACCTGGTGTCCACCTCCAACGCCGCCACGCCGCTGACGACGGACGCCAAGCCGCTGCTGACCTGCGATGTGTGGGAGCATTCCTACTACATCGACTACCGCAACGCCCGTACGAAGTACGTCGAGGCGTTCTGGAACCTGGTCAACTGGGATTTCGTCGCGAATCACTTCGCCTGAGTCCCGATCGCCACGCCTCACGGATGAGGCGTCGGAACACGAAGGCCCGCGCTGCATGGCGCGGGCCTTTTCTTTTGCGCGGTCCCGCTACTGCATATGCTGGCCGCCGTTGATGGCCAGGTTGGCCCCGGTGATGAAGGCCGCGTCGTCCGTGCACAGGAAGGCGACCAGCGCCGCCACTTCGTCCGGTCGACCGAGCCGGCCCACGGGGATCTGCGGCAGGATGCGCTGTTCCATGATGTCCGGCGGCACGTTGCGCGTCATGCGGGTGGCAAGGTAGCCCGGCGATATCGTATTCACAGTGATGCCCTTGGCCGCGCACTCCAGCGCCAGCCACTTGGTGAAGCCGTGGATGCCCGCCTTGGCCGCCGCATAGTTGGCTTGGCCGAACGCACCCTTGGCGCCGTTGACCGACGAGATGTTGACGATGCGGCCCCAACTGCGCTCCAACATGCCGTCGTACAGCGGCTTGGTCATGTTGAAGAGCGAGTCGAGATCGGTGGTCAGCACGCGCTTCCAGGCCTCGTGCGTCATGCGCTTGAAGGTCATGTCCTGCGTGATGCCGGCATTGTTGATCAGGATGTCGACCGGGCCGACCTGATCGAGCACCTGCCGGGCGCATCGCTGGCAGGCGTCGTAGTCGCCCACGTCCACGGGAAAGGCCGTGAAGGTCCGGCCCTGCGCCTGCTGCGCGGCCAGCCAGTCGGCGACGTGGGGGTTCTCCCGCGAGTGCGTGACAGCCACCCGGTGGCCCTGCGCATGAAGGCGGATGGCGATGGCTTCGCCCAGGCCGCCCATGCCGCCGGTGACGAGGGCGGTGCGTTCAGTCAGCGTCGGCATGGCGGCCTCGCATGATGGGGTGTGGCCGGACGGTGCGCGGGGCTTCGCCGCAGACTGGCGGGTCGTGGGGCAGGGGCATGGCGTCTCCTGGTGACGTGCCACCGGCCGGCGGGCGACAGCGCACGCCGCCGGGGCAACGGTTCCTGGCAGTCTAGTGCTACAGCCGTACCTATCGTCTAAGATGTTGTCCATGTGAGATGAGACGATCATGGTCCGATGCAAGGAACGGTGAGTGGCTGGGAGAGAGAGCTGGAAGGGTTGCACGAAC
>CAKKOY010000083.1 GCA_919592095.1 Ralstonia syzygii subsp. syzygii | reverse complement strand
CCAAGCTGCGCATCCGCTTCGAACGACGACTCGATATTCACACCGCGCTCCTTTCACTCGCCGCTGCAATCATCTGCTCTCGATTCGTCGATGACTTGTGTTAGCGGCTCTTAACCCCCGTTCGCATGCGGCCCGCTCGGACGATATCGAGAAAGGCGCGCTGAATCAAAACCGATACGTTAATAAAATGTTGATAAATCCTATATAAGAAGTAACCATTAGCTCACCAAACGTGCATGTCCGCGTGCTTTTGGTGCGATCCGGGGCCCTTCTCATAATAGGCAAGGCGCTGTCCCGGATGGGCAGCGTGTTATGCCTGCGTCATATCAAACCGTGCAAACCGTGATGACAGATGAAGACGGCGCCGCGCCGCCGTCTTCATCTGCCGTATCCGTGCTGCGTGGCCCGCAGGCCGAGCCACAGGGCAAGCACGGCGCAGACCGCCATCATGCCCAGCAATGGCGCAGCCTCCTGCCCGATCGCGGCGACCACCGTGCCGATGACCATGCCCAGGCCGAACTGCATGGCCCCCAACAGCGCGGAACCCGTGCCGGCGCGGGCACCCTGCCCGGCCATGGCGAGCGCGCCCGTGTTGGGCGAGATGCAGCCGATCGAGGCGACGTAGCAGAACAGCGCCGCCAGCACCAGCGGCAGCGGCGTGAAACCGGCAGCGACCGCCACGGCAGCCGCCACGCTCGTGACAGCCGGAATCCACAGCACGCGGCGCAGCACCCGGGCCGGCGCAGACCGGCGCACCAGCCGCACATTGAGACGGGAGGCAGCAATCATGCCTGCCGCATTGCTGCCGAACACCCACGCATAGTGCGACGGGCTCAGTCCGTAATGGTCGATCAGCACGAACGGCGAGGCGGTGATGTAGGCGAACATGCCTGACACGAACACCGCGCCGCACGCCGCATGGGCGGCATAATGGCGATCGCGCAGCAGTTCCCAATAGTCGCGCAGCACGCGGCCGACGGCCAGCGGACGCGCGCGCGCCGGGTCCAGCGACTCGCGCATCAGGAAATGCACCGCCACCAGCGACAGCACGCCGAACGCCGCCAGCAGCGCGAAGATCATCCGCCACGAGGTCACCTGCAGCACCGCCCCGCCGATCATCGGCGCGAGGATGGGCGCCACGCCCATCACCAGCATCAGCGTGGAGTAGGCCTGCGCCGCGCCGGCCGGATCCATCCGGTCGCGCACCGCCGCGCGCGCGATCACCATGCCCGCGCAGCCGCCGAAACCCTGCACGGCGCGCAGCACGGCCAGCATCGTGGCGTCGGTGGCGAACGCGCAGCCGATCGACGCCGCCACGTACAGGGCCAGGCCGATATAGAGCGGGGGCTTGCGGCCGAAGCGGTCGCTGGCCGGGCCGTAGATCAGTTGACCGATCGCCAGGCTGACCAGGAACGCCGTGAGCGTGATCCCCGCCGCTGCCGACGATGTATCGAGGTCGCGCGCGATGGTGGGCAGGCTCGGCAAGTACATGTCGACCGACAGCGGCCCGATGGCGGTCAGCGCGCCCAGCAGCAGAAGCCAGCCGGGAATGGCGCCGCGCAGGCGGGGCAGACGGACGCGTCTGGAGTCGGGAGCAGTCATGGGAGCGCGGGGGCAACGCGGCAACAATCGCGCAAGGAAACGGATCGGGATCGCACGGGGGCAAATGTCGAACTGTAGCGCAAAGCCGCATCACCCGCCGGACGCGGCCACCGGCACCGCCCCGGTGCAAACCGAGGCCCGCCGCGCCACCGCAGGGAGCCGCGGCCCACCTGGATACCTCGGCATGACAAGCTGGCCGACGCCGATTCCGGGCGCCTCGCGCGCCCCGGCTTGCCGTGACGCGCCCCGGAGCACCCGGCACGGGATTTGCACTCCCTCCGCCCCCGTGCGAGACGGGCGCGAAGGTGCCCGGACCGGGCGGCCGGCGGGAAGCCGGCAGCTATAATCGACCGTTGATGGCAGGCATCACACGCCTATGATGATGGATGCGATGCGTCGGCGCGAATCTGCGTCGTTGCCGCATGCTGTGAAGCGTCGTCAACACCCAGTACAAGACCGCTTCGGGGGCGCTTCGGGCTCGCGGCGAGCGGCACGGAAACCACGAGCCAACCTGTTGTGACACAACTTCCTCCGCGCCTGTCGCTGACGGGCATGACCAAGCGATACCCCAGCGTGGTCGCCAACGACGGCGTGAGCCTCACCGTCGCGCCGGGCGAGATCCATGCCGTGCTGGGCGAGAACGGCGCCGGCAAGTCGACGCTGATGAAGATCATCTTCGGCGCGGTCCAGCCCGATGCCGGCGAGATGCAGCTCGACGGCCAGCCGGTCGAGATCGCCAATCCGCACCAGGCGCGCGCGCTGGGCATCGCCATGGTGTTCCAGCATTTCTCGCTATTCGATACCCTCACCGTCGCCGAGAACATCCTGCTCGGCCTGCCCGCCAATCATGGTGACCTGCGCGATCTGCGCGACGTGGCCGAACAGGTCCGCAGCACCGGCGACAAGTACGGCCTGCTGCTGGAGCCGCATCGCCATGTGCATACGCTGTCGGTGGGCGAACGCCAGCGCGTGGAGATCGTGCGCGCGCTGCTGACGCGCCCGCGCCTGCTGATCCTCGACGAGCCCACCTCCGTGCTGACGCCGCAGGCGGTCGAGAAGCTGTTCGTCACGCTGCGCCAGCTGGCGGCCGAAGGCACCAGCATCCTCTACATCAGCCACAAGCTCGACGAGATCCAGGCGCTGTGCCACGCCGCCACGGTGATGCGCGCGGGCAAGGTCACCGGCCTGTGCGATCCGCGCCGGGAGACCGCATCGTCGCTGTCGCGCATGATGATCGGCGGCGAGCCGCCGCGCGAGCTGCGTCCGCAGACCACCCCGGGCGAAGTGCGCCTGGAAGTGGCCGGCCTGTCGCTGCCCAAGTCGCACGCCTTTGCGACGCAGCTGCACGACATCGCCCTGCAGCTGCGCAGCGGCGAGATCGTCGGCATCGCGGGCGTGTCGGGCAACGGGCAGCAGGAACTGCTGGCCGCGCTGTCGGGTGAGGACATCCGCGCCGCCGCGCAGACGGTGATGATCGACGACGAGCCCGTCGCCAAACTGGACCCGCGCGCACGCCGCAAGCGCGGGCTGTCATTCGTGCCGGAAGAGCGGCTCGGGCGCGGCGCGGTGCCGTCGCTGTCGCTGGCGGCCAATACGCTGCTGACCCACCAGCGCGCGCCGCAGGTGCGCGGCGGACTGATCGACAAGCAGGCCGCCTCCGGGCTGGCTGCGAGCATCATCCAGCGCTTCGGCGTCAAGGCCGGCGGGCCGGATGCGCCGGCCAAGAGCCTGTCGGGCGGCAACCTGCAGAAATTCATCGTCGGCCGCGAAATCGAATGCGCGCCGCGCGTGCTGATCGTCGCGCAGCCCACCTGGGGCGTCGACGTGGGCGCGGCGGCACAGATCCACAACGAAATCCTCGCGCTCAAGGCTGCGGGGTGCGCCATCCTGATCGTGTCGGAAGAACTCGACGAACTCTTTGCACTGTGCGACCGCCTGCACGTGATCGCCGGCGGCCGCCTGTCGCCCTCGACCCCCGCCCACGCCACCGACCGCGAACAGATCGGCCTGTGGATGAGCGGCATGTGGGACAAGACCGCCACCGCCCGCGCGGCTTCCGCGACGGAGGTGGCCCATGGCTGAAGTCATGCATGGCAGCCGCCTGGCGCTGCCCATCTCGCTGGAGCTGCGCGCGCTGCCGTCGCGCACCATGGCCTATGCCTCGCCGCTGATCGCGCTGGCACTGACCCTGGTGTTCGGCCTGCTGCTGTTCGCGCTGCTGGGCAAGGACCCGGTGGCCGGCGTGCGCGTGCTCCTGATCGAGCCGCTTGCAACCAAGCGCGCCATCGGCGAGGTGCTGCTCAAGACCGTGCCGCTGGTGCTGTGCGCGCTGGGCCTGTCGGTGTGCTACCGCGCCAACGTGTGGAACATCGGCGCGGAGGGACAGTTGATCGTCGGCGGCATCTTCGCGGCCGCAGCCATCATCTACTTCGATACCCCCACGCCGGCCATCCCGGGCGGCGCCGCGCTGCTGCTCGCCATCGTGGCCGGGCTGGCGGGCGGCATGCTGTGGGCGGGCATCACCGCCCTGCTGCGCGACCGCTTCCATGCCAACGAGATCCTGGTCTCGCTGATGCTGACCTACATCGCCCAGCTGTTGCTGCTGTACATGGTCAACGGCCCGCTGAAGGACCCGAACGGCATGAACTTCCCGCAGTCGATGGTGTTCGACAGCGCCTTCGTGCTGCCGACGCTGGTGGCAGGCACGCGCCTGCACGCCGGCTTCCTGTTCATGCTGGTGATGACCGCGGCGATGACGCTGTTCGTGTTCCGCAGCTTTGCCGGCTACCGGCTGCAGGTGGGCGGGCTGGCGCCGCAGGCGGCGCGCTACGCGGGCTTCTCGTCACGCTCGGCGCTGTGGACGGCGCTGCTGGTGTCGGGCGGGCTGGCAGGCATCGCCGGCGCGTTCGAGGTAACGGGGCCGATCGGCCAGTTGCTGCCGTCGATCTCGCCCGGCTACGGCTTTGCCGCCATTGTGGTGGCCTTCGTCGGGCGGCTGCATCCGGTCGGCACCGTGCTGGGGGCGATCGTGATGTCGCTGTTCTATATCGGCGGGGAGCTCGCGCAGTCGCGCCTGGGGCTGCCGGCCGCCATCACCGGGGTGTTCCAGGGCATGCTGCTGTTCTTCCTGCTGGCCTGCGACACCCTCATCGAATACCGCCTGCGCTGGCGCGCGCACCGCTGATCCGGACCACGCCATGGAAAGTCTCGCTCCCCTGATCGCCGCGTCGATCAACGCCGGCACCCCGCTGCTGCTGGCCGCCCTGGGCCTGCTGATGAACGAACGCTCCGGCGTGCTGAACCTCGGTGCCGAGGGCATGATGCTGGTGGCCGCCGTGGTCGGCTTCATGGTCGGCTACCAGACCCAGATTCCGCTGCTGGGCTTCGCCGCCGGCGCGCTGGCCGGCATGGTGATGGCCACCCTGTTCGCCTGGCTGGCGCTGGTGCTGGTGACCAACCAGGTCGCCACGGGCCTCGCCCTGTCGATCTTCGGCACCGGGCTGTCGGCCTTCATGGGCCAGCGCTTTGTCGGCATGTCGCTGCCGGCGCAGGCGTACGGCATTCCGGGGCTGAAATCGCTGCCGTTCGTCAGGCCGGCGCTGTTCGGCCACCACTGGATGGTCTACTTCAGCCTGCTGCTGTGCGGCGCCATCGCGTGGTTCCTGTTCAAGACGCGGGCGGGCCTGACGCTGCGCGCGATCGGCGAATCGCCGGAATCCGCGCACGCGCTGGGCTACCCGGTGCGCACCATCCGCTTCGGCGCGCTGCTGTTCGGCGGTGCATGCTGCGGGCTGGCCGGCGCCTACCTGTCGCTGATCTATACGCCGATGTGGGTGGAGAACATGGTGGCCGGCCGCGGCTGGATCGCGCTGGCGCTGACCACCTTCGCCACTTGGCGCCCGCTGCGCATCCTGTTCGGCGCGCTGCTGTTCGGCGGCGTGACGATCCTGCAGTTCTACCTGCAGGGGATCGGCGTATCGGTGCCGTCGCAGATCCTGTCGATGGCGCCGTTCGCCGCGACCATCGTCGTGCTGGCCGTCATCTCGCGCAATCCGGACTGGATCCGGCTGAACATGCCCGCCTCGCTGGGCAAGCCGTTCCGCCCCGGTTCCGCCTGAGCCGGCTCCGCCCGCCTTCGCTTCATCTCACACAACCGAGCCACACAAGAGGAGAAATCGATGAACGTTACCCGCAGGATCACGCTGGCCGCCATGGCCGCCGGCGCCGCCATGGCCCTCTGGGGCTGCGGCAAGTCCAACGAGGCGGACAAGACCGCCGCGCCCGCCGCCTCGGCGCCTGCCGCCGCTGCGTCCGCCCCTGCCGCGGCCGAGCCGCTGAAGGTTGCGTTCGTCTACGTCGGCCCGGTCGGCGATGCCGGCTGGACCTTCGCCCATGACATGGGCCGCAAGGAAGTCGAGGCCAAGTTCGGCGACAAGGTGAAGACCTCCTTCGTCGAAAGCGTGCCGGAGAGCGCGGCCGACGCCGAGCGCGTGTTTCGCGATCTTGCCACCCAGGGCAACAAGGTCATCTTCGGCACCAGCTTCGGCTTCATGGAGTCGATGCTCAAGGTCGCCAAGGAATTCCCGGACGTGAAGTTCGAGCACGCCACCGGCTTCAAGACCGCCGACAACCTGGCCCAGTACGACGTGCGCACCTATGAAGGCGCGTACCTGGCGGGCGTGGTGGCCGGCAAGATGAGCAAGTCGGGCAAGCTGGGCGTGGTGGGTTCGGTGCCGATTCCCGAGGTGATCCGCAACATCGACTCGTTCACGCTGGGCGCGCGCAGCGTCAACCCGAAGGCCACCACCCGCGTGGTGTGGGTCAACAAGTGGTTCGATCCGGGCAAGGAACGCGAAGCCGCCACCACGCTGATCGGCCAGGGCGTCGACGTGCTGATGCAGAACACCGACTCCGCCGCCGTGGTGCAGACCGCGCAGGAGAAAGGCGTCTACGCGATCGGCTGGGACAGCGACATGACCAAGTTCGGCGACAAGGCCCACCGGGCCGCCTCGATGAACAAGTGGGGCGTGTACTACACCAAGGTCGTGGGCGATGTGCTCGACAAGCAGTGGAAGTCCGGTTCGACCTGGTGGGGCCTGAAGGAAGGCGCGATCGACCTGGGCGCGTTCAACCCGGTGGTGCCGGAAGACGTCAAGGCGCTGGTCGAGACCCGGAAGAAGAGCGTGATCGACGGTTCCGCCCCGATCTGGAAGGGCCCGCTCAAGGACAACACCGGCCACGAAGTCCTGCCCGCCGACAAGGTCGCCGACGATGGCTTCCTGCACGGCATCAAGTTCTACGTGGAAGGCGTGGAAGGCAATATCCCGGGCTGATCCGCATCCGCCTGAACAGAAAGCCGGCCACTCGCGAGAGCGGCCGGCTTTTTTATCGGTATTGATCGAAGGGCCGTGGATTGGCGTCGCACGCCACGAACGTCCGGCGCGACGCCGATCGCCACCGGCGACCGTGTGGAAGAAGCGACATCGAGCTGCGTCGACCTGGATGCCGTCCCTGCCGCCACCCCGTCATGCCGGCGATGCTCACCTGCGCGGGTTCAGCATGCCACGCGGCCTCGCGCATGCGGCAGCCTGTCGGCCCCGGAGGGCGGGACCGTGACAAGCTGCCCCCCCCACATACACCGCGCGGATATGCTCGACGCCCGCCGCGAAAACCAGCGCCGCGTATGGCTCCTTGTACGGCGTGAATTCGCTTGGATCCAGCAGCAGGAAATCGGCATATTTACCGACACTCAGGCTGCCGACCCGATCCTGCAGGTGCAGCACTTCGGCGCTCCCGACCGTATGCATGCGCTGCACGTCATAGGGCGACAGCACGGAAGCCGATCGGTACATCGCGCGAATCTGGTACAGGCCGGCGCGCATGTTGGCAAAGGGATCGGCCCGATCGGCACTGGCCTCGCCATCCAGCCCCATCCCGATGCGCAGCCCCTGCTCCCGATAGCGGACGACGTCCGCGGTGCCGGACCCGAGCCGGCCGTTGGAGAGCGGATTCCACGTCATGCCCGCGCCAGCGCGGGCTGCATCGGCCACGATCTCCGGCGTGGTATGGATGAAGTGGCCGAAGATCAGGTTCGGCCCGACCATGCCGGCCTGCTGCATCGACACGTAGCGCGCACGCTCCGCCGGCGAGCTGCCGGGCGACTCCAGGAAATGCTGCTGGTTCATCAGCCCGAATTCCCGCATGAACAGGGCTTCCGTGCGCGTCTGCACCGGGGCATCGGAATAGGCACCCGACCCGGCAATGGCGGTGCCCAGATAGCGCTCGGGCTCCGGCTAGGCCATCGCCCATTGCAGGAATTGCGCCGTGCGTGCGCGGGCATCGTCCACCGACCACTGGTCGCTGATCCGGCGGATGTTGAAGCCGTGCACAACCCGGACACCCGCGTCCAGCGCGCCGCGCAGTTGGCAGCGGTCGACGGTTCCGGACTTGTCCGCGCCCGTGACGGTGAGATTGAAGACCGTGGTGACGCCATGCCTGAGGTGGTGCAGACCACCCCGGTTCGTCAGGGCGTACAGGTCGCCCGCGCTCAGCCTGGGCGCCTCCTGTCCGTAAAGCTGATCGATCCAGCCCTCCAGGTTCTGGTCGGGCTCGATGCCCGCGAAGGCGCTTTGCCAGAGATGGCTGTGCGCCGACACGAAGCCGGGGAGCATCCACATGCCGGCGGCATCCACGCGCCTGGCACCGGGCGCCAGGTCCGTGCCGGCACCGGCGCCGATCTGGACGATGCGGCCATCCTGCCCCACCACCACCAGGTAACCGACGAACGGCGTCGGCTGGCCATCGGCCATGGTGAAAATCAATGCGTTCTGCACGACGAGCCGCGCGCCCGCCAGCGTTGACGCCCACACCTGCTGCCCGAACAGCAGGACCCATGCGCTCAGCGCCACAGCCAGGCAGCGCATCACTCTTGGCATTTTCGTTCCCCCGGCGCCGAGCAAGCCGGCCACCGCGCCCTGATTTCTCATATGACAAACATCCTCAAGTCGATCCACCTTCCAACATTGCAACCGTCACGCCAATGCCGGACACCCGCTGAGCCTCGGCCCCCATGGGCAAGGCATGGCTTGGACCCGACCGCATCGGCGTGGTGAGCATCATGAAAATGGAATCGCCCGAGTTCAAGCGGAACGGCGCGTGTCCGTGCCGAATGGGCGAGGGATTGAGGAAAATTGAAGGTGATATGCGTCAGTCGGGCCCTGCGCACGGCGCCCGTTGCCCCGATTTCCCGCCGTGGGACGCGGCCTACCAGCAAACGCAGCGCGGGCTCCGGGGAAGTTGCTGGCTTGCGGCGATGGGCTCGATGCCGAGGTCACCGCAGTTCGGGCACGTCGCCAGGTTGTTTCGCTGTCGGTTAGGCGCCGTCGTCACGGGGCGACAGGTCACGCAAGGTTGAGAGGCGGCGTGATCCGCTGACAACCGCGGCCGCATCCCGGCTCGGGTCACGTTTCCGTTCGCCAGCCGCTTGGCAAGCGACGATCTCGACAGCGTGAAGACTTACGTCCTGCGCGGCAATGGCATCGGCCTCCTGCCTGACTTCATCGGCGAGCAAGCCCAAGCGCCTTCGCCGCTCGTTCGCGTGCTGCCCACTTATGCCAGCGAGGTCAGAACGGTCTACTTTGCCTATCCAGCCCAAAGGTTCGTACCACAAGCGGTCCGCGCGTTCATCGCAACCGCGCCCGTCGACGCACGGTCAACAGCGCCGTGATCCGCATCGGCTCGGCACGGGCCACCCTTGATCGCGCCCGCCCCTGCCGCTCCGCTTCCCCAAGCTGATACGATGGTCTGCCGGCGTCGCGCCCATGTGACGCCGGCCTTTCATGAAGGAGCCTGCCATGTTCGGACGCCTCTTCCGCCTGTGGAGCGTGGTGCGCAACGATGTGCGCCTGCTGTGGTTCGCACTGCGCCATCCGGAGGCACCGTGGTGGCTGGCGCCGGCCGCGCTGCTGCTGGCCGGCTACGTGATTTCGCCCATCGACCTGATCCCCGACGTGATCCCGGTGATCGGCTGGCTGGACGACATCGTGCTGGTGCCGCTGGCGCTGCACGCGCTGCTGCGCGCCCTGCCCGAACGCGTGCGCGAGGACGCACGCTTTGCCGCCGCCCGGCGCGTGCGGCCGAGCGGGCGGTAACCCCGTCTCCTTACGGCAGCAGGATCGTCGAGCCGGTCGTCTTGCGGCTTTCCAGGTCGCGGTGCGCTTGGGCCGCGTCGGCCAGTGCATAGCGCTGGTGGATCTCGATCTTCACCTTGCCGCCGGCCACCACGTCGAACAGCTCCGCGGCCATCGGCTCCAGCAGCGCGCGCTGCGCCGTGTACGTCATCAGCGTCGGACGCGTCAGCTTGAGCGACCCCTTGGCGCTCAGCACGCCGAGGTCGAACGGCGGCACCGGGCCGGACGCGTTGCCATAGGTCACCATCATGCCGCGCGGCGCCAGGCAGTCCAGCGAGCCCGTGAAGGTGTCCTTGCCGATGCCATCGTAGACCACGGGCACGCCCTTGCCGCCGGTGATCTCGCGCACGCGCTCGGTGAAGTTCTCGCGCGTGTAGACGATGGTGTGGTCGCAGCCGTGCGCGCGGGCCAGTGCCGCCTTGGCGTCGCTGCCGACGGTGCCGATCACGGTGGCGCCCAGCGCCTTGAGCCACTGGCAGGCGATCAGGCCCACGCCGCCGGCTGCCGCGTGGAACAGCACGGTGTCGCCCGGCTGCACGCGGTAGCTGTCGCGCAGCAGGTATTGCGCGGTCAGCCCCTGCAGCATCATGGCCGCACCGGTCTCGAAGCCGATGGCTTCGGGCAGGCGCACCAGGATGTCGGCAGGCATGGTGCGCACCTCGGCGTAGGCGCCGGTCGGACGGCCGGCGTAGGCCACGCGATCGCCGGGCCTGACGTGGGTCACGCCCTCGCCCACTGCCTCCACCACGCCCGCAGCCTCCATGCCGATGCCGCCCGGCAGCGGCTGCGGATACAGGCCGCTGCGGAAGTACACGTCGATGTAGTTCAGCCCGATGGCATGCTGCCGGATGCGGGCTTCACCAGGACCGGGCGCAGGCACGTCGACATCGACGAGCTGCATCACCTCGGGACCGCCGGTTTCAAAGATGCGGATGGCTTTCGTCATGCGTGGATCTCCTTGGGGTCGGGTTGCGCCTGGGTCAGGGCGAGCATCACCAGGTCGGCCGTCGCCAGATTGGTGGCGCAGGGAATGTTGTGGACATCGCAGGCGCGGACCAGCGCGTTGATGTCGGGTTCGTGCGGCTGCGGCGTCATCGGGTCGCGCAGGAAGATGACGGCGTCGACGCGGCCTTCGGCCAGTTGCGCGCCGATCTGCAGGTCGCCGCCCCACGGGCCGGACAGCATGCGCTGCACGCTCAGGCCGACTTCGTCCTGCAGCCGGCCGCCGGTGGTGCCGGTGGCCAGCAGTTCGCATTGCGCCAGAAACGCCTTGTGCGTATGCGCGAAGGCGATCATGTCGTCCTTCTTGTGGTCGTGCGCGATCAGGGCGATGCGGCGGCGCTTGGGCGCGGTACCCTCGGGCGTGATGGTGGTCATGGTCGTGGACTCAGAACGTTCCGGGATAGGCGCCGCCATCCAGCAGGATGTTCTGCGCGTTCAGGTAGCCTTCCTGCTGGCTGCACAGGAAGGCGCACACGGCGCCGAACTCGGCCGGCTGGCCGAAACGCCGGGTGGGGTTGCCCTGGCGCCTGCGCTCGTAATGTTCTTCGGCGCTGATGCCCGCTGCCTTGGCGCCGGCCTCCAATGTCTTGGTCAGGCGGTCGGTCTCGAACTGGCCGGGCAGCAGGTTGTTGACGGTCACGCCGTGCCTGGCCACTTCGCGCGCCAGGCCGGCCACGAAACAGGTCAACCCCGAACGCGCCCCGTTGGACAGGCCCAGCACATCGATCGGCGCCTTCACCGCGCCGCTGGTGATGTTGACGATGCGGCCCCAGCCGCGTTCGATCATCGGATCGACCGTCGCCTTGATCAGTTCGATGGGGGTGAGCATGTTGGCGTTGAGCGCCGCGAGCCACGCCTCGCGGTCCCAGTCGCGGAAGTTGCCCGGCGGCGGGCCGCCCGCGTTGGTGACGAGGATGTCGGGCGAGCAGCCCAGGCGTTGGCAGGCGAGCAGCGCATCGGCGCGGCCTTCCGGCGTGGTGATGTCGGTCGCCACCGCCTCGACGCGCACGCCATGTGCGCCACGGATGCGCCCGGCCGCCTCCAGCAGCGCATCGGCGCCGCGCGCGACGATCACCACGTCCACGCCCTCGGCCGCCAGCGGCTCGGCACAGGCGAAGCCCAGTCCCTTGCTCGCGCCGCAGACCAAGGCGCGCTTGCCCCTCAAGCCCAGATCCATCCTCGCTGCCTTCTCGATCATTTCGATTGACCACCGCGCCGCGACAGCAGTGCCATCCCCGCCAGCACCAGCGCACTGCCGCCGATCTGCCACAGCGTGATCGGCTCGCCTAGCAGCCACCAGCCCAGCAGCAGCGTCGACACCGGCCCGATCATGCCCGCCTGCGACGCCACCGGCGCACCCACGCGCGCCACCGCCATCATGGTCAGCGTCACGGGCGCCACCGTGCAGAACACCGAGTTGATGGCCGACAGGCCATAGACCTGCCACGGCAGCACCAGCTGCCGACACCGGGCGCAGGATGAAAAACTGGACGATGCACGCCACCGTCGACACGCACATCGCATAGGCCACCAGCCGCATCGAGCCGACGCGCTTGACCAGCTCGCCGCTGGCCAGCAGGTAGATGCCGTAGCTGATCGCGCTGGCCAGCACCAGGCCGCCGCCGAGCCAGACCTGACGGCCGCCCAGGTTCAGGTCATGCGCGAACACCAGCACGATGCCCACGTAGGCGATCGCCACCGACAGCCACTGCAGGCCGTTGATGCGCCGCTTGAACACCGTCGCCGTGATCAGCAGCACGAACGACGGCGTGAGAAACAGGATCAACCGCTCCAGCCCGGCCGTGATGTATTGCAGGCCGAGGAAATCGAGAAAGCTGGAGAGGTAGTAGCCGATGATGCCGAGGCCGACGATGCGCCAGCGGTCGGCCGGCGCCAGCGGCGCCGAGCGGCGCGACTGCCACCAGCCCATCGCCATGAAGAGCGGCGCGGCCAACAGCATGCGCAGCGTGATCACCATCACCGCGTCGACCTGGTAGCGGTACATCAGCTTGGCGACGATGGCCTTGGCCGAGAACAGCACGGCGCCCACGGAGGCAAGCAGCAGACCGCCCGTATCGGCCGGGCGCGTGGAAGCGGAAGACGCAGAAGACGCGGTAGTCACAGGGGGGGAGCGGACGAGCGCGAGCGCGGGTTGAGGAGCGCCGTCGATTGTATGTGAATTCAGCAAAACGTTCCGGCCGCCCGCGGCCCGCGACGCGCGCTGGCCGCGCCCCCTGGCGCCGGGGCGCGCCGGTACAATGCCCTTCATCCCCGGACCACTGCCGGACCCACCGCCGCCATGAAACAAGATCCGCGCTTTCCCAACCTGTTCATCCTCAACCACCCGCTGATCCAGCACAAGCTCACGCACATGCGCGACAAGGACACGTCCACGCGCACCTTCCGCGAGCTGCTGCGCGAGATCACGCTGCTGATGGGCTACGAGATCACGCGCAACCTGCCGCTGACCACGCGCCACATCGAGACGCCGATGGGCCCGATGGACGCCCCCGTCATCGCCGGCCGCAAGCTGGCGGTGGTGCCGGTGCTGCGCGCGGGCGTGGGCATGAGCGACGGGCTGCTGGAGCTGATCCCGTCGGCGCGCGTCGGGCATATCGGCGTGTACCGCGACGAGCAGCACCGCCCGGTCGAATACCTGGTGCGGCTGCCGGACCTGGAAGAGCGCACCTTCATCCTGTGCGATCCGATGGTCGCCACCGGCTACTCGGCCGTGCACGCCATCGACGTGATGAAGCAGCGCGGCGTGCCGGAAGAGCACCTCCTGTTCCTCGCGCTGGTGGCGGCGCCGGAAGGCGTGGAGGTGTTCCAGAAGGCGCACCCCGGCGTGAAGCTGTTCGTCGCCTCGCTCGATTCGCACCTCAACGAGCACGCCTACATCATCCCCGGCCTGGGCGACGCGGGCGACCGGCTGTTCGGCACCAAGAACTGATCACGCCAGCACGCGCGCAACAGAAACAGCCGGTCATGCCGGCTGTTTTCGTTGGTCGGTGCGAAAAGCTCAGCGGCGCTTCGATCCGCCCAGCAGGCTGCCCAGCACGCCGCGCACGATCTCGCGCACGACCTGCGAACCGATGCTGCGCGCCGCCGACTTGGCCAGCGCCTCGACCACCGAATCGCCACGGCCGCTACGGCCGGTGCCCTTGGTGAGGATCGCGCCGGCGGCATCCTGCAGCCAGCCGCCGATGCCGCCGCCATTGCCGGCCGGTGCTTGCGCCGGTGCGGGAACGGGAGCCGGAGCGGGCACCGTGCCGGCCGAGGCGCCAAAGTCGGTGCCGATGGACCCCGGTGCGGGTGCCGGCGCCTGGCTGGCCGAGGCCACGCGGCCGGTCAGCTTCTCGTACGCGGATTCGCGGTCGATCGGCGTGTCGTAGCGGCCGGCCACCAGCGAACCGGCCATCAGCGCGCGGCGCTCGTCGTCGGCGATCGGGCCGATGCGCGAAGCCGGCGGCACGACAAAGGCGCGCTGCGTGATCTCGGGGCGGCCGCCCTCATCCAGCATGGAGATCAGCGCCTCGCCCACGGCCAGTTCGCCGATCGCCTGCTCGATGCTGAACTCGGGGTTGGCGCGCATGGTCGTGGCGGCCGCCTTGACCGCCTTCTGGTCGCGCGGCATGAAGGCGCGCAGCGCGTGCTGCACGCGGTTGCCGAGCTGGCCGAGCACGGTGTCCGGCACGTCGGCCGGGTTCTGCGTGACGAAATACACGCCCACGCCCTTGGAGCGGATCAGCCGCACCACCTGCTCCACCTTCTGCAGCAGCGACGGCGGCGCGTCGTTGAACAGCAGGTGCGCCTCGTCGAAGAAGAAGGCCAGTTTGGGCTTGTCCAGGTCGCCCACTTCGGGCAGGTGCTCGAACAGCTCCGACAGCATCCACAGCAGGAAGGTCGCATACAGCTTGGGCGCATTGAGCAGCCTGTCGGCCGCCAGGATGTTGACCACGCCCTGGCCGCGCACGGTCTGCATCAGGTCATTGATGTCGAGCATCGGCTCGCCGAAGAACTGGTCGGCGCCCTGCGCCTCCAGCGCGATCAGGTTGCGCTGGATGGCGCCGATGCTGGCCGACGAGATGTTGCCGTACTGGTGGGTGTATTCGGCCGCGTGCTCGCCGACATGCTGCAGCATCGCGCGCAGGTCCTTGGCATCGAGCAGCGCCAGGCCGGCATCGTCGGCAATCTTGAAGACCAGGTTGAGCACGCCGGTCTGGATATCGTTGAGCTCCAGCATGCGCGCCAGCATCAGCGGGCCCATGTCGGACACGGTGGCACGCACCGGGTGGCCCTTTTCGCCGTAGACGTCCCACAGCGTGACGGGACAGCCGGCCCACTGCGGCTCGGGCAGGCCGCGTTCTTCCAGCCGGGCCTTGAGCTTGTCGCTCGGCTGACCCGGCTGCGAGATGCCGGTCAGGTCACCCTTGACATCGGCCAGAAAGACCGGCACACCGATCTTCGACAGGCCCTAGTACTACAGCCGTAGCTCAAAATGGCGGAGCACATCCCCGCGCCCGGTAGTGACACTGCTGAGCGCGCCACTGATGCGCGCGCCGCCATCGCGACCATGCCAGC
>CAKKOY010000082.1 GCA_919592095.1 Ralstonia syzygii subsp. syzygii | reverse complement strand
CCGCCGGCAAGCAGGCATCGCTCGCAGCATTGAGCTGCTCGTTGACCACAACTGCTTGCCTGTCCTACAACCTACCCAAACTGTCATAACCTCTGTGCTGAGGTACTAGTGCCGGGTCCTGAGAGAGAGGTGCGTATCGTCAATCTGATCTACAACTGGTTCATCGATGAGTCCATGAACGAGTTCGACATCGCTGCGCGACTGAACAGCATGAATGTGCGTACGGATTCGGACCGCGACTGGACTCGCGCAACTGTAAGGGAGGTGCTTACCAACGAGAAATACATCGGCAACAACATCACGTCGGAGCGCATCCTGCGCAAGATGAACGACAAAAAGAAGATGAACATGAACGTCATCAGCGGCAAGCACTACGGCGAGTCCTTCCTGACGCTGCAGAGCGGTCGCGTGCAGGCTTTCATGATGGACGACGTGCTGCTGGCCGGGGCGCGCACGCTGGCGCAGAAGCCGGCCGACTGGGTGGTGACCGGCACGCCGCAGTCGTTCGATGCCTACGGCTTCATGCTGCGCAAGGAGGACCCGCAGTTCAAGAAGCTGGTGGACGACACGCTCACCGGCATCATGAAGCGCGGCGAGATCAACACGCTGTACGCGAAGTGGTTCGAGAAGCCGGTGCCGCCCAAGGGCGTCAACTTCGGCTTCCCGATGAGCGATCAGCTCAAGGCGCTGTACGCCAGCCCGAACGACACGCCGTTCGAGTAAGCGTCAGAAGCCGGCCTGCGCGACGGCCTCGATGCGGGCCACGTGCACGGCCTGCTTGATGTGCGCGGGGTTGTCGGCGTAGCGCTTGGCGATGGCGCCGGCATCGATGGACACTGCGGCCTGCAATGCCCGCAGCAGCCGCTCGGGCTGCGGGTAGTCGCGATGCTCGAAGCCCAGGCGGCCGCGCGCATCGGCTTCGCATGCCAGCAGCGCCTGGCGGAAGCGCTCCGGCTTGCGCAGCGCGTCGCAGCGCTCCAGCAGGCGCACCAGCGCGGTGGCGTCGAACCCGTCGCTGCGATGGATGTTGCCGTGCTCGCGCGCCACCACCAGGGCCAGGTCGCGGCAGTCGGTGGGCACGCGCAGGCGCTGGCAGACGTCTTCGATCATCGGCACGCTGCGCGCTTCGTGGCCGACGTGGCGCGGCAGCACGTCGGCGGGCGTGGTGCCCTTGCCGAGGTCGTGCACCAGCGCGGCAAAGCGCACCGGCAGCGGCGTGCCCATGGCGGCAGCGGTGTCGACGACCATCATGGTTTGCACACCGGTGTCGATTTCGGGGTGATAGTCGGCGCGCTGCGGCACGCCCCACAGCCGGTCGAGCTCGGGCAGCAGGCGGGCCAGCGCGCCGCAGTCGCGCAGCACGGCGAACATGCGCGACGGCCGGGCCTCCATCAGCCCGCGCGCGAATTCCTGCCACACCCGTTCGGGCACCAGTGCGTCCACCTCGCCGGCTTCGACCATGCGCTGCATCAGCGCGTGGGTCCCGGGGGCCACGTGGAAATCAGAGAAGCGCGCGGCAAAGCGCGCCACGCGCAGGATGCGCACAGGGTCTTCGGCGAAGGCCTCGGAGACGTGGCGGAAGGTGCGCGAGGCGAGATCCGCCTGCCCGCCGTACGGGTCGATGACAGGGCCGACCAGCGCGCCGTTCTCCGCCACCCGCTGCGCCATTGCGTTGATGGTCAGGTCGCGGCGGACCAGGTCGTCTTCGAGCGTGACGTCGGGCGCGTAGTAGACCGAGAAGCCCTTGTAGCCGGCCGCCGTCTTGCGCTCGGTGCGCGCGAGCGCGTACTCGGCCTGCGTGCGCGGGTGCAGAAAGACCGGGAAATCCTTGCCCACGGTGCGGAAGCCGTGCGCCTCCATTGCCTCGGGTGTGGCGCCGACGACGACGTAATCGCGGTCCTGCACGGGCAGGCCCAGCAGGGTGTCGCGAATGGCGCCGCCCACGGCATACACGTCGAGCCCGTGCGTGGCCGGATCGACGATGGCGTCACCGGCCGATGCTGCGCGTTCCGTCATTGATTTGCGGCGACCAGCGTGTCTTCGTCCAGCGCGGTCCGGTAGGGTTCATCATCGGCCAGGAAGTCGTGCTCGCCGCGCGCGCCCTCGATCCATTCCTGCATGGCGGGCAGGTTGAGGATGTGATCGGCGTAGGTCTTGGCCAACTCGGGCAGGCGCACGCCATAGGTGGCGAAGCGGCTGACGACCGGCGCATAGAAGGCATCCGCCACCGTGAAGTTGCCGAACAGGAACGGGCCCTCGGCGGCGTACTTCTGGCGCAGCTCGGTCCAGATCTGGGCGATGCGGTCGATGTCGCGCTGCACGGCGATGTTCCAGCCCAGGCCCGGCAGCACGGCGGTCACGTTCATCGGCATCTGGCCGCGCAGGGCGGTGAAGCCGGCGTGCATCTCGGCGCAGATCGAACGGGCATGCGCACGCGCCTTCGGATCTTCCGGCCACAGGGCGTGCGCGCGGAAAGCGCTCGGCCAGCGTCTCGCAGATCGCCAGCGAATCCCATACGGTGAGGTCGCCGTCGACCAGCACCGGCACGCGGCCGGCGGGCGAGCAGCGGCGGATCTCCGCGGCAAAGCCCTCAGAGCCCAGGCGCAGGCGGATCTCCTCGAACGGAATGCTCGCCTGCCGGGCCAGCAGCCAGGGGCGCAACGACCACGACGAGTAATTCTTGTTGCCGATCACCAGTTTCATGTTTCCCGTCCTTGGAACGCGTTGTTGTGAGAGGCAGCGCGACCGGGGATCGCCGTCGACATGGCATGGCGAGGGGCGGCACCGTCGGGGGAACGGATCATTCTAGCCCTGCGGCGTTGCACGGCCAAACGAATCCGGTTGGCCACGGTTGTGAAATGGGCTCACTACGCCACGGGCACGGTCGGCCCCTAGCGATGGGCGCGCGCCCGCGCATCCCCTAGCCTGCCGTTGGGGCCGCGCCCGGCCAGGGTCGCGGTCATCACGGCTTCCATGCCCAGCGGGTGGATGTCGAGCTCCGGGGCGATCGGCTCGGTGCTGACGCTGTCGATGCGCATGGAGTCGAGGTTGTCGCGCGACAGCGGCGAGCCGGGCAATTGTTCGAACAGCGTGGCCTGCAGCCGGCCCATGGCGTCCGACAGCGGCACGATCCAGCGCGGGTGGCCGCTGGCCGTGCCGGCGAAGCGCACCAGTTCGGCCAGGGTGTAGACGCGCGGGCCGACCAGCGGGTAGACGTGGCGGAAAGTGGCAGGGTTGTCCAGCGCGTGGGCGAACGCCGCGGCCACGTCATCCACGTACACGGGCTGGAAGCGTGCCTCGGCACAGGCCAGCGGCACGAACGGCGCGAGGCGCTGCATGCGCGCGAACAGGTTGAGGAAGTGATCGCCGGGGCCGAACACGACGGACGGGCGGAACACCGTCCAGCCCAGGTCGCTGCCGGTGATGACGCGCTCGCCGTCGCCCTTGCTGCGCTGGTACATCGATGGACCGGCCGGATCGGCGCCCAGCGCGCTCATGTGCAGCAGGCGCTTCACCCCATGGCGCCGGCAGGCGTCCACCACGCGGCGCGGCAGGTCGACATGGGCGCGGCGGAAGGCCGGGCCGTAGGGCGTGGCGCGCACGTCCTGCAGGACGCCGACCAGGTTGATCACGGCGCAGTGCTCGCCGCCGCCCTCGGTGAGTGCGAGGAACAGCGCATCGAGGGCGTCGTCGGCGTGCACGTCCGCTTCCATCACATCCACGCGCGGCAACAGCGTCAGGTTGTGTGCCCGGGCAGATTCGGCGTCGCGGGTCGGCACGATGACGCGGCCGTCGGGCAGTCCTGGCGCGGCGAAGGTTTCGGTGACGAGGCACGACAGCAGCCGGGTGCCGATGAATCCGGTGCCGCCGAGCACGAGCAGGTTTGCGGTTTGCATGATCGTGTTCCGGAGGGAGGGAACAGAAAAACAATAGCCTGCGCATGCCGACACCGACAAGGCGCGCATCATCATGTTCCGGCGTGATCGCCATCGCGTACTTGCCCGCGCAAAAAAACGCCCGCAGCAGGCTGCGGGCGTGGCGATGCGGCGATCGTGGTTGACGGCTTACGGCAGATCGTCCGGCGTCGCCGCTTCCGGCGCGACCTTGCCCAGGCGGTCTTTCAGCGATTGCGGGCGGCCGGTCAGCAGGGCGCTGTAGTAGGTGGCGTTCGACAGCACGTTCTTCACGTAGGTGCGGGTCTCGCTGAAGGGGATGGTCTCGGCGAAGATCGCGCCTTCCACCGGGCCCGTCAGCGTGGAGCGCCAGCGCTTGGGGCGGCCGGGGCCGGCGTTGTAGCCGGCGGTGGCCAGCGTCATCGAGCTGTCGAGGTCGGTCAGGATCATCGACAGGTAGGCGGTGCCCAGCAGCACGTTGGTGTCGAGGTCGCTCATCTGCGAGACGCGGAAGGCGGGCAGGCCGATCTTCTTGGCGACGCGCTTGGCGGTCTCCGGCATCACCTGCATCA
Organism: Ralstonia syzygii subsp. syzygii; assembly: GCA_919592095.1. Lineage (GTDB taxonomy): Bacteria > Pseudomonadota > Gammaproteobacteria > Burkholderiales > Burkholderiaceae > Ralstonia > Ralstonia syzygii. The sequence continues at coordinate 11,068 of CAKKOY010000082.1, read as the reverse complement.
GGCCCGAGGCGCCCACCGAGGAGCGCGCGTCCATGATGAAGCGCGATTCCTGGCGGATCAGGCCGTAGGTCCAGGCGACGTCCAGGCCGACGGCATCGGCGTTGCGCTCGACCACGCTGCGGAACGGCATCGGGAAGCGTAGCGAGAAGTCATGCTCCGCACGGGTCTTGTCGGCCGAGTTGACGGTGCGGTCGAGCAGGCCGAGCTTGCGGCCGTATTCCGCCGCCGCCAGCAGCTCGCGGTCGCTCATGTTGCGCAGCTCCCAGTTCCACTCGCGGTTGCCCTCGAAGCGCAGGTTCAGGTCATATAGCCGCTTGGCGCGGCCGAAGCCCGGATGGTTGCGGCCCATCGGGTCGATCTCCGCATCGGTCACAGCCGTGCGCGGCGGCACGTTGATGCGCTGGCCGAGCTCTTCCAGCGCCAGCTGGCCATAGAAGTTGAACTGCTCGGCGATCGACTGGAACTGCTGTTTGGCGTCATCGTTGCGGCCGTCGGCCTTGAGCGCGCGGCCGTACCAGTAGGTCCAGGCCGGATCGCGGCTGCGCAGCGGCGCGCGCATCGAATCGATGGCCTGGCGCACCATCTTCCAGTCGCCGGCGCGCAGGGCGGTGCGCACGCGCCATTCCTGCGATTCGTCCGACAGCCAGGCGTCGCCGCCCAGCGTCATCTGGCGGCGGTACGCATTGAGCGCATCGGGCGTCTGCTTCTTGGCGGCGTACTGGCCGATCACGCCCCAGCCCGCGCCCTGCTCTTCCTTCGACAGGCTGCCGCTCTGCGACAGCAGGTAGGCCGTGGCCTGCGACGGGTCGCTGCGGGCCATGCGCGTGACGTTGGCGAGCGTATCGTTGTCGACCCGATCGCCTTCCTGCAGCGCGGCGGCGATGCGCGCGGCCTGCGTGACGAGGTTCTGCTCCAGCGACAGCCGCGCCGCGAAGGCGACGTCGGCGCGCGTGAACTGGCCGGACTGGGTGAGGTAGCCGATCAGGTCGACGCAGCCCTCGCCGTAGCCCTTGGGATCGGACACGGTGTTGCGCGCGTCGGCGGCCACGTTCTGGCCCTTCATCGCGCGCGACATCAGCGCGTAGCACTCGACCTGGGTGTCGTCCTTGAGCACGAACTGCGGGTATTCGGCGTCGAAGGTGGCCCAGTCGCGCTTCTTGCCGAGCACCAGCAGCCAGTCGTTGCGCAGGCGGTCGGCAATGGCGTCGCCCTTGTAGTGCTGCAGGAAGGAGCGGATCGCATCTTCCGGCGCGTCGATGCGCGCGTAGCCGCTGGCGTCGAACAGCTGCGGCTTGATGCGGAAATACTGGACGTAGGATTGGATCGGGTAGTCGGACAGGCTGTCCGCCAGCTCCCAGCTGCGGGCCACGTCGTTGCGGCGTGCGGCGTTGCGCAATTCGACAAAGGCATCGTCCGGATTGGCCGGAATGACCTGCGGCACCGGCCGCTTGCCCGCCACCGCGAGGGGCACCGGCCCCACTGCGCCCATGCCGATCATGCCCGCGAAAGCCAGCGCCACCGCGCGATATACTGCCTTGCCCTTCACTGTCATCTCCTGCCCCATCACCGTTACGGTGCGCTGATTATCCCATGCCATCCTTCGGCAACCCGCACGACCGGGCCCATCCGACCACACCGGTCGAATCGCGCCGCGCCCTGCGCGCCATGCTGCTGCACGCGCGCGCCGCGCTGCCTGACCGCGTCGCGCACGATGGTGCGCTGGCCCGCCACCTGGGCGAGCTGCTGCATACCCTGCTTGTCCGGCGCCTGGCGGCCTACTGGCCCACGCAAGGCGAGTTCGACGCACTCGGCTTGCTTGCACACTGGCTGGCAACCGACACGGCGCGGCGCGCGCTGCTGCCCGTGGTGACTGACAAGTTTTCGCCGCTGCAGTTTCGGCGATGGACGCCCGATTGCGAAATGACACCGGGCGCCTACGGCATCCCCATCCCCCGCACGGGCGAGACCGAGACGCCCGATGCTTTGCTGGTGCCGTGTGTGGGCTTCGATGCGCACCGTTATCGCATCGGCTACGGCGGTGGCTTCTACGACCGCACGCTGGCCGCGCTGCATGCCGCCGGGCACCGGCCGCACACCATCGGCATCGCCTTCGAAGCCAACCGGGTGGTGTCGATCGCGCCGCAGCCGCACGATATTGCGCTCGACTGCATCGTTACCGAGCGCGGCGTGTTCTGAGGCGCGGCCCCACGCCGACCCATGATCGTCGGCTCCATCCGCATCCGGGGCGTCGCATGACGACGCGCACGCCTGCCGTCGCCGGGGGCGATGCTCCATCAACCGAGCGGTGGCACGCCCGATGGGCGCGCCCAAGATCACGAGTTGCCGACGCGCACGCAGGTGTCGCTGCACGGACGGATCAGCGTTTGGCGCGTGCCGTGGTTTTCCTGGCGGGTGCCGTCTTCACTACGGTTTTCTTGGCGGCTGCGGGTTTGGCCAGTGCCCGCTTCGGCCCGGCGGCTTTCGCATTCGCCGCGCGCCGCGCGGCCTCGATGGCCAGGCGGACCCAGTCGCGCAGCGGCTGGCCGCCGTCGAGCGCATCGGCCGGCGTGCTGAGGTAGCCGGTCATTGTGATGGTGCGGCCTTCGCGCTCGTACTGGAACGGGTAGCCGCCCTCGGCGGCCAAGCGCGCGCGTGACATCGTCCACGCGCAGGTAGCAGGTGCCCTGGATCACCAGCGCGAAGACGATGTCGTCGTGATACAGCCCCGCGCCGCCGAACATCCGGCGCGCGCGGATCTCGCCGATCTGCGCGGCCAGCGGCTGCAGTTCGTCCAGCAGCCAGGCGATCAGCGGGTCGGGGGCTGTTGCCATGGCGTGCGTTACAGCCCCAGCCGCTGCCAGATCGCGCGCGTGGCGGCGGCCGCGTTGAGCGTGTAGAAGTGCAGGCCCGGCGCGCCGCCCGCGAGCAGCCGGTCGCACAGCGCCGTCACCACGTCCAGGCCGAAGGCGCGGATCGATTCGCGGTCGTCGCCGAAGCTCTCCAGCCGCTTGGCGATCCAGCGCGGGATCTCCGCCCCGCACATCTCCGAGAAGCGCAGCAGCTGCGACGAGTTCGTGATCGGCATGATGCCCGGCACGATGGGCACGTCCACACCCAGCTTGCGCGCGTCGTCGACGAACTGGAAGTAGGCGTCGGCGTTGAAGAAGTACTGCGTGATGGCAGAGTTGGCGCCGGCTTTCACCTTGCGGGCGAAGTTCTCCAGGTCCTGGCGCGACGAGCGCGCCTGCGGGTGGTATTCCGGATACGCCGCCACCTCGATATGGAAGGTGTCGTTGGTCTCGTGGCGAATGAACTCGACCAGCTCGTTGGCGAAGCGGAACTCGCCGATCTCGCCCATGCCCGACGGCAGGTCGCCGCGCAGCGCGACGATGCGGCGGATGCCGTTCTCGCGGTAGGTGTTGAGGATGGCGCGGATACTCTCGCGCGACGAGCCCACGCACGACAGGTGCGGCGCGGCCTCGATCCCTTCGCGCTGGATCTCCACCACGGCGTCGAGCGTGCCCTGCTGGGTGGTGCCGCCCGCGCCGAAGGTCACGGAAATGAAGCGCGGCTTGAGCGGGCTGAGCTGCGCGCGCGTGTTGCGCAGCTTCTCGGCGCCTTCCGCCGTCTTGGGCGGGAAGAATTCGAAACTGAATTGACGGTCTTGCATAACGGAAGTGTGTTCACTCGCGCAGCAGCAGGCTCGACAGCAGCCACGAGATCACGCTGTAGAGCAGCGAGCCGAGCAGCGCCGCGCCGAAGGTATCCACGTGAAAGCCCGCCAGCAGGTTGCCGACGAACAGGAACAGCAGCGCATTGATGATGAAGATGAACAGCCCGAGCGTGAGGATTGTCACCGGCAGCGTCAGGATGACGAGGATCGGGCGGACCAGCGTGTTGACCAGCCCCAGCACGAGCGCGGCGATCAGCGCGGAGCCGAAGCCGTTCAGGTGGATGCCGAGCAGCAGGTAAGCGACGAGGAACAGCGCCAGCGCGTTGATGACCCAGACAGCGAGCAGTCTCATGATGGAGCCCTCAGGTTGAGCGCCGCCGGCGCGGACAGGCGCCGGCGGGTGTTGCCGTGCGGCTTAGTAGCGGTAGTGGTCGGCTTTGTACGGGCCTGCCTTGCTCACGCCGATGTAGGCGGCCTGCGCATCGGTCAGCACGGTCAGCTGCGCGTTCAGCTTCTTGAGCTGCAGGCGCGCGACCTTCTCGTCCAGGTGCTTGGGCAGCGTGTAGACGCCCACCGGGTACTTGTTCGAGCCCTTCTGCGCTTCGGTCCACAGCTCGATCTGGGCGATGGTCTGGTTGGCGAACGAGCTGCTCATCACGTACGACGGGTGGCCGGTGGCGCAGCCCAGGTTCACCAGGCGGCCCTTGGCCAGGATGATGATCTTCTTGCCGTCGGGGAAGATCACGTGGTCGACCTGCGGCTTGATTTCTTCCCACTGGTACTGCTCGACCGAGGCGATGTCGATCTCGTTGTCGAAGTGGCCGATATTGCAGACGATGGCCTGGTCCTTCATCTTGGCCATGTGGTCGTGCGTGATGACGTGGTAGTTGCCGGTGCAGGTGACGAAGATGTCGCCGTGCTCGGCGGCGTAGTCCATGGTCACCACGCGGTAGCCTTCCATGGCGGCCTGCAGTGCGCAGATCGGGTCGATCTCGGTCACCCACACCTGGGCCGACAGGGCACGCAGCGCCTGGGCCGAGCCCTTGCCCACGTCGCCGTAGCCGGCCACGATCGCCACCTTGCCGGCGATCATCACGTCGGTCGCGCGCTTGATGCCGTCGACCAGCGATTCACGGCAGCCGTACAGGTTGTCGAACTTGCTCTTGGTGACGGAGTCGTTGACGTTGATGGCCGGGAAGCGCAGCTCGCCGCGCTGGGCCATCTGGTACAGGCGGTGCACGCCGGTGGTGGTCTCTTCGGTCACGCCCCGGATGGCGGCCAGGTTGCGGCTGTAGAAGGTGGCGTCGGTGGCCAGTTTTTCCTCGATGGCGGCGAACAGGACGGTCTCTTCTTCGCTGCCCGGCTTGGCGATCACCGAGGCGTCCTTCTCAGCCTTGGCGCCCAGGTGCAGCAGCAGCGTGGCGTCACCACCGTCGTCCAGGATCATGTTGGGCGTGCCGCCGTCGGCCCATTCGAAGATGCGGTGGGTGAAGTCCCAGTATTCCTTGAGCGATTCGCCCTTGAACGCGAACACCGGCGTACCCGACGCAGCGATGGCGGCGGCGGCGTGGTCCTGCGTCGAGAAGATGTTGCACGAGGCCCAGCGCACGTCCGCGCCGAGTGCCTTGAGCGTCTCGATCAGCACGGCGGTCTGGATGGTCATGTGCAGCGAGCCGGCGATGCGCGCGCCCTTGAGCGGCTGGCTGGCGGCGAACTCTTCGCGGATCGCCATCAGGCCCGGCATTTCGGTCTCGGCGATGGCGATTTCCTTGCGGCCCCAGTCGGCCAGCTTGATGTCGGCGACGAGGTAGTCGTGTTTCAGGTCGGTCACAGCGTTCATGGATCACTCCGGAAAAAGGGTGACCGCACGCTGGAGAGACCGTCCGGCCGCAGGGTGCGCGGGTGCCGGTGCGACGGGGCCGATGCCCCGGATGGATGCGTTCTCGCCATCGTGTCAGCCACGATAGTGCGAGCGCCGTTTGGACTTCCGAGCCTGGCGGGCCGGGCGGATGCCGGTCCCGTTGCAACGCTCCTCGGAATGGGCTGGATTGTAGCGGAATCGCTCGTTGCCAGCCACCGCGGTGCCGTGCCGTAGATGCAATCCAACGGCCGCCGTGCCGCATCTGATTGCCCAGGCAATCGATATCCCATATGGCCTTGCATCGTGATGTTGTCAATGCGCAGGGGGATCGAATAGCTTTCGATCCGGTTAGGAAGCGGCGACCTCGCATCACGGTGATGCCACATGCATTGACCACAGTGGCGCCCATCGCAACGGGAGCCAACGATGCACCGACTTTCCCTTCTGTCCGTCGCCGCGCTGGCGGCGCTCGCCTTGGCGGCGTGCGGCAGTGACGGCACTTCCACCGGCGTCGCCATGCCGGACGCCGGCACGACCGTCACGGGCCAGACCAAGAACGTGGTGTTCTTCCTGGGTGACGGCATGGGCCTGACCACCATGACCGCCGCGCGCATCTACAAGGTGGGCGAAGACGGCGAACTGACCATCGACACGCTGCCCGAGACCGGCTTCGTGCGGACCTTCTCCAACAACGCGCAGGTGACCGACTCCGCGCCGTCGATGTCGGCCTACATGACCGGCGTGAAGATGAACAACGAGGTCATCTCCATGTCGTCCGACACGGCGGCGTTCGATGCGGGCGGCAATGATTACGTGTCCGGCGCCGACAGCACCTGCCCGGCCAGCGGCAACGGCAAGCCGGCGACAACGCTGCTGGAGCTGATGAAGGCCGCGGGCTACGGCACGGGCGTGGTCACCACCACGCGCGTCACGCATGCCACGCCGGCGGCCACTTACGCGCACCTCTGCCACCGCGACGGCGAGAACACCATCGCCGCGCAACTGGTGCCGGCCGGCGCGGGCTACAACGCCGCGCTGGGTGACGGCGTGGACGTGGTCTTCGGTGGCGGCCGCAAGCACTTCCAGCCGCCCACCGCGGGCGGCGCGCGTACCGACGGCCGCGACCTGGTCGCTGAACTGAAGGCGGCCGGCTATCGCTACGCCGGCAACAAGGCCGAGTTCGACACGCTGTCGGCCAGCGACGGCAAGGTGGTGGGCCTGTTCACCAGCAGCCACATGGCCTATGACCTGGATCGCGATGCGGCCAAGGAGCCGAGCCTGGTCGAGATGACCACCAAGGCCATCGACGTGCTGGCCGCCAAGAAGAAGGGCTTCTTCCTGATGGTGGAAGGCGGCCGCATCGACCACGCGCTGCACGAGACCACGGCGCGCAAGGCGCTGCAGGACACGGTGGCGTTCGATGCCGCCATCCGCGGCGCGCTGGACAAGCTCAACACGATCGACCCGGGCCTGAAGAACACGCTCGTCGTCGTCACCGCGGACCACGACCACACGCTGGTGCTCAACGGCTACGCCAAGCGCACCGGCCCGACCAGCGACAGCAACCCCGGCGTACTCGGCCTGCTCAAGAGCTACGTCAACGGTGCCACCGCCACCGACATGGGCGGCAACCCGTACACCATCCTGGGCTTCGGCACCGGCGAGAACCGCCCGGCCGCGCGCACCGCGCTCACCGACGCGGCCGCCTACGACAAGACCTACCACCAGGAAGCCGTGATCCCGATGGCAGCCGGCGGCGAGACGCACGGCGGCACCGATGTCTTCATCGGCGCGCGTGGCCTGGGCGCGGAGCGCTTCACGGGCGTGATCGACAACACCGAGGTGTTCGGCCTCATCAAGCAGGCCGTCGGCCTGTACACTCACACTCGACGGAACACTGCCATGACCAAGCAATCGAACCGCATCCTCTGTGCCGGCGCGCTCGCGCTCCCGGCCCACGCGGCCGGCGAGGCCAGGAACGTGATCTTCTTCCTGGGCGACGGCATGGGCCCGACCACCGTCACCGCCGCGCGCATCTACAAGGCGGGCGAGGCCGGCCAACTGACGATGGAGTCGCTCAAGCGCACCGCGCGCATCAAGACCTACTCCAACGACGCGCAGACCACCGACAGCGCCCCGTCGATGTCTGCTTACATGACCGGCGTGAAGATGAATAACGAAGTCATCTCGATGTCGGCCGACACCAAGGCCAGCGACAGCACTGGCAAGGGCTATGTCAGCGGTGCCGACAGCACCTGCCCTGCCGGCAACGGCACCCCGGCGACCACGCTGCTGGAGCTGGCCAAGGCTGCCGGCAAGTCGGTGGGCGCGGTGACCACCACGCGCGTCACGCATGCCACGCCGGCCGCCACGTATTCGCATATCTGCCACCGCGACGGCGAGAACCAGATCGCCGCGCAGGGCGCGCCGGGCAACGCGCTGTACAACGCCGCGCTGAAGGACGGCCTGGACGTGCTGCTGGGCGGCGGCCGCCGCCACTTCCTGCCGCAGGGCACGACCGGCAGCAAGCGCACCGATACCACCGACCTGATCGCCCAGTTCCAGGCCGCCAGCTACACCTACGTGTCCACCGGCACGCAGCTGGCGGCGGTCGACCCGACCGCGACCACCAAGCTGCTCGGCCTGTTCAACCTCGACCACATGAGCTACGAGCTGGACCGCGTGAAGAAGAGCGTGGACGAGCCCAGCCTGGCCGACATGACGGAGAAGGCCATCCGCATCCTGCAGAAGAACGGCAACGGCTACTTCCTGATGGTCGAGGGCGGCCGCATCGACCACGCGCTGCACGGCACCAATGCCAAGCGCGCGCTGGAAGACACCGTCGCCTTCGACGAGGCCATCAAGCGCGCGCTGTCGCTGGTGGACCGCAGCAACACGCTGATCGTCGTCACGGCCGACCACGACCACACCATGACGATCAACGGCTACGCGCATCGCGGCAACCCGATCCTCGGGCTGTCCACCGACATCAAGACCCGGCAGCCGCAGCTGGCCGCCGACGGCCTGCCCTACACCACCCTGGTGTTCGGCAACGGCGGCACCACGCGCAAGGCGACGCGCGACAACCTCGCGGCGATCGATACCACGGCGGACGATTACTTGCAGGATGTCGGCGTGCAGCTTGGCACCCCCGGCTCGGAAACGCACGGCGGCGGCGACGTGATGCTGTTCTCCTCTGGCCCTGGCAGCACGCCGCTGAAGGGTACGCTGGACAACACGAGGGTGTTCGGCGCGGTCAGGTCGGCCATGGGCCTCTGATCCTTGCGTTTCCTTTCACGCGCATGCCGGCATGGAACGGCATGCGTTTTTTTCCTTTCCGACGTTGAGTTTCGATTGATGCGACCGACCCGTCTGACGATCCTGCCGCTGCTGCTGGCCGCGACCTTCGCGCATGCCGCCGACAAGGCCTCCGTGGCGCCCGCCGCGCCGATGACCGTGCTGCGCGTGGAGCACCATCTCGCCTCGCTCGGCGCCGATGGCGTGCAGCGCGACGCCCGCTTTGCCGAACGCGTGTATCGCCAGGGCGACCGCGTGTGGATCGCGCGCGAGCTGCCGGTCGCGGCAGTCCATGCCGATCCCGACCACGACAACCCGCACGCCGGCCACAAGCACGCCGAGACCGATACCGCGCCGCGCTGGATCGAGCGCGGCGCCAACGGTGCGCTGGACGTGCGTGTCGTCAGCGAGGCGCAGCAGAAGACCTATCGCGTGGCACCGGCCGAATACGGCAACATCGGCTTCGACGGTTCGTGGGCGACCGCGTATCACCTGCTCGATCCGGCCTCGCTCAAGGCCATGCGGGCGGACGGCCCCGCGCGCGACGGCGTGCAGACCTACCGCGCCCGCCAGGGCGAGCGCACCGTCACGGTGGACTGGGACGTCGCCGGGCACTACCCGCGCCGGGTGGAGTCGCGCAACGCCAGCGGCACGCAGCGCAAGCTCACGCGCGTCTCGGTGCTGCCCACTCCCGCCGCCGCACCGTGGACGCGCGCCCGGCGCTATGCGTCGGCGGACTACACCGACCTGATGGATTGACGGATCGGCCGGCCAAACGGATCACGTTGGCGCTATAGTGCGGGTACCCCCAAAGCCCGCCTCCGCCATGACGATCACCGATCCGACGCTCGCCATTGTCGCCCCCGCTTCGCACGTGCCGCGTGTGCTCACCATCGCCGGCTCGGACAGCGGCGGCGGCGCCGGCATCCAGGCCGACCTGAAGACCTTCGCCGCGCTCGGCTGCTATGGCATGTCTGCCATCACCGCGGTGACGGCGCAGAACACGCTGGGCGTGGCGGCGGTCGAGTCGCTCACGCCGGATATCGTCGGCGCGCAGATCGATGCCGTGGCACAGGACATCGGCGTCGATGCCGCTAAGACCGGCATGCTGGGCTCGCCGGCGGTGGTCGAGGCGATCGTCTCGGCGCTGGCGCGCGATCCGATCGCCGCGCTGGTGGTCGATCCGGTGATGGTCAGCACCAGTGGCGCCCAGCTCGGCAGCGACGCCACGGCGCAGGCCATGGCGAAATGGCTGTTCCCGCGTGCGTTGCTGGTCACGCCCAACCTGCCCGAAGCGAGCGCGCTGCTCGGCCGCGAAGTCCGCACCGCCGACGACATGCTGCCCGCCGCGCGCGACCTGCTGGCACTCGGCCCGCGCGCCGTGCTGCTCAAGGGCGGCCACCTGGCCGATGTGGCCATCGCCGGCGAAGACGGCGTGCTGCAGGACGTGCTGGTCACCGCCGACGGCATCGAGCGCATCTACACGCATACCTGCATCGACACGCCGCACACCCACGGCACCGGTTGCACGCTGTCGGCGGCCATTGCTGCGCACCTGGCACGCGGCGAGCCGCTGGAAGCGGCGGTCGAGCTGTCGCTGGATTACTTGCTGCACGCTATCGGTGCCGGCCGCCACTTGGCCCTGGGCCGTGGCGCCGGTCCGCTGAACCATGGTTTTGCGCCGCGCCCGCTGGCCGCGCCACGCGAGGTGGACGTGGACGAAGGGGACTGATTCCGCCGATTCCGCGGACAGCGATGGAGGCACCATGAAACCCGCCTGGGCAACGCTTTCCCGCTTCCTTGCCGGCACCGCGCTGTGCCTGCTGCTAGGCGCCTGCGACGTCGGCTTTGTCGCCGTCATCGGCAGCGCGCTGACGATCGGTGGCACCGTGACCGGCCTGCCCGCCAACCAGTCGCTGGTGCTGCTCGACAATGGCCGCGACACATTGACGGTCACGGCCAACGGTGCGTTCGTGTTTTCCGCGATGGTCCCGTTCAATGGCAGCTATGCGGTGACGATCGGCACGCAGCCGTCTTCTGCGTCCTGCACGGTGAGCAACGGCAGCGGGATCGCGACAGCCGATGTGTCCAGTGTCGTCGTGACCTGCCAACCGTCGGGCAGCGCTTAGTGCTACAGCCGTACCTATCGCCTATGATGTTGTCCATGTGAGATGAGACGATCATGGTCCGATGCAAGGAACGGTGAGTGGCTGGGAGAGAGAGCTGGAAGGGTTGCA
>CAKKOY010000081.1 GCA_919592095.1 Ralstonia syzygii subsp. syzygii | reverse complement strand
GACGACAATCTACGCAGCCAGCCGGATTGTTTACCGCGCCATCTGCCCAGACCGTTGCGCGTAAACGTCATCATGCCGCGCGCGGGCGACCGGATTTATGCAACAACGCCGGGCAACTGCGCAACCGATTTCCTTTCCGATTCATGCAGCTCGTTTCAATTCAATTTCTCGTCAGAACTTAATCACCGCGCGTGGACTCTCTATCATGAAACGCTGATTCCCCACGCACAGGAGTTCACTGAATGTCAAAAGTACCATCGATCCAATCCATTGCAATTTTTACTGCGCTCAGCCTCGGCACAGGTCACATGCTGGCCCATGGACAAAACCTGACGCAATCCGCCTCCGAGCCGGTCGCTTCGTCCACCTCTGCAACCGAGGCAGGCCTCCCCTGTACGGATGCAACGTTTGATGCATGGCTCCAGGGCTTTCGCCAAAAGGCCGTGGACGCAGGCATCAGCTCCAGCAAATTCGACTCGGCATTCAAGCAGGTGACCCCCGACCCTGAAGTCGTGGAACTCGATCGGCGGCAGCCGGAATTCACCACCTATATCTGGGATTATCTCGATAAGCGCATCACCACGGAGCGTATCCAGCAGGGCCAGTCATTGCTGGTGAGCAACTACGCCATGTTCCAGAGGCTGGAACGCGATTACGGTGTCGACGCGCGCGTACTTGCCGCAATCTGGGCGATCGAGAGCCAGTACGGAACCGAGATCGGCAAGCGCTACGTCATCCGCTCGCTGGCAACCCTGGCCAATGATGGGCGCCGCAAGACGTATGCCGAAAACCAGTTGCTGGCATCCTTGCAAATCCTCCAGAAGGACCAGATTCCCCGCGAACAGCTGGTGGGCTCCTGGGCCGGCGCCATGGGGCAGACGCAGTTCATTCCGACGACCTATCTGGCCTACGCGGTCGATGGCGACGGCGACCAGAAGCGTGACGTCTGGAACTCCTCCGCCGACGCGCTGGCCTCGGCCGCGAACTACCTCAAGGAAGCCGGCTGGCAGCGCGGCGGCATCTGGGGACTGGAGATCAAGGTGCCCGAGACCTTCGATTACGCCCTGGCGGACATGTCGGTCAAGAAATCCGTGGCCGAATGGCAGTGGCTGGGTGCGGTCGGCGCCAGCGAGCCGCTCCCGCCGCAGATCGCCAGCCTCCAGGCCTCCATTCTCTTGCCGGCCGGCTACCGTGGCCCCAAGTTGCTCGTGCTGGACGGCTACCGTGCCATCCGGCGCTACAACCCCTCCACCGCCTACGCCCTGGCCGTGGCGCTGCTGGCCGACAGCTATGTCGGCAAGGGGAAGCTGGTCCAAGCCTGGCCGACCGATGATCCGGCCTTGAACAACGCCGCCGACATCAAGCAGCTCCAGCAACGGCTGGCCGACAAGGGATACGATCCGGGCACGATCGACGGCCTCATCGGCGACCGCACCCAGACCGCCATCCGCGCCTACCAGAAGGATCAGCATCTGCCGCAGGATGGTTATGCCAGCCGGTCGCTGCTGGCGCGGCTGGAGAAGTAAGAAGCGGACTCAGCGGGCCGTCCACCATCGTTGACGGCCCTTTACCATCGCCCGCACGCCTTCCCCGCGGCATCCGCCGCAATCCATCCCAGCCGATCCCGCCGGGTTGCGGCAACTCAGTCGCCTCGGACTCCGCAGCAGCAACCGCGAGACGAGTGCCCTCCCCTCAAGACCCCGCCCCGCGACAGCGCGCCGCATTTTCCCGGCCGCACCCACGCACTAGACTTTCAGAAATTCCTAAAAGTTGAGAAAGATCAAAACAATGCAGCTTTCCCCCTTGAAACAGCGCTTCGTGCTGCATTTCGGTGAGATGGGCAGCCGCTGGGGCATCAACCGCACGGTCGGGCAGATCTATGCCCTGCTCTATGCCTCGCGCGAGCCCATCAACGCGGACGAGATCGCCGAGGCTCTGGGCTTTTCGCGCTCCAATGTCAGCATCGGGCTCAAGGAGCTGGAGTCGTGGAAGCTGGTCCGGCTGACCCACAAGCCGGGCGACCGGCGCGAATACTTCTCCGCGCCCGACGACATCTGGACCATCTTCCGCACGCTGGCCGAAGAGCGCCGCAAGCGCGAGATCGATCCCACGCTGTCCCTGCTGCGCGACGTGATGCTCGAATCCCCGGCCGATCCCGACGATCGCCACGCCCAGGCGCGCATGAAGGAGATGTACCAGCTCATCACGCTGCTCACCACGTGGTTCGACGATGTGCAGAAGCTCGATGTCGACGCCCTGCAGCAGTTGATGAAGATGGGCGCCAAGGTGCAGAAGCTGCTGGAAATGAAGAACAAGCTCGCCGTGGTGGTTGGCGGCAAATCGAAGTAGTCACGCCCCGGGTACACAACCATGTCCCTCGATCCCGTTGTCCTGGCGCGCATCCAGTTCGGCGCCAATATCACCTTCCATATCCTCTTTCCCACCATCAGCATCGCGCTCGCCTGGGTGCTGCTGTTCTTCAAGCTGCGCTACCGCAGGACCGGCCATGCGGCGTGGATGGCCGCGTACCGCCTGTGGGTGAAGGTCTTCGCACTGACCTTCGCGCTGGGCGTGGTGTCGGGCGTGACGATGAGCTTCCAGTTCGGCACCAACTGGCCGGGCTACATGAACACCGTCGGCAACATCGCCGGGCCGCTGCTGGCCTACGAGGTGCTGACGGCGTTCTTCCTGGAGGCGAGCTTCCTCGGCATCATGCTGTTCGGCACCGGCCGCGTGAGCGAACGCATCCACACCTTCGCCACCTTCCTGGTAGCGCTGGGCACCACCATCTCGGTGTTCTCGATCATCGCGCTCAACTCGTGGATGCAGACCCCGACGGGCTACGTCATGATCGACGGCCGCGCCCATCCGGTCAGCTGGCTGGCGATCCTCTTCAATCCGTCGTTCCCGTATCGCTTCACGCATATGCTGCTGGCCTCGGGGCTGACGGTGGCGTTCCTGCTGGCGGGGCTGTCGGCGTACCGCTGGCTGCGCCACGACCGGGGTGCAGACGTGCGTGCCACGCTGCGGACCGGCGTGGTGCTGGCGGCCGTGCTGATCCCCCTGCAGATCGCCGCCGGCGATGCCCACGGCCTGAACACGCTGGAACACCAGCCCGCCAAGCTGGCCGCGATGGAGGGCATCTGGCAGACGGAGCGCGGCGTGCCAGCGGTGCTGTTCGGCATCCCCGACGAGGCCACGCGCAGCAACCGCTTCGAGATCGGCGTGCCCAGGCTTGCGTCGCTGTACCTGCGGCATTCGCTCGACGGCGAGGTGCAAGGGCTCGATGCATTCGACAGGCACCCGCCTGTGCTGCCGGTGTTCTTCGCCTTCCGCCTGATGGTGGGCGTGGGCCTGCTGATGCTGGTGGTGTCGTGGACCAGCGCCTGGCGCCTGCGCCGCAACGGCGAGCTGCCGCGCTGGCTGGCCCGCATGCTGGTGGCCATGACGTTCGCGGGCTAGGTGGCCGTGGTCGCCGGCTGGTACGTCACGGAGATCGGCCGGCAGCCCTGGCTGGTCTACGGTGTGCTGACCACCGCGCAGGCCGCCTCCAGCGTGCCGGCCAGGATGATCGGCAGCACCCTCGCGATGTACCTCGCGCTGTACGCCTTCCTGATCGCCTCGTATGTCGCCGTGGTGTTCTACCTGGCGCGCAAGGCCGGGGGCGCCATCGACCCCACCGACGCGGATGCCGCCGGCTCGCCCGTCATCGAGACGCCCGTCCCGCTGCTCGCCGCCCACGCCCGGAGCCAAGCATGACCGCCATGCCCGACCTCACCCAACCCGCCGGCTGGCTGCCGGTGGTGTTCATGGCCCTGATGGGCATTGCCGTACTCGCCTATGTGGTCCTGGACGGCTACGACCTTGGCGTCGGCATCCTGCTGCGCCGCGCCAGCGACGCCGAGAAGGACACCATGATCGCCTCCATCGGCCCCTTCTGGGATGCCAACGAAACCTGGCTCGTGCTCGGTGTCGGCCTGCTGCTGGTGGCGTTTCCGGCGGCGCATGGGGAGATTCTCGGCGCGCTCTATTTCCCGGTGGCGCTGATGCTGTTCGGGCTGATCCTGCGCGGGGTGGCGTTCGACTTCCGCGTCAAGGCGCGCGCGCACCAAAAGCCGTGGTGGAACCGCGCGTTCTACGCGGGCTCGGTCGTCGCCACCGTGTCGCAGGGCGTGATGCTGGGGCTGTACATCACCGGCTTCCGCTACACCGCGACCGACATCGTCTTCGCGTTCTGCACGGCGGCCGGGCTGACCGCCGGCTACCTGCTGCTGGGCGCCACGTGGCTCATCATGAAGACCGAGGGTGCGCTGCAGCTGCGCGCGGTGCAGTGGGCGCGCGGCAGCCTGTGGTTCACGGCGCTGGGCGTGGCGGCCGTATCGCTGGCCACGCCGTGGGTCAGCACGCGCGTGTTCGACAAGTGGTTCGCGCTGCCGAACCTCATCCTGCTGGCGCCGGTGCCGCTGGTGACGATGGCGCTGTTCGGCCTGATCGACTGGGTGCTGCGCCGCCTGCCGCAGCAGATCGGCAAAGGCGACGAGCACCTGGTGTGGGCGCCCTTCGTCGGCACCGCGGCGATCTTCCTGCTGGCCTTCAACGGCCTCGCCTACAGCCTGTTCCCCTACCTCGTGGTCGACCCGCTCGACATCTGGCAGGCCGCCAGCGCGCCGGAGTCGCTGCAGTTCATGCTGGTGGGCGTGGCGATCGTGCTGCCGACCATCATTGCGTACACCATCTACGCGTACAAGGTGTTCCACGGCAAGGCGACGGAGCTGCGCTACTACTGAACCGCCTGCCGCAGTTCCGCCAGCAGCGCCTCGCCGGACCAGGCGGGGCGCGCGGCGCGGCGCTCGGCGTCGTGCACGAGCGCACATAGCCTGGCGTTGACGGGCGCCACGCGGCCCAGCCGCTCGGCCAGTAGCACCACCTCGCCGTTGATCCAGTCGACTTCCGTGGCGCGGCCGGCCGTCAGGTCGTCCGACATCGACGAACGCGCCAGCGGATCGATCGCCAGCATCTTGCCGCCCACCCTGGCGAACAGGCCGTCCGGCAGCGCCAGCAGGCGAGGAATCCACGCCGCGGGCAACGGCGTCAGCCGCGCGGCGCGGATGCCGGCCGCTGCCAGCAGGCCGAGCGCCTCGGACTGCGCCATCGCCAGGCAGCGCCGGTAGGCCCGCAGCGACAGCTCCGCTTGCAATGGCCGGTCCGCCAGGGCATTGATGGCGTTGTTGAGGTTGAACAGCAGCTTGGCCCACTGCACCGGCAGCATGTCGGCATGCTGGATCAGCGGCAGGCCGGCCCGCGCGAACGCGCCAGCGAACGGCTGCAGCCCGGGCGCGGACCGGACTTCCAGTTCGCCGCCCGACCCCTGGTGGAAAGCGCCGGGGCCGCGGCTCACCACGTTGAACGGCACCATGCCCTCCAGCACCGTGTGCCGCGGCAGCGCGGCGCGCAAGACATCGGCATTGCCCAGGCCGTTCTGGAAGCTGATCACGACGGCACCGGGCTTCAGCACCGGCGCCAGCTCGCTGGCCGCCTGCGGCGTACCGGCGGACTTGACCGTCACCAGCACCAGATCCGCCCGCGCCGCCGCCGAGGCATCGGCCGAGAACCGGATGTCCGGTGCCTCGACCTGCCAGTGCCGGCCCTGGTAGTTCGACAATGCCAGTCCATGCGCGCGCAGTTCATCGGCCACGTGGGCACGGCCGACGAACGTGACATCGCAGCCCGCGACCAGCAGCCGGCCGCCGAGATAGCAGCCGATGACGCCGGCGCCATAGATGCAGACATTCGCCATGCGGTTCTCCGGAGAAGGAAACGGACACCGGTTGCGCGCCTAACCGGCAATCGGCCGGCAACCCTGTCAGGCACCGGTCAATCGGCCCTACCATACGGCCTTCCGCCTGCCGACCGACATGCAACAGATCCTGCTCTATTCCGACTCGCTCTCCTGGGGCATCATCCCCGGCACCCGCCAGCGCCTGCCGTTCGCGGCACGCTGGGCCGGGGTCATGGAACACGCGCTGCAGGCACGGGGGCACGCCGTGCGCATCGTCGAAGACTGCCTCAACGGACGCACCACCGTGCTGGACGATCCCGCGCGAGCGGGACGCAACGGACTGCACGGGCTCGCGCAGCGGATCGAAGCACACGCCCCGCTCGCCCTGGTCATCCTGATGCTCGGCACCAACGACTTCCAGGCGATCTTCCAGCACACCGCCCAGGACGCGGCGCAAGGCGTGGCGCAGCTTGTGCAAACCATCCGCCAGGCGCCGATCGAACCCGGCATGCCGGTGCCGCCCGTGCTGATCGTGGTGCCGCCGGCCATCACCGCGCCGGCCGGAGCGATGGCCGCCAAGTTTGCCGGCGCACAGCCCAAGTGCGGCGGCCTTGCGCAGGCCTATCGGGCCACCGCGCAAACGCTTGGCTGCCACGTCTTCGATGCGAACAGCGTCACGCCGGCCAGCCGCGTGGGCGGCATCCACCTCGACGCCGACCAGCATGCGCAACTGGGCCAGGCGATGGCGCAGATCGTCGGGCCCCTGCTCACGCAATGAAACGGCGTCGGCCTGCGCGGGCCATGCCGGCTTCGTCAATTTGACCGATGGCCCCGTCCGCATGCCGGCCTAGCATGAAGCCAGCAAGCCGACCGTTCCCCAAGCGTCGCTGCCTGCACGACACGCGCCCCATGTCCTCCGGTGCACGCTTGCGGTTGCGCTTGCCGCCTCGCGCGGCGCCCCGCCGGCCCGCGGCCCCCTGTGCCCCACCGATTCCTGGAAAACAACGATGCGTGCCCATCTCATTGCCGCCGGCATGGCCGGCTGTGGCCTGATCCTGCTTCAAGGCGGCGCCTGCGCGCAGCAGAGCGCGCGTACCCAAACCTCCGTCGAGTACATCCATGCCGAAGGGCAATACACCATCCCGGTGCCGCTGACGCCGGCGGTCAAGGTCGGCAACTTGCTGTTCGTGTCGGGCATTCCCGCGTTCGACAAGAACGGCAAGCTCGCCGTCAACGACTTCACGGCGCAGATGAACCAGGTGATGGAGAACATCACCGGCATCCTGAAGGCGGCCGGCGTCGGCTGGGATCGCGTGGTCAAGGTGAACGTGTTCCTGGCCCGGCGCGAGGACTTCAAGGAGATGAACCGCCTCTATGCCGCGCACTTCCAGGCCGGCAAATACCCGGCCCGCACCACCGCCGTGACGGCGCTGCCGAACCCGGACTTCCTGCTGGAGATCGAGTGCGTGGCAGCGCTGGATTAGCCGGCCAGGGCGTGCGCACCGCGTTTGCTCGGCACGCGCCGGTGAAAATCCAGCAAGCGCTGCACCGCGCGCGGGCGGCGGGCAGGCTATGCTGGCTCCACCATGAAACCCAGCACAGAACGCAGCTATGCCCAGCGGATCGCGCGCGTCGTCGAGGCGATCCTGGCAGACCCGGGCGCCCCGCACACGGTGCAAAGCCTGGCGGCCGTCGCGCATCTGTCGCCCTATCATTTCCATCGCATCTATCGCACCCTCACCGGGGAGAGCCTTGCCGCCACGGTGCAGCGCGCGCGGCTCGCACGGGCCGCGCATCGCCTGACCGGCGCCGGCGAGCCCGTGTCGACGGTCGCGCTCGAGGTCGGCTATGACAGCCCGCAGGCGTTCGCGCGGGCATTCCGCGGCTTCGCCGGCGTCAGCCCGAGCGCGTTCCATGCGCGGCAACAAAGCCTGTCGTCGGCACGGTCCGGAACAAGCGTGCCGCATGTCGAGCTGATCGAACTGGCGCCGATCGAGGTGGTCTGCCTGCGCCACGACGGGCCCGTCGCCACCATCGGCCAGACCTTCCGGACACTGATGCGGACGCTGCACACCGGCCAGGCCCTGCCCGGCACACCGGACCGCATCGGCATCTGCTGCGGCGATCCGGAGGTGCGCGATACGTTCCGCTATTACGCGGCGGCGGCCGTCCCGCCCGCGCGCGGCCTGCCCTCGGGCTCGCTGGAGCCGGCCCGCATCGAAGGCGGCCTCTACGCCCGCCACCGGCTGGTCGGCCCGTATGCCCTGATCGCCCCGACCTTCGAAGCGCTGTTCGGCGGCTGGCTGCCCCACAGCGGCTACGAGCCCGACGACCGGCCCGCGCTGGAGCGCTACCGCAGCCCATCGTCGCACCCGCAGCAGCGGGACTGCATAACCGATCTCCTGATCCCCATCCGAAAGGACTGACGATGATGCTGCGTTCTACCCTGGCCGCCATGGCAGCGGCCGCCGCATGCTGCATGGGCCCCGCGCTTGCCGCGAGCCAGCTTGCCCCCTACCGCGTGGGCCAGACCGTACGCGAATTCCGCCCCGATGCGCCCCGCCATTGGCGCGGCGCACAAACCCATGCCCTGCTGACCACAGTCTGGTACCCCGCCGGCCTCGATGCGCCGGAAGTACCGCACGACATCGGCACGCCGGGCCGCCGTACCTTCCAGGCCCCCCCTTGGCCGACGGTGCGCCGGTATCGGCCGCCCGCCCGGCGTATCCGCTGCTTCTGCTGTCGCACGGCACCGCCGACAGCCTGGACTGGCTGGCCGCCGCGCTGGCAGCGCAGGGCTACATCGTGGCGGGTGTCGACCACCCCGGCAACAACGCGCTGGCACCGCTGACGCGCGAAGGCTTCCGGCTCTGGTGGGAGCGGGCCACCGACCTCAGCCAGGTGCTCGACGGCCTGCTGGCCGATCCGGCGCTCGGCCCCCGGATCGACGCGGACCGGATCGGCGCAGTGGGCTTCTCGCTGGGCGGTTATACGGTGCTGGAGCTGGCCGGGGCGCGCACCAACCTGCCGGCGTTCGAGCGCTTCTGCGCATCGCCCGACGCCGATGCGATCTGCCATCCGCCAGAGATGCGGCACGTTCAGGGCGATGCGCAGCCAGCGGGCGCACCGTCGCCGGAAACCGCCGCATCGCTGGCGCGCGCCGGAGCGTCGTACCGGGACCCGCGCATCCGGGCCGTCTTCGCCATCGCGCCGGCACTGGGCATGGCGTTCGACGACACCGCGTTCGCAGAGGTCCGGATCCCGGTGGCATTGGTTGCCGGCACCGCCGACGTCACCGCGCCGGTGGAGACCAACATCCGCCGCATCGGCAAGCTCCTGCCCGGCGCCAGCGTGGCGCTCGTGCCGGGTGCGGCGCACTACACCTTCCTCGACACCTGCCTGCCGCCCCTGGTCGAGCGCCTGGCCCCGGTCTGCAAGGACACCCCCGGCATCGACCGCGATGCCGGGCATGCGCAGGTGATCGCGCATGCGCTCGCGTTTTTCACAGCGTCGCTGCCGGCCTCACGGGTGCCTTGAGCGCGAGATCCACCGACACGGGGTCCGCTACGACGCCAGGTCATAGGGCCGCGTCATCACCTCGAGAAAATGCCCGTCCGGGTCATCGAAGTAGAAGCCGCGACCACCGTTGTGCTCATAGGTCTCGCCGGCGCGCCGCTTGCCCGGATCGGCCCAGTACGTCAGCCCCTTCTGCCGCACCCGGGCGAAGACCGCATCGAACGCCTCCTCGCCGACCAGGAAGGCGTAGTGCTGCATGGCGATCGGCCCGTCGCTGTCGAAGAAATCGAGCGAGACGCCGTTGTCGAGCTGGACCACGAGCATCTGCCCGAACGGGACGGGATCCGGGAGGTCGAGGATCTCCCGCAGGAAGCGCGTCGACCGCGCCTTGTCCCGGCACCAGACGATGGTGTGATTCAGTTGCACGCTCATGTTCGGCCCTCGATGCGTGAAGCGGGCCGTGGCCCGTCCTACCTGAACCATAGGCGACGCCCGGGCGTGCGCAAGCGACGCCGCATCGACGTGATGCAGGGCCGCGTGGCCGGTCATCCGCATCATCGGCGCCCCGGCGCAAACCCTCGCGCGCAGCGGCCCGGACATCCCTCGGACGGCGCACGAACCGCACCGCGGCCGCGGCATTTCGCGTACCCTTACGCCCTCCGCCGCTTCCCATGCCGCCGATGTCCGCCCTCGCCGCTCTCGATCTCCGCACCGATCCCGCCGCACGCCGCTTCGTCAAGGACGAAACGGTCAGCGTCGAATTTGCCGCCGAAGCCGGCGAGCTGATGAGCCTCGAAGGCCCCAACCGCTATGCGCGCGGCGACGCCCTCGTCACCGGCTCCACCGGCGACCGCTGGGTCGTCTCGCGCGACCGCTTCGACGCGAAATACCTGCCGGCCGAGGCGGGACTCGCCCACGGCCAGCCGGGGCCGTACCTCAACCGCCCCTCCGTCGTGCTGGCCAGGCAGATGGACGCGCCCTTCTCCATTGCCCGCTCCGCCGCCGGCGACGTGCTGCGCGGCCAGGCCGGCGACTGGGTCATGCAATACGCCCCGGGCGACTACGGCGTGGTGCAGGCACAGCGCTTCGCCAAGGTGTACCGTCCGGCCGACTGAGCCGCCGTCACGCGCTCACTGCGCCGCCTGCTGGCGCTCGTATTCGTGCCGCTTCATCTGCAAGTAGTCTTGCCGGTCGACTTCATGCAGTTGCCGCGCATATTGCTCGGTCGCATCGAACCAGGTGACCAGGCGCTGCTGCAGGCGCTTGTCCGGCGCGGCTGACAGGCCCTTGAGATAGGCGTCGATGGCGAGGTAGTAGCGCATGGTGTTGCGCTCCAGCAGGCCACGCACGCCGCCCACGTATTCGGGCTGCGCGGCCGACGGTCCCGCCACGTTGGTGAAGCCCACCTTGTCGGCGCCGACGGTGGCCAGATACGTGCGCATGGCCAGCCGCCCCGCCGTGCCATAGCCGTACGCATACGTCAGGTGCAGGAAGGTGCGGTTGCCCGCCGCCGGAATGGCCTCGAGCACGATGCGGTAATCCCTTGTGCTGAACGGGCCGGAATCGGCTTTCAGCTCGACCCGGAAATACCCGGCACTGCCGGCCGCCGAACGGTAGTTGAAGCGCAGCGGATAGCCGCTGGACAGCGACTGCTCGATCTTGCGGCCGAGATTGACATCGAGCGCGCTGCCGCCCTCGCCGGCCGAGGCGCGGCAATATTTGATGTTCAGGTGCAGGATCAGCACGTCGCACCAGTTGGCCGGCCCCTGCGCCGGGTCGTTCAGCGTGCCGTTGACGGTGGCGAAGGGATGGTCGATCACGCTGTAGATATCGCCCTTGAGCAGGGTCGGCGTCTCGGTCGAGTCCAGCACCACGGGGCGATGGAACGGATTGTCAGCCAGTTGCTGGGCCAGGCCCTGGTATTTGTCGCGCAGTTCCTGCGCAGGGTCGGCCGCGTTGGCCGGCAGGCCGGCGCACAGCATGCCCAGCACCCACCCCGCCAGCAGGCGCCTGACGCTCGGCAATAGCGTGTTCATCACGTGCGAAGGTCTCCTCGTGGCATCGCATCGGCACAGGACATGGCGATGCCTGCATTCTAGGAGTGGCAGACGCAACAAGCGGCCCCGGCGCCTTCACAGCCTATCGCTTGTATTCTTGAAATACAGCGTAACTTGTGTATGTAATAAAACAGCTTAAGCTTTGTAAATCAAAAAACAGCCTGAAGCTTGTATGAACGAGTTCATCGTGCGCACCCCCGAGCAGTTGCCGGCGATTCTCAAGGGCTTCCGCAAACAGGCCGGGCTGAGCCAGGCTGAACTGGCCGCCCGGATGGGCATGCGCCAGCAAACCCTCTCCGCGCTGGAGCGCAACGCAGAAAACGTGAGCGCCGGACGGCTGATGCGCCTGTTGTCGGTGCTGGGCGTCGAGCTGGTGCTGCGCAAACCCGACGCCTCCGGCGAGCGCGGCCGCCCGGCATCCGACCAGCCGCAGTGGTGACGCGATGGGGCGCCGGTCGCATACGCGGGCCCTCGGGCTCTGGATGAATGGCACCCATGTCGGCCACTGGGAGCTGCACCCGCATCAAGGCGATGTGCTGAAGTACGCGGCGTCCTGGGTGGCCGCGCCCGAGGGGCGGCCCTTGTCGCTATCCCTGCCCTTCACGCCGGACAACCCGCCGTACAAAGGCCCGGCGGTCCGGGCATATTTCGAAAACCTCCTGCCGGACAGCCGCGACATCCGCGAGCGCATCGCGCGCCGGTTCCAGGCGGGCACGACCGAGGCATTCGACCTGCTGGAGCAGATCGGCCGCGACTGCATCGGCGCCCTGCAGGTGCTGCCCGCCAGCATGGCCCCAGCCGGCATCGGCGACCTCGACGCGGAGCCGCTGACCGAGGCGCAGATCGCGCAGACGCTGCGGGAGACGGTCGCCCCGGCGCCCCTGGGCGGCATGCCGGAGGACGACGGCAATTTCCGCATCTCGATTGCCGGCGCGCAGGAAAAGACCGCCTTCCTCCAGATCGACGAACGCTGGTACCGCCCCCGGGGCGCGACGCCGACCAGCCACATCTTCAAGCTGCCGATGGGGCGGGTCGGCAACATGAAGCTGGACCTGAGCGAGTCGGTGGAAAACGAATGGCTGTGCTCCCTGGTGCTGCGGGCGTATGGGCTGCCCATCGCCCACTGCCGGCCACTGGTGTTCGAAGACCAGAAAGTCCTGGCCGTGGAACGGTTCGACCGCATGTGGCGGGACCACCGCGGCAGGCAGCTCATCCGCCAGCCGCAAGAAGACATGTGCCAGGCGACGGCCACGCCCCCGCACCTGAAGTACGAGGCCGACGGCGGCCCCGGCATCGACCGCATCATGGGCCTGCTCGACGGCTCCGCGCGCCGGGATGCCGACCGCCTGATGCTGTTCCAGAGCCAGGTGCTGTTCTGGATGCTGTGCGCGCCCGACGGCCATGCGAAGAACTTCAGCCTCGCACTTCGCCCCGGCGGCGCCTACGCGCTCACGCCGCTGTACGACGTGATGTCGGCCTACCCGCTGCTGGGCGAGGGGCCGGGCAAGCTCTCGCCGCACCGGATCCGGCTGGCGATGGCCGTCCGCTCGAAGAACCCGCACTGGAAAATGCAAGACGTCCAGCGGCGCCACTGGCTGGGCCTGGGCCAGCGGCATGGCATCGCCACGCCCGAGGGCGGGCATGCGGCCGCCATCGTGGACAGTCTGGTCGCCCAAACCCCCGAGGTGGTCCGCACCGTGCGCGCGCTGCTGCCGGAAGACTTCCCGCAGCCGCTGGCCGACAGCATTCTGCAAGGGCTGCAGAGCGCCGCGGACAGGCTCGCGCAATAGCGCGCAACGCCCGTCCACCGGGCACCGTGGCCATCGCTAGAATGGCCGTATCCGTCCCGCGCT
Organism: Ralstonia syzygii subsp. syzygii; assembly: GCA_919592095.1. Classification (GTDB taxonomy): domain Bacteria; phylum Pseudomonadota; class Gammaproteobacteria; order Burkholderiales; family Burkholderiaceae; genus Ralstonia; species Ralstonia syzygii. Next base: position 2,352 of record CAKKOY010000081.1, on the reverse strand, counting down.
TGCATCCTGCTCCATGCGCACCCCACTCGCTTCGCTGCGCGAACGCATCGTCACCCAGGTCCGCGGCATGACCCGCGCCTCCGGCGGCCTCACCCTCGATATCGCCTCGCCGCCGGGCGACCCCGGCCTGTTCGGGCCAGACGCTGTCTGCTGGCAGGTCCACGCCGATTTCCCGTCGATGATGGCGGGCGGTGTCAGCGCACTGCTGCTGCAGGCGCTGCACCCGCGTGCACTGGCCGGCATCTGGGACCATTCCAGCTTCCGCGACGACCTGCAGGGCCGCCTCGGACGCACCGCGCAGTTCGTGGCCGGCACCACCTACGGCAGCCGCCGCGATGCGCTGGCGCTGATCGAGCGCGTGAAGGACATCCACAGCCGCGTGCACGGCATCGCACCCGACGGCCGCCCCTACTCCGCCAATGATCCGGACCTGCTCACGTGGGTCCACGTGGCCGAGATGTCGAGCTTCCTGGCCGGTTACCTGCGCTATGTGAATGCGCACCTGAGCGGCGCCCGGCAGGACCGATATTTCGAAGAGACCGCGCTGGTGGCCGAGTTGCTGGGCGCGCGCGATGTACCGAAATCGCACGCGGCGGTGCAGGCCTACCTCAACGCGATGCGCGCGGAACTGGTGGCGAGCGACCGCACGCGGACGGTGGTGGAGGTGCTGATGTCGTGGCAAGCGCCACGGCCATCGCTGCAGCCCGCCGTACGCATTTTTCTCGAGGCGGGGATCCAGTTGCTGCCGCCGTGGGCGCTGACGATGCTGGAGCTCAAGCGACCGCCGCTGCGGGCCGCGTTCACCGCCGCCGCCATGCGAACCCTCGCACCCACACTGCGCTGGGCGCTGCATGAAGGCAGCGTGGCTTACCGGGCCCGTCGGCGCGCGCTCGCGCCGGGCCGGTCCTAGCCGTCAATCCACGGCCTGCGCGACCGGCACCTTGCCGCGCAGCGCCCGCTCTTCCAGCCGCACCAGCACCAGCGGCGAGATCACCGACACCGCCGCAGCAAAGAAGAACAGGTGGCGGAAGGCCAATTCCGCCACGGACCGCAGCGCCAGCGCATCCGCCCCATCGCTGGCGAGCGCGGCATGGAACAGGTTCATCAGCAGGTCGCCGCCGACCGCCGCTTGCGTCTGCGGCGCGGCCTGCCGCAGCAGCGCGATCAGCACCGAGGTCAGCACCGCCACCCCCACCGCACCGCCCAGCAGGCGCGAGAACGCCGTCAGCGCCGTCGCCAGGCCGACGTTCTGCGGCGGCACGGCATTCTGCGTGGCGACCAGCCCGGTCGGGAACTGCACGCCGATGGCCAGGCCGAGCACCACCATCGCGAGTGTCAGCGCCCACACGTTGTGCGGGTCCAGCAGGCCGAGCGAGACGATGGCGAACGGCACCACGCAGGCGCCGCCCACCATCAGCGGCTTGTAGCGGCCGCTGTGCGTCATCCACTTGCCGGCCAAAAAGGCGCCGGCCGGGATCGCCAGCGTGAGCGGCACGAGGCGCAGCGCGGCGGCGTCCGGGCCGGCGCCGGCCACCATCTGGAAGCGCAGCGGCATCAGCACCGAGGTAGCGATCAGTTGGAAGAAGCACAGGAACAGCGCCAGGCAGCAGCGTGTCACGGTCTGCACGCGGAACATGGAAAGCGGGATGATCGGCTCGGCCGCGCGGTTCTCCTGCCAGACGAAGGCGCCCAGCACCAGCACCGACAACACCAGCAAGCCGAGGTTATCCGCCTGCGCGAGCGGCACGCCCTGGCCCACCCGCGTGATCATCAGCAGCAACGCCGTCAGGCCCGCCGCGAACAGCAGCACGCCCGCCACATCGATCGGCCGGCGCTGGTGCGCCACCGGCAGGTGCCGCAGCGTCCGGCGCACCACCGCCAGCGCGACGATGCCCAGCGGCAGGTTGATCCTGAATATCCAGCGCCACGACAGGTAATGCGTGAGATACCCGCCGATCACCGGCCCCGCCAGGCTGGCCATGGCCCACATGCCGCTCACATAGCCCTGGTAGCGGCCGCGCTCGCGCAGCGGCACCACGTCGGCAATGGTGGCCTGCGCCACCGAGATCAGCCCGCCGCCGCCCAGCCCCTGCAGCACGCGCGCGACCAGCAGCATCGGCATGCTGGTCGCCACCGCGCAGGCCAACGAGGCCAGCACGAACAGGGCGATGGCGGTGGTCAGCATGGCGCGACGTCCGTAGAGATCGCTCAGCTTGCCTTAGTACTACAGCCGTACCTATTGCCTATGATGTTGTCCATGTGAGATGAGACGATCATGGTCCGATGCAAGGAACGGTGAGTGGCTGGGAGAGAGAGCTGGAAGGGTTGCACGAACGGCTGGGGATGCTGTTC
>CAKKOY010000080.1 GCA_919592095.1 Ralstonia syzygii subsp. syzygii | reverse complement strand
AGGCTTGATCGCATTGAGCCTGCAAGAGATTCGGCGCTTGCTGTGCGGTTTGGCTTGGCGTGCGCGTCAGTCAATCGAGCAGGTGCTGGCATGGTCGCGATGGCGGCGCGCTCAGCAGTGTCACTACCGGGCGCGGGGATGTGCTCCGCCATTTTGAGCTACGGCTGTAGTACTAGGCAGGCTGCGCCGTCGCCTGCGCCCAGCGCCCGCAGCCGCGCCGCACGGTCTCGTGCAGGTTGCGGGTCTCGCCCTCGGTGGCGCGGATCCAGTCGGCGTCGCTGTCGCGTCCCTCCACCACTTCGCGCACCATGTCGAGTGCGCCCTCGGAGGCCAGCGCCTCTGCGTGCGGCGCGAGCACCTTGCGGGTCTCCAGGATGTGGTCGGCCAAGGCGCCGCGCCGGCCGCTGGCCGGATCGACGTATTCGCCCGCCAGCCCGAAGCGACAGGCCTGGAAGCGGTTGAAGGTGTAGACCAGGTAATCATCCTCGATGGGCACGAACGGGCGGTCGAGCAGCAGCCAGCGGCCCAGCGCCTGGATGTAGGCGGCCACGGCGGCGGCGCGCTCCACCGTCAGCGGGGTGTCCATCACGCGGACTTCGATGGTGCCGAATTCGGGCTTGGGGCGGATGTCCCAGTAGAAGTCCTTCATGCTCTCGATCACGCCGGTGGCGCGCATCTTCTCGAAGTACGCGACGAAGGCGTCCCAGGTCAGCACAAACGGCGCGCGGCCCGACATCGGGAAGGCACTCACCGAATTCAGGCGCGCCGAAGCGAACCCGGTATCCACCCCCTGCACGAACGGCGAGGACGCGGCCAGCGCGATGAAGTGCGGCACGTAGCGCGACATGGCGTGCAGCAAGTACAGCGCATCGTCGGGGCTGGGGCAGCCCAGGTGCACGTGCTGGCCGAACACGGTGAACTGCTTGGCGAGATAGCCGTACAGCTCCGAGAGGTACTGGTAGCGCGGCGAGGCCGAGATGGTGCGCTGGCTCCATTGCTGGAACGGATGCGTGCCGCCGCCGCAGATGCCGATGTTGAGCGGCACCGCCGCCTCGACCATGCGGTCGCGGATCTCGCGCAGTTGCCACAGCGCCTCGTCGTGGCTGTGGCAGATGCCGGTGGCGATCTCGATCATCGACTCGGTGATCTCCGGCTTGATGTCGCCGGGCGTCTCCTTGCCCTTGAGCATGCGCAGCAGGTCGGCCGATGCGGAAGCGAGGTCGTAGTCGTGGCGATTGACGAGCTGCAGCTCCAGCTCCACGCCGAAGGTGAGCGCCTCGGATTGGGCGAACGGTTCGAGCGACATGAGGGTCAACGCCTCCCTTCTTCCTGCCGCACCTCGCCCGCCCAGCGCAGCGAACGCGCGGTCAGGATCGGAGCAGCGATCTGCTGGATGGCCAGCGTGCACAGGATGATGGCCGACAGCGGCGCGCCGGTCTGCGGGTACAGCACGGCGGTATCATGCATCAGTAGCCAGGACAGGCCCGACATCGGCCCGAGCGCCAGGCCCAGCGCTACGCTCTGCCGCATCGACAGGCCCGAGAACGGGCCCAGCGCCGCCGTCCCGGCCAGCTTGGCGACGAAGCGCGCCAGCACCAGCACCACCGCGGCCACGCCACCGATCATCCAGTCCGACGCCCGCAGCGGCAGGCCCAGCGACACGATCATCACCACGACCAGGATGCTGCCGGCGCTGCCGAAATGCGTGGGCCACACGCGCGGATGGGCGTCCTGGTGCTTGAACACCACGCCCGCCAGCAGCAGCGTGAGCGGCACCGACAGCTTGAGCAGCTTGGTCAGCGCCAGCGCGAACAGCACCAGGCCCACCAGCACCAGGAAGGCATAGTGGTCGTCGCCCGCCATGCGGTGATAGAGCGCGTGGCTGGCCTTGCCCACCACCCACGCCAGCAGCACCGACCCCACCAGCAGGTACAGCGGATGCAGCAGCGCCGCGCCCCAGTGGCCGTATTCGCTGTGCAGCCAGCCGGCCGTGAGCGGCACCAGGACACCGGCATAGATACTGTTGAGCGCGCCCAATGACAGCAGGCGCTCGGTCACCTGGCCTTCGGCGCGCAGTTCGTTCTTCAGTTGCAGCAGCACCGTCGGCGAGGTGGCCACGGCGATCGCGCCGGCCGCCACGGCCACCGGCACTGCCACGCCGAAGGCTTGCAGCAGCCAGGTCACCAGGCCCCAGGTCAGCAGGCTCTCGAACGCGCTGGTCAGCAGCAGCCAGCGATTGGCACGCAGCCAGTCGAAGGAGAGCCTGTGCCCGAGCTCGAACAGCGCCAGCGCGAGTGCCATCTCGATCAGGATGTGCGTCTCGCCGAGCATGTCGGCGTCGATCAGCGGCCGGCCCAGCACACCCGCCGCCAGCCCCGCCACCGCATAGCCGACGATGCGGGGCAGCTTGAGCACCACGCGGGCGAATTCACCGCACAGCGCCGCGCCGACCAGCGCCAGCCCAATCCAGAAGAGGCCGCCGGGAACCGGGGGCCAGGAAGGAAGAAGATCGTGAAGTCCTGTCATGGCCGACATGGTACCCGAAGCACCCGGCGCAAAAAGTCAGTGAAGCACTGACACGTGATAGAGATCAATTACACGATATTCGCGCCAAGATGACAGCGGTTTGACGAAAAACGATCCAGACGCCCCGGCGACAGGGGGCCGCCACGGTGCGCGCGGCTAAAGAAGAACCGCTCCGGAGAGCGGTCTTCCATGCTGCGGACAGCGAGGCCGGCTTACTTGCCGCCCACGCTTTCCAGCGGCACCCACTTGCCGCCGGCGACCTTGTAGACGGTGATGCCGCCGTCCTTGAGGTCGCCCTTGTCATCGTAAGCGTAGTGCTTGGCGGTGACGCCCTGCGTGTTGGTGGCGGCCAGGATCGGCAGGTACTTGCTCGGGTCGGACGAACCGGCGGCGACCATCGCCTTCATCAGGGCCATCGCGCCGTCATAGGCGTACGGCGAGTACGTCTGCACCGACGAACCGAAGCGCTTCTCGTAGCGCTGCTTGTAGCCCGTGCCGCCCGGCATCTGCTCCAGCGGCAGGCCGGCCAGCGAGCACACCACACCTTCGGCGGCCGGTGTGCCGGCCAGCTTGATGAAGTCGTCGGTCTTGGACATTTCGCCCGACATCAGCGTCGACTTCATGCCCAGCTCGCGCATCTGCTTGACCAGCGGAGCCGACTGGCCCTCGGCGCCGCCGTAGAACACGGCATCCGGGTTTCTGCTCTTGATCTGCGTGAGGATCGCCTTGAAGTCGCTGGCCTTGTCGCTGGTGTATTCGCGACGCACGATGGTGGCGCCGGCCGCCTTGGCGGCCTTCTCGAACTCATCGGCCAGACCCTGGCCATAGGCCGTGCGGTCATCGACGATGGCGATGTTCTTGTAGCCCAGCTTCTTGACGGCGAAGGTGCCGACCACCGAACCCTGCTGGGTGTCGGAGGTCATCATGCGGAAGGTGTTCTTGTAGCCCTGCTTAGTGTATTCCGGGGCCGTCGCCATGGCGATCTGCGCGATGCCGGCCTGGTTGTACACGCGCGAGGCCGGGATACTGGTGCCCGAGTTGAAATGGCCGAGCATGCCCTTGATGCCGCTGTCCACCAGCTTTTGCGCGACCGCCGTGCCAGTCTTCGGGTCAGCCTGGTCGTCTTCCGCCACGAGTTGGAACTTGACGTCCTTGCCGGCAATCTTCGGCTTGGTGGCATTGAACTCTTCAATGGCCAGCGTCGCACCGTTCTTCATGTCCGTACCGTATTGCGCTTGCGGACCCGACATCGGCGCGGCAAAGCCCAGCTTGATGACTTCCTGCGCCGATGCGGCGCTGCCCAGCACGCACAGCGCTGCCGCCACCCACAGTTGCTTCAATTTCATTTGTACGTCTCCGTTTCAAAACGCAGTTTGGATCCATGGCACGACGGGATCGCCGCCGCCCTCCTCCCGCTTCGCATCCCGCCCCCACGTGTCGTGAGGACGGAACCGCGAATCCTGCCCCGCGCCCCGTCAGCCGATGGTCATCAGGCTGGCGTTGCCACCCGCCGCGGCCGTATTGACCGACAGCGAACGCTCGATCAGCAGGCGCTCCAGCGCCAGCCCCTGCCCGCCGTGCGGCTGGCCCTGTACCCCGACGATAGGACCGGCCCGACGCGCCAGCCTTTCGCAAAGGGCGCGCAGATGATCCGAATCGCCGTGGTGCAGCACCGCATCGAACGCCGCGTCTTCCGGCGACGCCACCACCCGGACGCGCGATTGTACTGCCGTCGGCAACGTACGCAGCACTTCGGCGATGGCAGGATTTTCCTGCACCACCGCCTCGCTGCCCACTGCCAGCACGGCCGCCACCTGGCGCAGCCAGTCGGCCGGATCGGCCGCCACGCACAGCACCGCGTCGCGCGGCAGCAGCATGTAGGTATTGCGCTCGCCGGTGGGGCCCGGCAGCGTCAGGACGGCGCCGGCGGCCGTGGCCGCCGCCAGGCGCTCGCACAGCGCGGCCAGTTCCGGCGACTGCCGGCGCGCCCAGTCGTGCAGCGCGTCGAACGGCGCCAGCAGCGCACGGCGCTCATCGGTCTCGACGTCGGTGCCGGCGCCCGCGGTCAGGGCCAGCGCCGTGCGCATCGCGTCCTGCGGGCAGGTCGACAGCAGGCGCAGCAGATACAGCGGGCCGCCCGCCTTCGGGCCGGTGCCCGACAGGCCCTCGCCGCCGAACGGCTGCACGCCCACCACCGCGCCGACGATATTGCGGTTCACGTACAGGTTGCCCACATGCGCGCGCTCGACGATGTGCGCGATGGTCTCGTCAATGCGGGTGTGGATGCCCAGCGTCAGGCCGTAGCCCGTGCCGTTGATCTGCTCGATGAGCCTGGTGAGGCCGGTGTTGTCGGCCGTGCGCTTCCAGCGCACCACGTGCAGCACCGGCCCAAAAATTTCGCGGGTCAGGTCACCGATACCGTCGAGTTCAATCACGGTCGGCGGCACGAAGGTGCCATGCGCGCAGGCGGCCTGTACCGACACCTGTTGCGGCGCCTGGTGCACGCGGCGGCCCTTGGCGCGCATCGCGTCGATATGGCCGACGATGTTGTCGCGCGCCTCGGCGTCGATCACCGGGCCGACGTCGGTGGACAGGCGGTCCGGATTGCCCATCGCCAGCTCGGCCATGCCGCCCTTGAGCATGGCGAGCACGCGGTCAGCCACGTCGTCCTGCAGGCACAGCACGCGCAGCGCCGAGCAGCGCTGCCCCGCCGAATCGAAGGCGGACGACAGCACATCCGCCACCACCTGCTCCGCCAGCGCCGACGAATCGACGATCATCGCGTTCTGGCCGCCGGTCTCGGCGATCAGCGGGATGGGCGCGCCGTTGGCATCCAGGCGGCCGGCCAGCGTGCGCTGCAGAATGCGCGCCACCTCGGTCGAACCGGTGAACATCACGCCCTTGGTGCGCGCGTCCTTCACCAGCGCGGCCCCGACGGTCTCGCCGCGGCCCGGCAGCAGTTGCACCGCGCCGGCCGGCACACCGGCCTCGCGCAGGATGCGCACGGCTTGCGCGGCGATCAGCGGGGTCTGCTCGGCGGGCTTGGCCAGCACCGGGTTGCCGGCGGCCAGCGCCGCGCTCACCTGGCCGGTGAAGATCGCCAGCGGGAAGTTCCACGGGCTGATGCAGACCACCGGGCCCAGCGGGCGGTGCATGTCGTTGGAGAACCCGCCGCGCACCTGTGCCGCGTAGTAGCGCAGGAAATCCACTGCCTCGCGCACTTCGGAGATGGCGTTGGGCAACGTCTTGCCCGCCTCGCGGATGATCAGGCCCATCAGGCTCTGCATCTGGCCTTCCATCAGGTCGGCCGCGCGCTCGAGCAGTGCGGCGCGCGCTTCGGGCAGGGTGGCCTGCCAGATCGGCGCGGCGGCGGCGGCGGCGGCCAGTGCGGCATCCACATCCGCCTGCGTCGCCTCGGTCACGTGGCCGACCACGTCGCGCAGGTCCGCCGGGTTGCGCACCGGCTGCGGCGTGCCGCCCGCCTGGGGAACATAGGGCGCATCGCCGATGGTGGGCGCGGCCGCCCAGGCCATGCCGGTGCTCGCCAGCAGGGCGGACGACAGCGAGGCGAGACGCTGCTCGTTGGCCAGGTCGATGCCCGACGAGTTGGCGCGCCCGTCGCCGTACAGCTTGCGCGGCAGCGGAATCTTCGGATGCGGCAGGCCCAGCGTGCCCTCCTCTGCGTGCATCGTTTCCACCACCGCCACCGGGGCGGCGACGAGGTCGTCGAGCGGGATCGATTCGTCGGCGATGCGGTTGACGAACGAGGTGTTGGCGCCGTTCTCCAGCAGGCGGCGCACCAGGTAGGCCAGCAGCGTTTCGTGCGTGCCGACCGGCGCGTAGATGCGGCACGGGCGGTTGAGCTTGCCCGGCTTGCTGCCGACCACCTGCTCGTACAGCGGCTCGCCCATGCCGTGCAGGCACTGGAATTCGTACTGGCCGGGGTAATAGTTCTGGCCGGCCATGTGATAGATGGCCGCCAGCGTGTGGGCGTTGTGCGTGGCGAACTGCGGGAACACGGCGTCGGGCGCGGCCAGCAGCTTGCGCGCGCAGGCCAGGTACGACACGTCGGTGTAGACCTTGCGCGTGTAGACCGGGTAGCCCTCCAGGCCGTCGACCTGGGCGCGCTTGACCTCGCTGTCCCAGTAGGCGCCCTTCACCAGGCGGATCATCAGGCGGTGCTTGCTGCGGCGCGCCAGGTCGATGATGGCGTCGAGCACGAACGGGCAACGCTTCTGGTAGCCCTGCACCACGAAGCCGATGCCGTTCCAGCCGGCCAGCTCGGGCGCGAAGCACAGGCGCTCGAGCAGATCCAGCGACGGCTCCAGGCGGTCGGTCTCTTCGGCGTCGATGTTGATGCCGATGTCGTACTCGTGGGCCAGCATCGCCAAGCCCTTCACGCGCGGATACAGCTCGTTGATCGTCCGGTCGTACTGCGCACGGGAATAACGCGGATGCAGCGCCGACAGCTTGATCGAGATGCCCGGCCCTTCATAGATGCCGCGCCCGCCCGAGACCTGCCCGATGGCGCGGATGGCCTGCTCGTACGAGGCCAGGTAGCGCTGGGCATCCTCCTCCGTCATGGCGGCTTCGCCCAGCATGTCGTAGGAGTAGCGGAAGCCTTCGGCCTCGTACTTGCGCGCGTTGGCCAGCGCTTCGGAAATCGTCTCGCCGGTGACGAACTGCTCGCCCATCAGGCGCATCGCCATGTCCACGCCCTTGCGGATCAGCGGCTCGCCACGCTTGCCGATGATGCGCGTGAGCGCCTTCGACAGCCCGGCCTCGTTGTGCGTGGCGACCAGCTTGCCCGTCAGCAGCAGGCCCCAGGTGGCGGCATTGACGAACAGCGACGGGCTCTGGCCCAGGTGCGACTGCCAGTTGCCATTGCTGATCTTGTCGCGGATCAGCGCGTCGCGCGTGGCCTTGTCGGGAATACGCAGCAGCGCTTCGGCCAGGCACATCAGCGCCACGCCTTCCTGGCTCGACAGGGAGAACTCCTGGATCAGGCCCTGCACCAGCCCTTCGCGGCCGGTGCCCACCTTCTGCGCGCGCAGCTTGCCGGCGAGGTCACGCGCGAGCTGCTTGGCTTCGGAGGCGAGCGCACCGGGCAGGCGGGCCTGCTCCAGCAGCATCGGGATCGCCTCGGTCTCCGGCCGGCGGTAGGCGGCCGTAATGGCGGCGCGCAACACCGACTGCGGCTGCACGCTCTGCGCGAATTCGAGGAAGGGTTGCACCGCGGTATCGGTGCCGTCGGCATCGGCCATGTCCGCGACGGCGGCGGACGGGAGGCCAGCCGCCGCCGGGCCGCCGGCATCGTTCGGCAGTTGCCCCCGCTCCACTTGGTCCAGATAGGTGAAGATCGCCTGCTTGATCAGCCAGTGCGGTGTGCGGTCAATGGACTGCGCCGCGCGCTTGAGGCGTTCGCGCGAAGCGTCGTCCAGCTTGACCCCGAGGGTGGTCGTCGCCATGTGGGTTCCTTTGCTGAGCTGCCTTGCCTGCTTGTGGCCGGCCAACTGGGCGGATCATACGCCCGGCCGCCCGCGAGGTGCAACTTAGTGAAACCCCTTGGTTTAAGGCGTCAGATTTTGGTGCAACCGCACATGGCGTACCTCCCCTATCGGGGCGCCGATCAGATCCGCAGCGGATCGATCTCCAACTGCCAACGCACGCCCTTGACTGTCTTGCCGATCTTGGCAAACCCGTCGGTCCAGGCGACCAGCAGCCGTTGCAGGGCGGCGCGGGAAGCGCTTTCGAGCAGCAACTGGGCGCGTTCGCGGTTGGCCAGGCGCACCATGGTCATGGGCACCGGGCCGTGCAGTTGCACCGGCAGGCCCTGGGCTTCGGCCAAGGCCTGCCCGGCCGCGCGCGCAGCGCCGAGGAAATCCAGCGCGCGGGCCAGTTCGCGGTGCTCGGCGGTCAGCAGCGCCTGGTAGGCGAAGGGCGGCAGGCAGGCCTGCTTGCGCTCGCGCAGCAACTGGCGCGCGAAGCCGGCGTAATCGTGCCGCACCAGCGCCAGCAAGGCGGGGGCATCCGGATAGCGGGTCTGGATCAGCACTTCGCCCGCCAGCCCGGCGCGGCCGGCACGCCCGGCCACCTGCATCAGCGAGGCGAACAGGTGCTCGCCGGCGCGGAAGTCGTGGCTGAACAGGGACGCATCCGGCGCGACCACGCCCACCAGCGTCACGCGCTGGAAATCGTGCCCCTTGGCGACCATCTGCGTGCCGATCAGGATATCGACGGCACCCTCGTGCACGGTGTCGAACAGTGCCTCGGCGCTGCCCTTGCGGCGGGTGGAATCCGCATCGATGCGCGCCACCCGCGCCTGCGGGAACAGCGCCCCGAGGGTCTCCTCGATGCGCTGCGTGCCGCGCCCCAGCGGCGCGATGTCGACATTGCCGCAGTCCGGGCAATGGTGCGGGATGCGCGCTTCGTAGCCGCAATGGTGGCAGCGCAGCCGGCGCTCCGGCTTGTGCAGCACCAGGTACGCCGAGCAGCGCGGGCAGCCCGACAGCCAGCCGCACGCGTCGCACGCCAGCACCGGCGCGTAGCCGCGGCGGTTGAGGAACAGCAGGCTCTGCTCGCCGCGCGCGAGGCGGTCGGCAACGGCATCGAGCAGTGGCTTGGACAGCCCGTCGCGGATCTCCCGGCCCGCGCGACGCTCCTGGGTCAGGTCGATCAGCGAGACGCGCGGCAGCACCGCGTCGGCCTGGGCACGCTGCGACAGCGCCAGGCGCGTGGTGGCGCCCTGCTCAGCGCGCCACCAGGTCTCAAGCGACGGCGTGGCCGACCCGAGCACGACCGGAATGCCGCGCTGCTTGGCCCGCCACAGCGCCAGATCGCGCGCGGAATAGCGCAGGCCCTCCTGCTGCTTGTAGGAAGTATCGTGCTCCTCGTCGACCAGGATCAGTGCGAGGTTCGGCAGCGAGGCCAGCATCGCCAGCCGCGTGCCGAGCACGATGCGCGCCTCGCTGCGATGCGCCGCCAGCCAGTTCAGCGCGCGCGGCTGCTCGGCCAAGCCGCTGTGCAGCGCGGCCAGCGGCACGCCGGGAAAACGCGCGGCAATGCGCGCCTCCAGCTGCGGCGTCAGGTTGATCTCGGGCACCAGCATCAGCACCTGCGCGGCCGGGTCGCGCGCGAGGGCATCGGCGATGGCGTGCAGGTAGACCTCGGTCTTGCCGCTGCCGGTCACCCCATACAGCAGGAACGGCGCGAAACCGCCACCCGCCCCGGCCTGCGCGATGGCGGCGACGGCCGCGGCCTGCTCGGCATTGAGCGCCGGCGCGACAGACGCGGACGGCAGGTCGCGCGGCACCGGCAGCAGCAGCCTGGGACGCAGCTCCGCCCGGACCCAGCCCACCGTAGCCCAATCGCCCAGCTTGGCCAGCGCCTGCCCGTGCAGTGCGACAGCGGCGCCGGCGGAAAGCTCGCCGTCGCCCGTCAGCGCTTCGGCCAAGCGCATCGCCCCAGTCGCACGCCGGGGAATGCTGTCGAGCAAGGCGGCGCGCGCCGGCTCGTGCATCACGTAGACGGTCTCGGTGGCCTGGCGGGCCAGGCTGTCCCAACTGCCGGGCGTGCGCCACAGCGGCGGCAGCGCCGGCAGCGTCACTTCGCCCAGCGCCCGCTGGTAATAGCCGGCGGCGAATTCGGCCAGCGCGCGCCATTCGGCATCCAGGGGCGGCACCCAGTCGAGCACGCGCTCGGTATCCCGCAGGCGGTCATCCGGCACCTCGGTGGTGCTGGCGGTCTCCACCACCAGAGCCACCACGCGCCGGTTGCCGAACGGCACCACCACCAGCTGGCCCGGCACGACCGGCTGCGCACAGCGATAGTCGAAGACGGCATCCAGTGGCGTATCGATCACTACCCGCGCAATGACGGCCGGGCGCGCTGCCTGGGCAGCTGCGGGCGGATCGGCATCAACACGGGTGGCGGTCATGCGTGGGACAAGCAGGTGAATTGCAAAGGATTTGTTGCGGAGCAGCGGCGCCCAGCGCACCCGGAAAAGCAATCCGCCGGCCGCACCAACAACGTGACGCCAGCACCGCGCCCCACCAAAACCTCAAGTATCACTTGAGCTTTGTGGCTTGGCGCCCTGATCGGCGTCCGTTTTTTCCGGCTATCCACACGGGCTGTGGATAACTTTGTTGAAAAGTTGCCGGCAACGCCCGCGAAGGTCGGTGGATCAACCCCTTTTCTAGCTTGCCCGATTTCCGCGCACACAACTTTATCGCAGAAAAATCAAACACTTATGCGATGGATACACCAGCCGATTCCTGCTGCGCCGCGATAAATGCCAGCCGCGACAGCTTTGTGCATAAGTCAAGTCTTGACATCGCGATTGCACACAAAAAGGTACGAAATATTTCCCTTGACAGGGTTTTGGGCGTCCGCGCGCCGCGTACGCGCGAGTGGCCGCTCACAGCCCTCGCACCAGAGTGGCGAACCGGCCGCCTGCTGCGCCGGCCCGCTGCACCATGGGCCGGCAATCCAACCGGTATCGCACCGCAACATTTCGTTGCTACGGCAAACGGGTCCGCAGCGCGCGACTGAATGTGCGCACTTCGTCCACCAGCACCGACACCGATTCCGGCGGTGTGAACTGCGAGATGCCATGGCCGAGGTTGAACACGTGGCCATCGCTGTCGCCGCCGGCGGCATAGTCCTCCAGCACCCGGCGCACTTGCGCGCGGATGGCTTCCGGCTCAGCGAACAGCACGGTCGGATCGAGGTTGCCCTGCAGCGCCACCCGGCCGCCGGTGCGCACACGCGCCAGTTGCAGGTTGACCGTCCAGTCCACGCCCAGCGCATCGGCGCCGACCTCGGCCATCGATTCGAGCCACAGCCCGCCGCCCTTGGTGAACAGGATCACCGGCACGCGCTGGCCGTCCGCGCCAGCGCGCAGGCCTTCCACCACGCGCGCCATGTAGGCCAGCGAGAATGTCTGGTAGATACCGTCGGCCAGCGCGCCGCCCCAAGTGTCGAACACCATCACGGCCTGGGCGCCGGCGTCGATCTGCGCATTCAGGTAGTCGGTCACCGCGACCGCATTGATCTCCAGGATGCGATGCATCAGGTCCGGGCGCGCGTAGAGCATCGACTTGACGGTGCGGAAGTCGTCCGAGCCGCCACCTTCGACCATGTAGCAGGCCAGCGTCCACGGGCTGCCCGAAAAGCCGATCAGCGGCACGCGCTGGCGGCCGTCCTGCACCAGCGCGCGGCGGATTTCCGACACGGCATCGAAGACGTACTGCAGCGAGGCCATGTCGGGCACCGACAGCGCGGCCACGTCCGCCTCGGAGCGCACCGGCCGCGCAAAGCGCGGACCCTCGCCCTGCTCGAACGACAGCCCCAGGCCCATCGCATCGGGCACGGTCAGGATATCGGAGAACAGGATGGCGGCATCCAGCGGATAACGGTCCAGCGGCTGCAGCGTCACCTCGGTGGCATAGGCCGGCGACTTGGCCAGGCCCAGGAAGCTGCCGGCGCGCGCGCGCGTGGCGTTGTACTCGGGCAGGTAGCGGCCCGCCTGGCGCATCAGCCACAACGGCGTGTATTCGGTGGGCTGGCGGCGCAGGGCGCGCAGGAAGGTGTCGTTGGCGAGCGGTGCGGACATGGCGGCGGGATCGAAGCGAAGGCCGCCATTGTACGGGATGGGGGATGGGCCGCCGGGTGGCCTCGCGCGCTCCGACCGCATGGCGGCACACCAGGGCTCCGGCCCGATGCCGGCGTTCCGACGTGCGCATCCCCGCCCGTGCCGCACACGGGTCCCCCGATCCCCTCAGGGGACTTTCTGGGTATCCCCCGCCCGCTGCGGCGGCAGCTTGATTGCCATGGCCTTGAAGTCCGCGCTGGTCACCAGCGTCCCGTGCACGGTGCCGCGCGGGATGACGATCAGGTCCCCCGCATGCACCTCGCGTGGCCCATTGTCGAGCCAGACGGTGGCGGTGCCGGACATCACGTACTGGATCTCATCGGAATAGGCATGCGTGTGCTTGACGACGGTGCCGACCTGGATCCCCACCGTCCCGCTGGCGGTCGCCACCAGCCCCTTGGTGCGCAGCGTCCCCATGTCGGGCACGATGGGGCCGATGTCGGCGGCGGTCATGGCACCCATGTCGATGATCTGCGGGGTGAGCGGCGGCACGGCGGCGGTCGGCGCCGACGCCGGCACCTGCGCCCATGCGCCCAGGCACGTTGTCGACGCGACGACGGCACATACGGCCCGAAGCCGTCCCAGATAGCGATTGCGATGCATGCCCCCTCCTCTTGGTCACGGCCGCCGTCCGGTGCGGCGAATCCGCGCCGATTGTCGCATCACCGTGCATGGCGGCAGACCTAGGGCGATTCCCGAGGCGCCGAGCGCCATACCACCTTCTATAGTGTCGGGCACGCCCTTCACCAGGCGTCTCCCATGACGCACAAGGGAAGCTGCCACTGCGGACGCATCGCCTTCGAGGTCGACGGCGAGCCGGGCAGCGCGATGGCCTGCAACTGCTCGATCTGCCAGCGCAAGGGCTCGCTGCTGTGGTTCGTGCCGCGCGAGCACCTGCACCTGCTCACGCCGGACGAGAACGCGAGCACCTACACCTTCAACAAGCACGTGATCCGGCATCGCTTCTGCCCGGTGTGCGGCATGCACCCCTACGGCGAAGGCACCGGCCCCGACGGCAAGGCCATGGCGGCCATCAACATCCGCTGCCTGGAAGACATCGACCTGGCGGCGGTGCCGGTGACGCATTTCGATGGGCGGTCGCGCTGACCCTCCGGGCGCCCGCTGAGGCATCGCCATGCCAGTCGTCTTCCACACCCCCTTCTTCCAGCCGATCGACGGCGAAGACCGCGAGACCAACCCCGGCGTCTACGGCAAGGCACTGGCCCGGTGGCTGGTCGAGGCCCTCGCCGCGCGCGGCGTCACCGTGCACAGCGTGATTCCGGAAGACTTCGGCTGGGTGGTGATGGTCTCGCGCGAACCGTGCCTGCTGTGGTACGGCTGCGGCAACGTCGAGGGCAGCACGGACACCTGGACGATCTTCCCGGTCGCGGAGCCGTCCGTGCTGCAGCGGCTGTTCCACCGCGTGGATGTCGCCACGGAAGCCGGCCGCCTGGAGGCGCACCTGCGGGCACTGGTACCGGGGATTCCGCAGGTGGCCGAGGTGGTCTGGCGCTAAGCCCCGCGCAGCCTGAACAACCCCACCGTCCGCGCCAGCCCATGCGCCTGCTCGTTGAGCATCGACGAGGCGGCGGTCGACTGCTCCACCAGCGCGGCGTTCTGCTGCGTGGCCTGATCCATCTCGGCGACGCTGCGGTCGATCTGGCTGATGCCCGCGCTCTGCTCGTGCATGGCGCCGTCGATCTCGCCGATGATGCGGCTGACGCGCTCGATGCCTTCCACGATCTCGCGCATCGTCGTGCCGGCGGCGTTGACCCGCTCGGCGCCGGCCTTGACACTGGCTTCCGACGCCTGGATGAGCTCCTTGATCTCGCGCGCGGCGGCGGCGCTGCGCCAGCGTGCGCACCTCGCCGGCCACCACGGCAAAGCCGCGGCCGTTCTCGCCGGCGCGGGCGGCCTCCACCGCGACATTGAGCGCGAGGATGTTGGTCTGGAAGGCGATGCTGTCGATCACGCCGATGATCTCGCTGATGCGCGACGACGACTGCGGGATCGCGGCCATCGTGCCGACCGCGCCCGACACCACCTCGCCACCGCGCACGGCCGCCTCGCTGGCCGCACCCGCGAAGCGCGTGGCCTGCACGGCGGCTTCGGCGGAGTTTTTCACGCTGGTGGCCAGCTCGGTGAGCGCGGCCGACGTTTCCTGCAGATTGCTCGCCGAGGTCTCCGTGCGATGCGACAGGTCGCCGCCGCCGGAGCCGATGGTGTCCATCGCATCGCGCACCTGCGACAGCCGGCGGAACGACTGCGCGGTGAAGAAACGCCGCGATGCCCACCGCCGCCAGCGTCAGCAGCACCATCGCCACGCACAGCGCGCGCGCCACGCTGCGCAGGCCGGCGGTGGCCTCGGCCTTGTCCAGCGCGATCACCAGATACCAGTCGGTGCCCTGCACCGCCTGCGCCTTGAGCAGCTTGGCGGCACCGGCCAGCTCCACCTCCAGCGGCGCGGTCGCCTTGGCCAGCGCCGTCAGCGCATCCGGCGTCAGCGCGACCGACACGTCCGTCACGGGCTTGAGCATCAGCTTGGCGTCCGGATGCGCGATCACCTGGCCATCGCGCGCCACCACGAAGGCCAGGCTCGACGGCGTTGGATACACCGCCGCCGCCACTTCGCGCACGCCATCCAGGGGCACCGCGCCGCTCAGCGCGCCGGTCGCCTCGCCATTGCGCATCAGCGGCGCGGCGAACGATACGTACGGCACACCGGTCGACGCATCGCCGTAGGGCTTGGTGGCGGTCAGCTTGCCGGCGGCGACGGCCGACTTGTACCAGGGGCGGGCGGATCGTAATCCTTGGGCGTGCCGGCGCTGGTGGAGAAGAACGTCTTGTCGGCCCAGCCGATGGTGATGATCGGGAAGCCGTCGGCATCCCCCATGTGCTTGACCAGGCCACGCGGATCGCCATGTTCCACCACCTCCGCCGTGGCCTTCACGGCCTGGGCCTTGGCCGTCACCCACTTGTCGATGGCCAGCGTGTTGCCGCTGGCGATGGCCGTCAGGTTCTGGCGACAGCGCGAGCGCACCGATCACGGTGGCCGAAGAGATGACGAGGATGCGGGTGCGGAGAGAGGACATCGTGATTCTTCTTTGAGGTTTGGAGGCGAATCAGCCTGCGGACCGCGATGCTGCACCGCACCCAACGCCTAGCGCCAGATGACCCACCCTTTGCGCAGCCCGCGCCAGACCCGCGCGCCGTTGCATCCTCCTGACATCCCCCTCTGCAGCGCACTGGGCACGACGGCCGACTCCATCATCTCGAACAAGGGACGCAGTCGAAACGGTCGTCTGCATCAAGTCAGCGGAACCCCGCGGCGCGACAGACGTCGTGCCGCCACCGGACTCACGACAACCGCAACACCTGCGCCAGGTGCCCATACACCGTCGCGCTCGGCCGCAGGCGCCGCGTGGCGCGCAAGGCGATGTCGGCGTGACGCCGCCCTGCTTAAACAAAAGAGATGATCTGAGCACCTACTTCGCCTAATACTACAGCCGTAGCTCAAAATGGCGGAGCACATCCCCGCGCCCGGTAGTGACACTGCTGAGCGCGCCACTGATGCGCGCGCCGCCATCGCGACCATGCCAGCAC
>CAKKOY010000079.1 GCA_919592095.1 Ralstonia syzygii subsp. syzygii | reverse complement strand
GCTCGCATCAACTGGATGTTCTCTACTGAAACGGCCCGCAAAAAATTGGCCAAAGCCTACCCTGTAACCACCTCTGACAAACCGTCATAACCCCTGTGCAGAGGTACTAGTCAGCGGATGACGCGATGCGCTGTCGCGCCGGGCAATGCCCCTACATACGGGAGGTTTCCGCCAATCCTATAATGTGTTCCCACTCGCACATTCGCCCTTCGCATGGTGCGGAGGTGGCGCAGGCGAGCTCTTTCCCGAGAATCATCATACCCCGCCAGACCCCCATCGAGCGCTATCGCAACATCGGCATCTCGGCGCACATCGACGCTGGTAAAACCACCACGACCGAGCGCATCCTGTTCTACACCGGGGTCAATCACAAAATTGGCGAGGTGCATGACGGCGCGGCCACCATGGACTGGATGGAGCAGGAGCAGGAGCGCGGCATCACCATCACCTCGGCGGCGACGCACTGCATGTGGCGCGGCATGGGCGGCAACTACCCGGAGCACCGCATCAACATCATCGACACCCCGGGCCACGTCGACTTCACCATCGAGGTGGAGCGCTCCATGCGCGTGCTCGACGGCGCCTGCATGGTCTACGACTCGGTGGGCGGCGTGCAGCCGCAGTCGGAAACCGTCTGGCGCCAGGCCAACAAGTACAAGGTGCCGCGCATCGCCTTCGTCAACAAGATGGACCGCGTGGGTGCGGACTTCTTCCGCGTCGAGCGCCAGATGCGGGAGCGCCTGAAGGGCAACCCGGTGCCGGTACAGATTCCCGTCGGCGCGGAAGACCACTTCCGCGGCGTGGTCGACCTCGTCAAGATGAAGGCCATCGTGTGGGACGACGCCTCGCAGGGCGTCAAGTTCGAATACATCGACATTCCCGAAGAGCTGCGCGCTACCGCCCAGGAATGGCACGACAAGATGGTCGAGGCCGCCGCCGAAGCCGACGAAGCGCTGCTCGAGAAATATCTCGGCGGCGAAACGCTCACGGAGGCCGAGATCAAGCGCGCGCTGCGCCAGCGCACCATCGCCGGCGAGATCGTGCCGATGCTGTGCGGCTCGGCCTTCAAGAACAAGGGCGTACAGGCCATGCTGGACGCCGTGGTCGACTACCTGCCCTCGCCCATCGACATCCCCTCCATCCAGGGCCATGGCGAAAAGGACGAACCGCTGGAGCGCCATGCCAACGACGACGAGCCGTTCTCGGCGCTCGCCTTCAAGATCATGACCGATCCGTTCGTCGGCCAACTGATCTTCTTCCGCGTGTATTCCGGCTCGGTGTATTCGGGCGACACGGTCTACAACCCGGTCAAGGAGAAAAGGGAACGCCTGGGCCGCATCCTGCAGATGCATGCCAATCAGCGCGTCGAGATCAAGGATGTGCACGCCGGTGACATCGCCGCGGCCGTCGGCCTGAAGGAAGCCACCACCGGCGACACGCTGTGCGATCCGAACAACGTCATCATCCTGGAATGCATGGAGTTCCCGGAGCCCGTCATCTCGCAGGCCGTGGAGCCCAAGACCAAGGGCGACCAGGAGAAGATGGGGCTGGCACTGAACCGCCTGGCGCAGGAAGACCCGTCGTTCCGCGTCAAGACCGACGAGGAATCCGGCCAGACCATCATCTCGGGCATGGGCGAGCTGCACCTGGAAATCCTGGTCGACCGCATGAAGCGCGAGTTCGGCGTGGAAGCGACCGTCGGCAAGCCGCAGGTGGCTTACCGCGAGACGATCCGCAAGATCGCCGATGGCGTCGAAGGCAAGTTCATCAAGCAGTCGGGCGGCCGCGGCCAATACGGCCATGCCGTCATCACGCTGGAGCCCAACCCCGGCAAGGGCTACGAGTTCGTCGACGAGATCAAGGGCGGCGTGATCCCGCGCGAGTTCATCCCGGCGGTGGACAAGGGCATCCGCGATACGCTGAACGCGGGCGTACTGGCCGGCTATCCGGTGGTCGACGTGAAGGTACGGCTGACCTTCGGTTCGTACCACGACGTCGACTCGAACGAAAACGCCTTCCGCATGGCCGGCTCGATGGCGTTCAAGGACGCGATGCGCAAGGCGGATCCGATCCTGCTCGAGCCCATGATGGCGGTGGAAGTGGAAACACCCGAAGAGTACATGGGCAACGTGATCGGCGACCTCTCGTCGCGGCGCGGCATGGTGCAGGGCACGGAGGATATCCCCGGGGGCGGCGGCAAGGTCGTCCACGCCGAGGTGCCGCTCGCCGAGATGTTCGGCTACTCCACCAACCTGCGCTCGCTGTCGCAGGGCCGGGCGACATACACGATGGAGTTCAAGCATTACGCCGAAGCACCGCGCAATGTGTCGGAAGCGGTGATTTCCGTCAAAAAGGCCTGATACCCAACACCTGTCCCCGCCCACGGTCCGCCGAGACTGTGCCGGCATCGCGGCGGCCACCCTCGGGTGGCCGTCGGCGTTTGATGGACCGGTCGCCGCCCTGCACGCCGCATCGGGCAACCGGATGCCACCGACCGGCGCACTCAGTGGTGTCGTGAATACCGTGACGGGCGCCCTCGGCAGCAACGATCCAGCCGCTCGCCCCGGTGACGTCGCTGATCACGCGCCTGACGGGCGCGCTGCCGAAGTCAGGCGGTGGAGTGGCGGGCTTGTACAACCCGCCGCCATTGCAGCATTGCGGCATGACGGCATGCGTCATGCCGTTTTTTCTGTTGGGTGCTTCGCCGATCAGCCCGCCCCCATGGCAACAGCATGCCCCCAACGCCGTCGTCCTGGAGAGACGGCCGGAACGGCCATCGCATGTGTGACAGCCGGGCGGAACGCCCTGACCGCTGACGGGCCGCCCGTCAACGCAGTGGACCGTTTCTCAACGGGCGGAAAGCGCCATCCACAGGGACACGATGCCCGCGGCCGCCGCCAGGAACGGCATCGAGTAGGCATGGAACACCAGCCATGCCCGCTTGTCGCGCGCCATCCGCAGGGCGATCAGGTTGGCCAGCGAACCGACCATGAAGCCGAACCCTCCGACGCTCACGGCAAAGGCCATCACCGGCCAGTCATGGGAATACTCGGCCAGCAGAATCGCCGCCGGCACATTGCTGATGACCTGCGACAGGCCGATGCCCGCCCAGTACAGATGCGTCGGCTCGGCCAGCGTCAGCATGGCGAGTGCATGCCGGACCGGCTCCAGTTGGGCCACCAGCCGCAGGTCGATGAACATCAGCACGAACACCAGCAGCAGGCCCCAGTCGACGCGGGCCAGCACGTAACGGGCGCCGATCAGGTACAGCACCACCAAGCCCGCCAGTGCCGCCACCGGATACCCCCGGTCGGTCAGCAGCAGAAATGGCACATAGAGCGCCAGCGCGGGCAACAGCAGGCGCTTGTGCAGTTCGAGCGCGCCGACGTCCGAATGCACGTGGATGGTCTGCGCGGGGAATGCGAACCACGTGGCCACCAGCAACAGCAGCATCAGCAGTGCCACCATCGGTGCCATCTGCCAGACAAACCCGCCGAACGACAGGCCGGACTGATGCCACAGGAAGAGGTTCTGCGGATTGCCGATCGGCGTGAGCGCGGAGCCTGCATTGACGGCCAGTGCCTCGAACACGATCAGCCGCGTCACCGGCAGCCTGGCGACATGCCGCAGCCCGACCGTCAGCGGCACGATCACGAACAGCGCGACGTCATTGGTCAGCAGCGTCGACAACGCCGCCGAGGCGCCCACGAGGCTCAGCGCGAGCACGCGTTCGCTCTCCACCGCATCCACCAGGCGCTGGCCGAGCAGCTGCAGCACCCCGCTGGACTCCACCGCCTTGGTCAGAATCAGCAGCCCCGCCAGGGCGGCAATCGTGTGCCAGTCCACCAGGTGCGGGTACTGGGCGATGCGCTGAGGCGCCAGGGCGGTCAGCCCCGCGCAGACGATCAGCAGCAGCCAGAAGAAGGTGTCCTGCTTGAGGCTTTGCCAGAACGGCGGATGGGAGCCAGGTGCGGTGGATGAGACAGCGACAGCGGCCGGCGCCGGGGCGGCATCGGCACGCGCGCGGGAGGAGTCGCCGGGCATGCAGCAAGAATGGGGAAACAGGACGTCGACGCGCATTGTATGCGCGCGACGCTACGGCCGGGCAAGTTCCGCCGGGCGCGACCGCAGACGCGCCCGGGGGCGGGATTACCCCGGCAGGCCACCACACGGTGGCCGCGCTCAGGATTCGCGCGAACCCGACCCCGAGCCACCAGGACGGTCGGAGCCGCCCGATGAACCCGTGCCGCCAGCCGCCGGCCGCTCGCCCGAACCCGTGCGCGAACGATCGTCGGAACCGCTGCCGACATTGCCGACATTGCCGGCATGCGGCGCGCCCTGCTGGCCGGCCTGGCCGGGTGCGGCACCCGGATGGTAGGCCGACTGAGGATGGCGCTCCGGACCGCGATACTGGCCCGCCAGGCCATGACCGCTGCTGGACCCGCCCACGGAGCCGGACTGGCCTTCACGGCCCGCCTCGCCCCCCGGCGACCCGCCGCCCGGCAGCGGTTGAGTCGGATGGCTGGCGATCACGCGCTCGATCTCGGCCACGGCTTCGCGCGGGGCAAGCACAACTTCCAGCCCCAGCGCCCCGGCCACGGCCATCAGCGTCGACAGGCGCGGATCGGCACGACCGGATTCCGCACGCAGATACGCCTCGCGCGAGATGCCGGCCATCTTGGCGACGTCTTCCTGTTTGAGCTTGCGCGACTTGCGCAGACTGTGCAACTGCTTGAAGGGCTGTTCCATCTGTTTGCTCCTGCACCTGAGATGGGAAGCATCGAAGGGCCGGCGGACCCGCTCGATGCGGCTGAAAAAACATACGGACAATGGAGCAAAACGCCTCCAGGGTCCACGGCAGAACATGCTTCCGGCAGCAGCCTGTTGATGTGCTCACTGCTGCACATGTTGCGGATGATGGTCTCCTGATGTGTTTCTTACAGAGTAGACGTAATTTCGACTGCACCCAATGTTGACGCGTGATGAAATCGCATCCCGTCGCACCTGTTTATCGGGATAAGCTCGGCACGGGACGGTTCCCTGCCCGAATGCTGTTTTCTGCGCTTGTTCACAATCATGCTGTGATGCATACATTGCAAATCGTCACACCCTCTGCGCCATTCGTCGATCCGCGCTTGCCCTAATCACCGCCCCGAGGCGCACCCCGGCGAACGTGCAGCCAACCGCACCCCGCCTTCAGCCTGCGGACGGCGCACGCCTGACGTCATGCAAATAGCGTGCCGGGATGTGACGTGGCAGCCGGTCAGGCATGCGGTCAGTGGAAATCCCGGCTGGAGGACGCCAGACGCCCCAGGAACGGGCTCAGATCCACCAGATGCTGCGCGACCAGGTGCCGCGTCTCTCGCTCGCACTGCCACTTCCCATAGACGCCCAGCAGGCGGGCATGCAGCACCTCCCGGCGCTGGCGTTCGATCAGGTGCGGCCAGAGCACGACGTTGACGACGCCGGTCTCGTCCTCGATCGAGACAAAGATGGTGCCCTTGGCCGTGCCCGGCCGCTGCCGGACGGTGACGATGCCGCACGCGCGCGCCAGTTGCCCGTTGCGGTAGCCGGCCAGCGTGGCGGCGGTGACAAAGCGCATCCGCTCCAGCCGGGGCCGCAGCAGGCTCAGCGGATGGCTCTGCAAGGACAGCCCCAGGCTGCCGTAATCGGCGACGACCTCCTCGCCGAGGGACGGCGCGGGCAGGACCAGCGGCGCCTCCACCGGCCGGGCCCCGCGCAGCAGGGCATGGTCCTGGCCGGGCTCCTGCAGCGCCAGCGTCTGCCACAGCGCCTGGCGGCGGTGCCCGGCCAGCGACAGCAAGGCATTGGCGGCGGCCAGCACGCTCAGGTCGTGGCGATCGAGCGCGGCGCGGTACGCCAGGTCCTCCACGCTGGAAAACGGCGCCTGGGCGCGGGCGGCCACGATGCGCTCGGCGGCCGGCGGCCGCATGCCGCGGATGCGGCTGAGGCCGAGCCGGATGTCGGGCTGGCCACCCTCCCCGTCCGGACGCGCATGCAGCGTGCTGTCCCACGCGCTGGCCGTCACATCCGCCGGCAGCACGCGCACCCGGCTGCGCCGCGCCTCCTGCACCAGTTGCGACGGCGAATAGAACCCCATCGGCTGGCTGTTGAGCAGCGCGGCAAAGAACGCCGCCGGCTCGTGGCATTTCAGGTAGCTGCTGACATAGGCCAGCCTGGCGAAGCCGGCCGCATGGCTCTCGGGGAAGCCGTATTCGGCAAACCCTTCCATCTGCCTGCACAGCGCCTCGACGAAGGCCGGGTCGTAGTGCCGCACCTCGACCATCTCCTTCATCAGGCGCGCCTGGTGCTGGGTGAGATTGCCCTTGCGCTTCCAGGCAGCCATGTCGCGGCGCAGGCGGTCGGCCTCGTCGGCGGTGAATCCGCCCGCTTTCATGGCGATCTCCATCACCTGCTCCTGGAAGATCGGCACGCCCAGCGTGCGCTCCAGCACCGCCTTCACCTCCGGGCCGGGATAGGTCACGCAGTCGGGGTTACCGTTGCGCACCGCCTCGCGCCGCTGCAGGTACGGGTGCACCATGCCGCCCTGGATCGGCCCGGGCCGCACGATGGCCACCTGGATCACCAGGTCGTAATACGTGCGCGGCCGCAGGCGGGGCAGCATCGACTGCTGCGCGCGCGATTCGATCTGGAACACGCCGATGGTCTCGGCGCGGCTGATCATGTCGTAGGTGTCTGGATCTTCGTCGGGCAGGTGCTGCATGGCGAGCTTGTCCGGCGCCCCGTAATGCGCGCGCCGGCCCGGTAGCGCATCGAGCATGTCGAGCGTGCGGCGGATGGCCGTCAGCATGCCCAGTGCCAGCACGTCCACCTTCAGCAGGCGCAGCGATTCGAGATCGTCCTTGTCCCACTGGATGACGCGGCGCTCCGGCATGGCCGCGTTCTCGATCGGCACCAGCCGCGACAGCTTGCCCTGCGCGATGACAAAGCCGCCGACATGCTGCGACAGATGGCGCGGGAACCCGCGCAACTGCCCGATCAGCCCGGCCCAGCGCTGCACCAGCGGCGATTCCGGGTCCAGCCCCTGCTGGCCGGCGCGCTGCGCGAACTCGTGCCTGCCGTCCCACCATGCCTGCGCCTTGGCCACCTGCTCGATCACGCCCAGATCGATGCCGAGCGCGCGGCCGACATCGCGCAGGGCGCTGCGCGTGCGGTAGGTGATCAGGGCCGCGGCCAGCGCGGTGCGCATCAGGCCGTATTTTTTGTAGATGTACTGGATGACCTCCTCGCGCCGCTGGTGCTCGAAATCGACGTCGATGTCGGGCGGCTCGTTGCGCGCGCGGCACAGGAAGCGCGCAAACAGCGTGTTGCCGCGCTCCGGATTCACCTCGGTGATGCCCAGGCAGTAGCACACCACCGAATTGGCCGCCGAGCCGCGCCCCTGGCAGAGAATCCCCTGGCTGCGGGCAAACCGCGCCACGTCGTAGACGGTCAGGAAGAACGGCTCGTAGCGCAGCTCGGCGATCAGCGCCAGCTCCTCGACGATCTGCGCCTGCACCTTGGCTGGGACGTCCTTGCCGTATCGCTGCTCGGCACCGGCCATCACCTCGGCGTGCAGATACCCGGCGGGCGTCTGTCCCTCGGGCACCACCTCGTGCGGGTATGCGTACTCGACCTCGTCGAGCGAGAAGTCGCATAGCGACGCGAGCTCCACGCTACGGCGCAGCACCTTGGCCCCGCGCTCGCCCTGATAGAAGAACGCGAGCTGCATGCGCGTGCGCATCGCCTGCTCGGCGCTGGGGGCCAACTCCAGCCCGCATTCGGCGATGGGCCGGGACAGGCGGATGACCGTCAGTACGTCGTGCAATGGCTTGCGCTGCCGCGAATGCATGGCCACATCGCCCGTGGCGACCATGGGCACATCGGTCTGATCCGAGACGGCCGACACCGTGCCGCGATGGCGGTCGTCGGCATGGCGCAGCGGCAGCTCGAGCGCCATCGACAGGCGATCACCGAACACCTGCCGGCACCACTGCGCCTGGGCCAGCAGGTGCCTCGGATCGGGATCGTAGTCGGGCAGCAGGATCGCCAGGCAATGCGGCATGCCGCGCAGATGGGCCAGCCCGCCGGCGGGTGCGGCCAGGTCGTCGGCCAGCAGGCGGTAGTTGCCCTTGGGGGCGGCCAGCCGCGCCTGCGTGATGCACTCGCACAGGTTGCCGTAGCCGTCGATGTCCTGCGCCAGCAGCACCAGCCGCAGCCATGGCTCGCCCTGTGCGTCGCGCACGGTGAAGCGGCTGCCGATGATCAGCTTCAGGCCCGCCTCCTTGGCCGCCATGTGGGCGCGCACGGTACCGGCCACGGAGCATTCGTCCGTCAGGGCCAGCGCCTGGTAGCCGAATGCCTGGGCACGCGCCACCAGTTCGTGCGGGTGCGACGCGCCGGTCAGGAAGGTGAAGTTGCTGATGCAGTGCAGCTCGGCATAGTCCGGCAGACCGATGGACAGCGGTGTCGATGCGTTCATCGTGCGCTCCGCCCGTCAGCCGAACAGGCCGTGCAGGTACCAGCGCGCGTCATCCTCGCCCGCCGTGGCCGAGACGCGCTCGCGGTAGATCCAGTAACGCACGGCGCCTTCGCCTTCCGCGATGAAGTAGTCGCGCTTGACCAGCGCATCGTCCCACCAGCCCGATTCGATGCGCTCCGGCAGCGACACCAGCCGCAGCGGCCGCTCCGGCTGCCGGGCGTGCCATTGCGCCAGCGCCTGGCGGGCGGCGGCGCGGCCGGATGCCGTGGTGGCGGCATGCACCTCCGCCCAGTGGTTGGCGCGCTCGGGACGATGGTCGGCGCAGGGCTGCGGGTGCAGCACGTTGGCGGCGCCCAGGCGGGCGATCAAGGTGTCGATCAGGCGAGCGGCCTCTTCCGCGCGGGCGCCGGGCGCGGGAAACAGCGCGCCGGTGGGCGGTGCGAGCGGCACGGCCTCCGTCACCGTCAGCCGCAGCTCCACCACCGGGGCGATCAGCGTGAGGCGATGGACGCGCTCCCGCAGCACGCGCGACAGATGCGCCAGCGTGCGGACCGGCTGCGCCAGCAGGATATCGACCGGCGTGGACGACGCGGCATCCTGGGCATCGCGTCCGCGCCGGCGTTCGTGCTCCAGCGTCAGCCGGTAGCCCCTGGCGCCCAACTGGTGGGCGGCCAGCCAGCCGGTCAGCTGCAGCAGCAGTTGCTCGGACGCGGCCAGCCCCCCCTCGGCGTTGTCGAGACGGCCGGGCAGTTCGAGTGGCACGTCGAAGCGCATCGGCGCGGCAAACCAGGTGAAGCGTTCATGCGCCTCGCCATAGCCCGCGTCGAGCGTGTCGACCAGCAGCGGACCGCAGCGCCGGCGCAGGCCGCCACGCGGCAGGCCGCGCAGATCGGCCAGCGTGCGGCAGCCCAATCCTTCCAGCCAATCCGGGCGCGTCAGCCGGGCGACGGTCTTGATGGGCAGACCGTCGAGCAGCGCGGCCATGCGCGCGGGCCGCACCGCACGCCGGATGCGGACCGGCGGCGCGCGGCGGCCATGCATCGCCTGGGCACTGGCCAGCCATGCCGCGCCGCGCCCCGTGGTGCCCGTGCCGATCTGCGGCACCAGCCCCAGGCAGCGCGCGCAGCGCCGCACGGCCCGGCAGAGCGCGCGATGGCCGCCGAACAGGCGCAGGCTGGCTTGCGCTTCCAGCAGCACGGTCGCCTCGTCCGCCAGATCCAGGCAGACATGCGGCGTCAAGGCCAGCAGCGCCAGCGCGAGCGCCTGCACCAGCCGCGCCTCGGCGGCCGGGTCGCGCTCCAACTGCAGCGCATGCGGCACCAGGGCCTGCATGCCGGCCCGCCGCAGGCCCGGCTGCACGCCCTCGCGCGCAGCTGCCTGGTTGGCCGCCACCACGCGCTCCTGCTCCAGCACCACCACCGGCAAGGGCATCCCCGTCGACCCCGCGGCCGGATCAGGCCACCGGGAACGCAGCGCGTCGAGCGGCAGGCGAGGCAGATGCACCGCGATCCAGAACGGCATGATCAGCAGCGTCCGGCACATCACCGGGCGCAGGAAAGGACGACAGCGACGCCAACAGCGCCGCCGTAGCCGGGTCCACGACAAACGGCTCGACCGGCCTGCAGCGGATCGGCCAGGGGCAACACCAGCGGCGTGTCGCGCAACGGCCCGCGCCGCTTGTGGAAGGCGATGGACAGCGTATCGCCCGCCGCGGGCGCCAGCCCGAGCCGCAGCACCGCCGGCGACGACTCCCGCAGCGCCTGCACCGGACGGAACACCCAGATCGCGCTCTCGCCCGCCTGCGCCAGCACCTGCAGCCGGCGCAGCACGCCGGGGCGCGTCTGGCCCAGCCAGAGCAGCACCCCGCCGAAGGCCTGGCTGCGCACGATCTGCTCGGCCGCCCACAGCAGATCCGACGGCTTGGCCGCGCGCACCCAGACCACCTGCTCCGGCGAGACATCCCAGCCGACCAGCCGCACCGCATTGGGCAGATACGGCGGCCCGACCAGGGCGATGCGCTCCGCGCCGGCGCACAGTGTGGACAGCGCCGGCCGCAGCAGCCGGCATTCCCCGATGCCGGGCTGCGGACACAGCAGTTCGGTCAGCCCGCCCAGCGGCCAGCCGCCGCCGGGCAGTTCGGCATCCAGCGCGTCATGGCCGGTCGCCAGCACCCGCCCGACACCCCGCGCCAGGCTGCCGGCCCGCCACAGCGCCGGGTGCAGCAACTCCGGCGACGGCACCGGCCGCGCATGCGAAAGCGCCCCGGCGGTCACCGGGCCAGCGGCCGCATCGGTGACGACAGGGGGCTCCGCCACATCTTCGGCGGAAAAAAGAGACGGGGACTGCGCAGACATGGAGGCACCGCAGGGCTGAGCCGGAGCACTGTATGGATGTGTGGGGTACCCACTTAGCTCCACCAGCCCAGGATAACTGGATGGATACACAGTATCCGTATGCTACACCGTCTCAGCGCGGTGCACCACATCCGCATACGTCACAGGGCCTGTGACGACCGCTTGCTGGAGCAGCCGATAGAACAGAAGGCCGCGTGACCCCGAGGTGCGGCGATTGAAGCAGAACACGAACTCATCGAGGTAGGCGTCCAGATGTTCGGGCTGAACCGAGCCGTGGTGCGTGCCGAGAATCCAGCGTTTGACCAGTGAGGCGACCCGATGCACGCCGGCCATGGGCCCGCCCTACTTCCAGCTCGCGCTGTAGAAGCGCGGCACCTCGTCCGGATAGGCCTGGAAGCTCAGCTGCGAGGTATAGGCGTAGCTGGCCAAGTAGGTGAACAGCGGCGCTGCGTAAGCCTGCCTGGCGATCAGGTCCAGCGCCTTGGCGTAGTTGGCCTTGCGCACGGCGGCATCGGAGGCGCTGTCGGCCGTCTCCAGATAGGTCTTGACGGTGGCGTCCTTGGCGATGTCGTCGGCGCCGCCCTTGAACCAGACGCCCAGCGAGGCCGAGGCGTCGTTGACCGAATTCGAGCCCCAGGTCTGGAAGGTGATCGGCGCCTTGCCGCCGCGGTAGTCGCCCTGCAGCGCGGCGTATTTCATGTAGCGCAGCCGCGCCTTGATGCCGACCTTCTGCAGATCGCCGACCACCCGCTGGCCGGATCGCGGCATGTCTCGCTGTCGCAGTTGCAGGCCTTTCCGATGGCGCTGCCCGATACGGACTCCACCGTGCGGCAGGTGTTCGACATCGCCTGCCTCCGCCAGCGCGTGGCCATCAACCCGCTCTTCACCAGCAACTACGTCGAGACCCTGCTGAACTTCGTCCAGCTGGGCGATGCCATCACCCTGGCCAACGAGGTCTCGGTGCGCCTGCTGCTGGAGCAGCGCAAGCTGCGCGCCGTGCCGATTCGCGACGGCACCATGGTCGACCGCAGCGTGGAAGTGCAGACCCTGCAAGGCCGCACGCATCCGGAGGTGGTGCGGGTGTTCCGCGATTTCCTGATCGGCCGGCTGACCGATCCGCACGGCGGCGCGGCAACGCGGTAGCGCCGCCCGACCAGCATCAAGCCGCTGCGTGCGCCAGCATCAACGCCAGGTTCTGCACGGCCGCCCCCGACGCCCCTTTGCCGAGGTTGTCAAACACCGCGCTCAGCAGCACCTGCCCATGCGCTTCGTTGGCGAACACGCCCAGGCACAGGTCATTGCTGCCGTTGAGAACCTGCGGGTCCAGCGTCTCG
Organism: Ralstonia syzygii subsp. syzygii; assembly: GCA_919592095.1. Lineage (GTDB taxonomy): Bacteria > Pseudomonadota > Gammaproteobacteria > Burkholderiales > Burkholderiaceae > Ralstonia > Ralstonia syzygii. The sequence goes on along the minus strand of CAKKOY010000079.1, from coordinate 3,616 downwards.
AGCGCATCGGCCTCGGCTAGCGACATCACCCGAACGTGATGCACATCCGCGTAATGCTGTTGCAGGCAGTCATGCAGCAGACGCGCCGTGGTGCCCGCGCGCAGCAGGCGCAACTGCAGCGCAATGGTCAGCACGATGCCCTGGCGGAACGCGCCATAGGCCGGCACGAAGACGGGGCGTTCGGACAGCCCGGCATGCTGCGCGATCTCCGGCGTGTGCTTGTGCATCAGCCGCAGGCCATAGACCTGCAGCGCCGGGGCGTCGCCCGCTTCGCTCTCGTATGCCTGGACCTTGGCGTGTCCGCCGCCCGAATAGCCGGAGATGGCGTGGATCGCCAGCGGATAGTCCGCCGGCAGCAGCCCGGCCTGCACCAGCGGGCGCAGCAGCGCGATCGCACCGGTCGGATAGCACCCGGGGTTGGTGACGCGCCGGGCTTCGGCAATCCACCGCGCCTGCCCGGCCGCCATCTCGGGAAACCCGTAGACCCACTGCGGATCCGTGCGATGCGCGGAGCTGGCATCGATCACCCGCACCGCCGGGTTGACGATGGACGCCACGGCTTCGCGCGCCGCGCCGTCGGGCAGGCACAGCAGTGCAATGTCGCAAGCGTTGATCGCCTCGGCGCGGCGGCGCGCGTCCTTGCGCTCGGCTTCGGGCAAGGTCAGCAGGCGCAGATCGGCGCGGCCGCGCAGCCGCTCGTGGATCTGCAGGCCGGTCGTGCCCTGGTCGCCATCGATGAAGATCAAAGGGGTGGTGGTCATGGGTGCGGACTCCTGGCAAGCGTGGATGGGCGCCGACCCCTCTGGACCCTGCCGGCGCGATGGCCCATGATGGCGCCAGCCCCATCATTGGAAAAGTTGCTTTTTGCAAATCATCGATTCAGTTTTCCTGAATTGAGCGACCCGCCTCGCACCACCGGAGATCACACCCCATGCGCGAACTGAGCCTCGACCGCCTGCGCACGCTGGTCACCATCGCCGACCTCGGCTCCTTTGCCGCGGCCGCGCAAGCCCTGCATCTGGCACCGCCGACGGTGAGCCTGCATATCGCCGAACTGGAACAGCGGATCGGCGCCCCGCTGCTGCTGCGCCGCCGCGGGCAGGTCCGCCCGTCCGGCATAGGCGAGACACTGGTGGCCCGCGCGCGCCGCCTGCTCGCCGATGCCGAACAGGCGCTCGACGACATCCAGCGCCAGGTTCAGGGCCTGGAGGGCCGCGTCCGGCTGGGCGCCTCCACCGGCGCGATCGCGCACCTGCTGCCGCAGGCCCTTGAAACCCTGGGGCGCACGCACCCGGGCATCGACGTGCAGGTGGCTGTCCTGACCTCGCAGGAGACCCTCGCGCAACTGGTGGGCGGCACGCTGGACATCGGCCTCGTCGCACTGCCGCAAGCCACATCGGAAGGCCTCATCGTGCGCGCCTGGCGACGCGACCCGGTGATGGCCTTCGTGCCCGCCCGCTGGAAAGCGCCCAAGCGCGTGACGCCGGATTGGCTGGCCGCCCAGCCGCTGATCCTCAACGACGCCAGCACGCGGCTGTCGCGGCTGGCGGCCGAGTGGTTCGCCACCGCGGGCAAGCATCCGCGCGCCCGCATCCACCTCAACTACAACGACGCGATCAAGAGCCTGGTGGCCGCCGGCTACGGCGCCACGCTGCTGCCGCACGAGGGCGGCATGGCGCCCCCGCCCGATGCACGCATCGCCATGCTGCCGCTGCGGCCCGCGCTGTGGCGCCCGCTGGGCATCGCGCATCGCACCGGCACGCCGGAGCCGGCCACGCAGCACGTGCTGGACGCGCTGTGGGCGCTCAGGCAAGGCTAGCCGCCCGCAGCACCGACATTGCGCCCGCGCGAGCCGCACGCATCGCTGCCCCTGCCGTATCATTCCCTCCAGCGTCCCATCGCGCGACGGTGCTTCCCTTCTCCCCCGATCCCACAGGACAGAGAACCGCATGAACACCAGCCTTCCGCCCGCACTGAACCCACCGGTCACCGCCCGCGACGCGATCCGCGGGCTGCGCGCCTCGCGCATCCGCGAAGTGGCCAACGCCGGCTTCGGCCTGCCCGACGTGCTGCCGTTCTGGTTCGGAGAGTCCGACCGCGTCACACCCGATTTCATCCGCGGCGCCGCCGCACAGGCGCTTGCGCGCGGCGCGACGTTCTACACGCACAACCTCAGCATCGCACCGCTGCGCAGCGCCCTGGCCGACTATGTGAGCCGGCTGCACGGCCGCACCTCGATGGATCACGTGGCCGTCACCAGCGCGGGCGTCAACGCGCTGATGCTGGCCGCCCAGCTCGTGGTCGGCCCCGGCGACCGGGCCGTCACCGTGACACCGCTGTGGCCGAACGTGGTCGAGATCCCCAAGATTCTCGGTACCCACGTCGAGACCGTCTCGCTCGACTACGGCGCGCACGGCTGGACGCTCGATGTCGACAAGCTGCTCGCCGCCCTCACGCCCGACACCCGACTGCTGACCATCAACTCGCCCAGCAACCCGACCGGCTGGGTCATGCCGCGCGACGCGCAGCAAGCCGTGCTCGCGCACTGCCGCCGCCACGGCATCTGGATCCTGGCCGACGAAGTCTACGAACGCCTCTACTACGGCGACCAGCCGGCCGCCCCCTCCTTCCTGGACATCGCCGAGCGCGACGAACGCGTCATCTGCGTCAACTCGTTCTCCAAGTCCTGGCTGATGACGGGCTGGCGACTCGGCTGGATGGTGCTGCCCGCCGCGCTCACCGATGATCTGAGCAAACTGATCGAATACAACACGTCGTGCGCGCCCTCTTTCGTGCAGGAAGCCGGCGTCGTGGCGGTGCGCGACGGCGAAGACTTCATCCGCGGCGAAACCGCACGGCTGCGCACGGCACGCGATCACCTGGTCACCGCACTGTCCGCGCTGCCCGGTGTGGATGTGCACGTGCCCGAAGGCGCCATGTATGTGTTCTTCCGCGTGCCGGGCGCGGAAGACAGCCTGGCACTGTGCAAGCAGCTGGTGCGGGAAGCGCGGCTCGGGCTCGCGCCCGGCAGCGCGTTCGGGCCGGAGGGGGAAGGGTTCGTGCGGTGGTGCTATGCGTGCGACGTGGCGCGGCTGGAGGCAGGCGTGGAACGGCTGCGGGGATTCCTGAGGGTGTAGGCCCCTCGCTCAATCCAATCCACGCCCCCTCGGATTGACGTTGTCAGGCAGATCGACTCATTGAACGATCATCCGGCGATGGGCGTCTGCCTGCGGCGCGGACGGATAGCCATCCACCCCGTAAGCGCCGGCGTCATCGAGCATCACGATGCCGGCCAAGTGCTGAAAGCCACGCGTGCCGTCGGGCCGCAAGCGACCAGCATAGAGGCTGGCAAAACTGCCGCCTTGCGAGTGCCCGGCCAGAAATACGTTCTTGCTTCCGGCTTTCTGCTGAATCAGCGCCAGCATATGGTCGATGTCGCGGGCATAGGTTTCAAAGTCCCAATCCGCGATAAACGGCAGATCGCCTTGTTCAAGAGGACGCCTATCGGCGTTGTTGCATAAATCCGGTCGCCCGCGCGCGGCATGATGACGTTTACGCGCAACGGTCTGGGCAGATGGCGCGGTAAACAATCCGGCTGGCTGCGTAGATTGTCGTC
>CAKKOY010000078.1 GCA_919592095.1 Ralstonia syzygii subsp. syzygii | reverse complement strand
GTGCTCAACCGCATGGCTGCGCTTGCCCGCCCGCAGTCCGTCCGCGTCGACTGAATTACGCCTCACAGGGATGGCTTCGACTTCAAAGTCGATTTATGCAACAACGCCAGTGACCGGGAGCGCCTTTGTGCACTGCGCCAGCTTTTCTACAATGGCCCACGTTGCGAAGGTCGGCGAGGCGTTCCGCTGCACGGAATGCGTGGCCTTCCGGTCCGTGGGAGCCTGGGAATGACTTCGATTCGCGCGGTGGTGTTCGACGCCTATGGCACGTTGTTCGACGTGTACTCGGTGGCCGCGCGCGCCGAGCAGCTGTTTCCCGGCAAGGGCGAGGCGCTGTCGGTCCTGTGGCGCGACCGGCAGATCGACTACACCCGCATCCGCTCGCTGGCGGGACCCTTGGGCGAGCACTACAAACCGTTCTGGGACATCACCGTCGACGCGCTGCGCTATGCCTGCGCGCGGCTGAACCTGCTGCTCAGCGCCCACGCCGAGGCCACGCTGATGCGCGAATACGCGTGCCTGTCGGCGTTTCCGGAGAACGTGCCGGTGCTGCGGCAACTGCGCGAGATGCGGCTGCCGCTGGGCATCCTGTCCAACGGCAATCCGCAGATGCTGGACATCGCCGTCAAGAGCGCGGGCATGTCGGGGCTGTTCGACCACGTGCTGTCGGTGGATGCGGTCCGGCTGTACAAGACCGCGCCGGCCGCGTACGCGCTGGTGCCGCAGGCGTTCGGCGTGCCGGCCGCGCAGATACTGTTCGTGTCGTCCAACGGCTGGGATGCCTGCGGCGCGACGTGGTAAGGCTTCACGACGTTCTGGATCAACCGCCTGGGGCATCCGCCCGAGGCACTGGATGTGACGGCCGCCGCGGCCGGCCACGACATGCGGGACCTGCTGCCCTTCGTGCAGGCCCGACAATCCATGCGGTAGCAGGACCCAACCCATACATCGGCCGAAAAGGCCGGGCCCGTTCAACCCTCACCTCATCCTCTGGAGAACCACCATGACGACCATGGAGCTGACGCTGCCCCAAGGCATGGAGATCAAGGCCGAGATCCTGCCGGTCTACGAAGACATTCTGACCCCCGAAGCGCTGGCCCTGGTCGCCAGGCTGCACCGGGCCTTCGAGCCGCGCCGCCAGCAACTGCTGGCCGCCCGCGCCGAGCGCGCCAAGCGCCTGGATGCCGGCGAGCGCCCGGACTTCCTGCCGGAAACCCGGCACATCCGCGAGGGTGACTGGACCATCGCCGGGATCCCGCCCGCGCTGGAATGCCGCCGCGTGGAGATCACCGGCCCGGTCGACGCCAAGATGGTCATCAACGCGTTCAACTCGGGCGCGGACAGCTACATGACCGACTTCGAGGACTCCAACGCCCCGAGCTGGCACAACCAGATCCAGGGCCAGGTCAACCTGAAGGCCGCCATCCGCCGCACGCTCACGCTGGAGTCGGGCGGCAAGTCCTACCGGCTCAACGACAAGATCGCCACGCTGCAGGTGCGCCCGCGCGGCTGGCACCTCGACGAGAAGCACGTGACGGTGGACGGCCAGCGCGTCTCGGGCGGCATCTTCGACTTCGCGCTGTTCTTCTTCCACAATGCGCGCGAGCAGTTGGCGCGCGGCGCCGGCCCGTTCTTCTACCTGCCGAAGATGGAGAGCCACCTGGAGGCGCGCCTGTGGAACGATGTCTTCGTCGCCGCGCAGACCGAGCTCGGCCTGCCGCAGGGCACCATCAAGGCCACGGTGCTGATCGAGACCATCCTCGCCGCGTTCGAGATGGACGAGATCCTGTATGAGCTGCGCGAGCACAGCGCGGGCCTGAACGCCGGCCGCTGGGACTACATCTTCTCGTGCATCAAGAAGTTCAAGGTGGACAAGAACTTCTGCCTGGCCGACCGCGCCAAGGTGACGATGACGTCGCCGTTCATGCGCGCCTACGCGCTGCTGCTGCTCAAGACCTGCCACAAGCGCAACGCGCCGGCCATGGGGGGCATGAGCGCACTGATCCCGATCAAGAACGATCCGGAGAAGAACGCCATCGCCATGCATGGCATCATCAGCGACAAGAAGCGCGACGCGACCGACGGCTACGACGGCGGCTGGGTGGCGCACCCGGGCCTGGTCGAGGCGGCCATGAAGGAATTCGTGGACGTGCTGGGCAACGCCCCCAACCAGATCGGCAGGCAGCGCCCCGACGTGAGCGTGACGGCCGCCGATCTGCTGAACTTCCAGCCCGAACAGCCCATCACCGAGGCCGGCCTGCGCATGAACATCAACGTCGGCATCCATTACCTGGGCGCCTGGCTGGCCGGCAACGGCTGCGTGCCGATCCACAACCTGATGGAAGATGCGGCCACTGCCGAGATCTCGCGCTCGCAGGTGTGGCAGTGGATCCGCTCACCCAAGGGCACGCTGGAAGACGGCACCAAGGTCACGGCCGAGCTGGTGCGCAAGCTGATCCCCGACGAATTGGCTAAGGTGAAGGAGGCCGGCGCGGTGGGCCATTTTGATCGCGCCGCGCAGATCTTCGAACAGATGTCCACGTCGGAATCCTTCTCGGAATTCCTGACGCAGCCGCTGTACGAAGAACTCTGAGCGCTGTTTGCGGGCGCACGGAACGCCGGCCGGGGCAACCCGGACCGGCGTTTTTTCATTTGGACGCCGCCGCGCCATAATGTCAAAAATTTTGCGGAGGCCGCTTTGCATTTCGAACACCTGGTGGAAGTCAACGACCCACTCAACCCCCTGATGGACGCGCTCACGCTCAACCAGATCTGGCAAGGCCTGGTGCTGCGCGTGCTGGAGCCGACCGAATTCGTCGAAGGCCTGGACGAGGGCATCATCACCGCGCGGGGCGACGGCTGGGTCGAGCGCGAGCTGCGCTTCGGCAAGGCGCGCATCCAGGATCGCGTGACGCTGGAGCCCCACAAGCGCGTCACCTACACCACCGCCGCCACTGGCGAGCACGCCGGCGGGTCGCTCACCATGACGATCGAGATCAACGAGGCCAGCGCCGCCTTCATCCGCTTCGTCTACGACACCACGCTGCCCAACGCCGACGAGACCGGCGACACGCGCTACGCCGAGATCGTCAAGTCGGCCTACCGCGAAGCCGACATCGACACCGTGCGCCGCATCCGCGAATTCGCCGCCTCTGGCCGCCTCGGCTGACCGGCATCGCGCCTGCCCGGTGTGCGGGGAGGGCGCGTCGGCCGGGCTGGTGCCCCTGTCGTCCCCATCTCGACAGCAATGGGGCCATGACGACGTTCACGCCCACGCTGGAAGCCCTGCGCGCGCACTATGGCGAGCGCGCGCATCCTGGCGTTCGACGAGACCTTCGTCTTCCTGGGCGTGCTGTGCGCGCTGGCGCCGGACAATAAAAAACCGGGCGCGCGGCCCGGTCACGTGCGCGGCGGTCGGCAATCAGGTCGTCGCGCCGCTCTTCAGTTCTTCGACGAGGTCGATGTACTTCTGCCTGGCTTCGTCCTGCGAGGTGCTTTTCAGGCTTTCCCATGCTTCGTACTTGTAGCGGCCGACGATGTCGGTGAAGCCCGGCTTGTCGCCGTGCGCGTCGCCTGCGCTGCCTTGCTTGAAGAGGGCGTACAGGCGCAGCAGCGTCATGTTGCTGGGGCGCTCGGACAGGCCCTTGACGTCGATCTGGGCTTGGTCGAAACGGGCTTGCAGGTCGCTCATGATGGTTCCCGGCTGGAAAACGATGGTCCGCCGATGATAGCCCCGCATCCGCGCCAGCCCGGCCGTTTGAATTCGAGGATGCCCTCGGTTTTCGCGTGCGGTTGTCGCCCGCCGGCGCGGCCGGGCGGGGCACCAGCCGGTACAATGCCGCCATGCCTTGGATCCTTGCCTTCGATACCTCCACCGAATTCTGTTCCGTTGCCCTCGGAGACGGCGCGCGCATGCTGTTCCGCCACGAACACACCGGCGCGCGTTCCAGCGGCCGCGTGTTGCCCGCCGCGGGCGAACTGCTGGCTGAAGCCGGCATCGCCCTGGGCGATTGCGCGGCCATCGCGTTCGGCGCCGGCCCCGGTTCGTTCACCGGCCTGCGCACCGCGTGCGGCGTGGCGCAGGGCCTGGCCTTCGGCGCCGGCCTGCCGGTGGTGCCCGTCAACTCGCTGGTGGCCTGCGCCGAGCAGACGCGCGCCTCGCTGCCGGCGGGCACCGTCGTCACAGTGGCACTGGATGCCCGCATGGACGAGTGCTACTGGGCCAGCTTCGTGCCCGTGGCCGAAGACGCCTCCGGCTGGCACGCGCTGTCGGCCATCCAGGTGAGCGCGCCGAAGGCCGTGGTGGCGCCGTCGCGGCCGTACTGGCTGGCGGGCAACGCCGCTGCGGTGTTTGGCGATCAGCTCGCGGCCGCAGCCGGCGCGGCCGCCGTGCTGCCCGAAGTGGCGCCGCACGCGCGCGAGATTGTCACGGTCGGGCTGCGCCTGCTGGCCGCCGGCCACACGGTGCGCCCGGAAGAGGCCGCGCCGCTGTACGTGCGCGACAAGGTCGCGCTGACCATCGAAGAGCGCCAGGCCGTTCAGCAGGCCAAGGCCGCAGCGGGTGCGCAGGCATGAGCCAGGTCGACAAGGCCCTCGCCGACATGGCCGCTCGCGCGCCGCTGCCCGCCGGCTGGCGCGCCGAGCGAATGTCCGCGCTGGACGTGGCCGCGGTGGCAGTGATCGAGCAGGCGGCGTTCGCCTTTCCGTGGTCGCGCGGCAATTTCGAGGATTCGCTCAAGTCCGGCCATCTCGGCATCGTGCTGCGCGACGGCGGCAACCAGGTCGCCGGCTACCTGATCCTGATGCCGGTGGTCGACGAGATGCACCTGCTGAACGTGACCGTGGCGCCCACCTGGCAGCGGCAGGGGCTGGGCCGCTGGCTGCTGCGTGCCGCGCTGGCGTTGACGCTGGCGCACGGCTTCGCCAGCCTGCTGCTGGAGGTGCGGCCGTCCAATACCGGCGCGATCGCGCTGTACCGTCGCGTCGGGTTTGCCGAGATCGGCCGGCGCAAGCGCTACTACCCGGCCGAGAACAACACGCGGGAAGACGCGCTGGTGATGCGTATCGCCTGCGAGGCCAGCGGCGTGGAGGCGGCATGAGCGGCGGGCGGAAGCGCCGCGCGGCCGGCATGCGTGCATCGGTGACCCACAACGATCCGGAGGCGGCCGTATGAACCGTCGAGCCCGCATGCTGGAAGCGCTGGGCGTGTCCAATGAATGGAAGCTGCGGGGCGTCGAGCTGCCCGCAGCGGCTGTTGTCGAGGCCGAGGCGGCCGAGACGGCCGAGAGGGTCGACGCGGTCGTGGCTGACGCACCGGCTCCGCTCATCGACCCCCCCGTCGCCGTGGCTGAAGTGGTGCCAACGGTTGCGCCTGCTGCTGCTGCTCCCGTCGCTGAAATCCCAGCCGATTCCGCGCTGCCGCGCGCGCAGCGCATCGCCGCATTCGACTGGGCACAACTGGAAGCGGCCGTCTCCGGCTGCACCGCGTGCAAGCTGTGCGAGCGCCGCACACAGACTGTGTTCGGCGTCGGCGATCGCCAGGCTGACTGGATGCTGATCGGCGAGGCCCCGGGCGAGCAGGAGGACAGGCAGGGCGAGCCCTTCGTCGGCCAGGCTGGCAAGCTGCTCGACAGCATGCTGCGCGCGATCGGCCTGTCGCGCGAGCGCGGCGTGTTCATCGCCAACGTGCTCAAATGCCGCCCGCCTGGCAACCGCGATCCGGAACCGGACGAGGTGGCGATGTGCGATCCGTACCTCAAGCGCCAGATCGCGCTGGTCAAGCCGCGCGTGATCATCGTGCTGGGCCGCTTTGCCGCGCAGAGCCTGCTGCAGACCCAGACGCAGGTCGGCAAGCTGCGCGGCAAGGTGCACGAGGTGGACGGCGTGCCGGTGGTGGTCACCTACCACCCGGCCTACCTGCTGCGCACCCTGACCGACAAGGCGCGTGCCTGGGAAGACCTGTGCCTGGCGCGCAAGGTCTACGCCGAGCGCGGCGGGGCGTAGTCGGGCGGCAGGCAGGGGCGTTGCTGGGGAGGGGCGCGGCGTCCGGCGCAGGCCGGGCGAGGGCGCCGACGCTCAGTGGTGCTTGTCTTCGCCGATGAGCGCGGCGGAGTGGTAGACCCGCTCGTTGCGGCGATGGCGCCGCATCACCAGCGCCATGGTCACGCAGACGAACACGCCGAACGCCACGATCACCAGGCCCACGGGCACATCCAGCTTGATCAGCAGGGCGTACAGGCACAGCATCAGCAGCACCGATACGTTCTCATTGAAGTTCTGCACGGCGATCGAGTGGCCCGCCGACAGCAGTACGTGGCCGCGGTGCTGCAGCAGCGCGTTCATCGGCACCACGAAGAAGCCCGACATGGCGCCGACCAGCATCAGGAACATGTAGGCGATCAGCATGTACAACGGCAGCTTCATATGGCCGATGTGGAACGTCACCTCGGGGATGGTGTGCTTGGTGTAGAACGCCATCAGCATGACGACCGCCCCCATCGCCACGCCGACGGGCAGCACATCGAGCGAGCGGCGCAGCGGCACCTTGACGGCGGCGGCCATGGCGCCGGCCGCCACGCCCACGGCCACCACGGCCTGCAGGATGGCGCCCTGCGAGAGGTTCAGCTCCAGCGACCTTTCCGCCCACTTGAGCACGATGAACTGCAGCGTGGCGCCGGCGCCCCAGAACAGCGTCGTCACCGCCAGCGAGATCTGGCCCAGCTTGTCGCGCCACAGGGCGTTGAAGCAATCGGCGAACTCGGCGATCAGGCGCACCGGGTTCTTCTCCTGCTGCGGATAGCGCGCGCCGGTGTCGGGAATGTGCAGGTTGAACAGCGCCGCGACCAGGTAGATCACCATGATGACGAGCATGGCCGCCTCGGCGGGCGTGTCGATGGCTTCCAGCCCCGGTACGTCGATCGACAGCAGCCAGGTCGAGATGTGCTTGGAGATCAGCGCGCCGCCCAGCACCGTGCCCAGGATGATCGAGCCCACCGTCAGCCCTTCGATCCAGCCGTTGGCCGCGACCAGCTTCTCGGGCGGGAGCAGTTCGGTCAGGATGCCGTACTTGGCCGGCGAGTAGGCTGCCGCGCCGAAGCCGACCACCCCGTACGCCAGCAGCGGGTGCAAGCCGGTCAGCATGACGCCGCAGCCGGCCAGCTTGATGGCGTTGGTGATGAGCATCACGCGGCCCTTGGGCATGGAGTCGGCAAAGGCGCCGACGAAGGCGGCCAGCAGAACGTAAGAGAGTACGAAGAAGAGCTTGAGCAGCGGCGTCATCCACTGCGGCGAGTGCATCTCGGTTAGAAGGGCGATGGCCGCGATCAGCAGCGCATTGTCCGCCAGCGACGAGAAGAACTGCGCCGCCATGATGGTGTAAAAGCTCTTCTTCATACCTTCGAATTCGTCCCCGTAGACCGCGGTGCCATTCCCGTCTTCCCGAATCGCCGGCAGGGAGCCGGTGCGCGGGAGTCCGTCCCGGGAGCCGCCGGCAATGCGACGCGGCGGCTTGCCGGCCGCGCGGTGCGCATGGGCGCGATGCCGGCATGCGGGTCGGTCATTGCGCGGGCTCCCCTCGCTTGTGTTCCCTTTGCTGGGGCCGGCATGCATCGCCGGGTGTCCGCAGGAATCTTCACAGACAGGCGGCCGGGCCGCGTGTTCCGCCCGGAGCGTGTTTTGTACCCGCCTGCCGTCATGTCGGGGATCCATGGGATCCGGCCGTGCACAAAGAGGTGGACAACGCCCGACTTTCCTTATGCCGCCACTGCATCACGTAGGTTTCCCCCGCCCAAATTGAACGGCTTTATATCACGAAACTTGCGCCTGTCCGGTGACGGCGGCGCACTTTCTTTTCAGCCAGTGCTCAACTTCGCGAACCCGGCGGCGTCCTGTGGTCAAATAGAACGTTGATCGCGTGCCGCGCAGCGCACCATCCGCGCGCCGGCCCCGCACGTTTATTGCGTCGCAGCATCGATGGCGTGCCACGCGCGCGCCGCCATCCTCACTTTGCAGGTTTGCCGTCATGCCAAGACCCATTCAGGCCGTGATCCACGGCCCCGCACTTGCCAAAAATCTCCAGGTGGCCCACCGCCACGCCCCGGACTCGCGCGTCTGGGCGGTCGTCAAGGCCAACGCCTACGGCCACGGTATCGAGCGCGCCTACGAAGGCCTGCGCCAGACCGACGGCTTCGGTCTGCTCGACCTGGACGAGGCCGTCCGGCTGCGCCAGCTGGGCTGGCAGGGGCCGGTCCTGTTGCTCGAAGGCTTCTTCAAGCCGGAAGATCTGGCGCTGGTCGAGCCGTACCGCCTGACCACCACCGTCCATTGCGAAGAGCAGTTGCGCATGCTGGAACTGGCACGCCTGAAAGGGCCGGTGAGCGTCCAGCTGAAGATCAACACGGGCATGGGCCGCCTGGGCTTCGCGCCCGCCGCGTACCGCGCGGCCTGGGAGCGTGCCCGGGCCATCTCAGGCATCGGCACCATCGTCCACATGACGCACTTTTCCGACGCCGACGGCCCGCGCGGCATCGATCATCAACTGGCCGCCTTCGAGCGGGCCACGCAAGGGCTGCCCGGCGAGGCGAGCCTGTCCAACTCCGCCGCCACGCTGTGGCACCCCAGGGCGCACCGGGACTGGGTGCGCCCCGGCGTGATCCTGTACGGCGCCTCGCCGACCGGCGTGGCTGCCGACATCGAAGGCACCGGCCTGATGCCGGCCATGACGCTCAAGAGCGAGCTGATCGCCGTCCAGGACTTGCCGCCTGGCGCAACCATCGGCTACGGCTCGCGCTTCCAGGCCGAGCAGCCGATGCGCATCGGCATCGTCGCGTGCGGCTATGCCGATGGCTATCCGCGCCATGCTCCCGGCTGGGGCGGCAACCACACACCGGTGCTGGTGGGCGGCGTGCGCACGCGCATGGTGGGCCGTGTGTCGATGGACATGATCACCGTGGACCTGGCCGAGGTGCCCGACGCCCGTGTCGGCACGCCCGTCACGCTGTGGGGGCAGGGCCTGCCGATCGACGAGGTGGCGCATGCCGCCGGCACGGTCGGCTACGAGCTGATGTGCGCGCTGGCGCCGCGCGTGCCGGTGACGGTCGAGCCGGTCGGCGCGGCGGATGCCGGCGAGACGCTCGGCAAGGCGGCCTGAGCACCGCGTTCCCATCGCACTGAACACTGAAGACAAAGATCAAGCGGCCGCGCCTGGCCTGAATGGGGCGGCCGCGGGCAGGGGGTTGTTTGGCCAAGAGCAAGACGGTCTATACGTGCACCGAATGCGGTGGCACGTCACCGAAATGGGCGGGGCAGTGCCCGCATTGCCAGCAGTGGAACACGCTGGTGGAAAGCGTGGCGCAGCCGGCCGCCGGCGCGCGTTTCCAGTCGCTGGCGGCGAACACCACGGTGCGCAAGCTGGCGGACATCGACGCGGTGGACGTGCCGCGCTTCTCCAGCGGCATCGATGAATTCGATCGCGTGCTGGGCGGCGGCCTGGTCGGCGGCGGCGTGGTGCTGATCGGCGGCGATCCGGGCATCGGCAAGTCGACGCTGCTGCTGCAGGCGCTGTCCAACCTGGCGGCCAGCCGGCGCGTGCTGTACGTGAGCGGCGAGGAGTCCGGCGCGCAGATCGCGCTGCGGGCGCGGCGGTTGGGTATCGAAAGCCCGAACCTGGCGCTGCTGGCCGAGATCCAGCTCGAGCGCATCCAGGCGACCATCGAGGCGGAGAAGCCCGAGGTGGTCGTCATCGATTCGATCCAGACGCTGTACTCGGAGGCGCTGACCTCGGCGCCGGGCTCGGTGGCCCAGGTGCGCGAATGCGCGGCGCAGCTCACGCGCGTCGCCAAGCGGCTGGACGTGACCACCATCCTGGTCGGCCATGTGACCAAGGAAGGCGCGCTGGCGGGCCCGCGCGTGCTGGAGCACATCGTCGACACGGTGCTGTATTTCGAGGGCGATACGCATTCGGCCTACCGGCTGGTGCGCGCGTTCAAGAACCGCTTCGGCGCGGTCAACGAGCTGGGTGTGTTCGCCATGACCGAGCGCGGCCTGCGCGGCGTGGCGAATCCGTCGGCGTTGTTCCTGTCGCAGCACGAGCAGACCGTGCCGGGCTCGTGCGTGCTGGTGACGCAGGAGGGCACGCGCCCGCTGCTGGTGGAGATCCAGGCGCTGGTGGATGCGGCGGGCGTGCCGAACCCGCGGCGGCTGGCGGTGGGCCTGGAGCAGAACCGGCTGGCGATGCTGCTGGCGGTGCTGCACCGGCACGCGGGCATCGCCTGCTTCGACCAGGATGTGTTCCTCAATGCCGTGGGCGGGGTCAAGATCACCGAGCCGGCGGCGGACCTGGCGGTGCTGCTGGCGATCCATTCGTCGATGCGCAACAAGCCGCTGCCGCGCGGGCTGGTGGTGTTCGGCGAGATCGGGTTGGCCGGCGAGATCCGCCCGACGCCGCGCGGGCAGGAGCGCCTGAAGGAAGCGGCCAAGCTGGGCTTCTCGATTGCCGTGATCCCCAAGTCGAATGCGCCCAAGCAGCCGATCGACGGCCTGCAGGTGATTGCCGTCGAGCGCATCGAGCAGGCGATCGACCGGGTGCGCGGGCTGGAAGCCTAAATTTTTTGAAGTACCGCCGTCGATGTTGTTGAAGGTCTCGGTACCGCCGCGATGCGATAATCCGCCAACGTTTCTCACCCATCCAACGCCGCCATGCAAGCCAATTCGCGCGCCTTTTTCCTGCTCATCGCCGTGATCGCCTTCGGGCTGGTCGGGTATGCGCTGTACCTGCAGCACGTGGAGGGCCTGCAGCCGTGTCCGCTGTGCGTGCTGCAGCGGTTCGCCTTCCTCGGTATCGGTGTGTTCTCGCTGCTGGCGGCGCTGTCGTCGGCCACGCGGCTGCTGTGGCACGGGCTGGGGATGCTGTCGGGGCTGGGCGGCATCTGCGTGGCGGGGTATCACGTGTCGCTGCTGCTGAACCCGAAGGCGAGCTGCGGCATCGACCCGATCGAGAACTGGGTCAACGCCTTGCCGACCGCCAAATGGCTGCCGCAGGTGTTCGAGTCCGACGGCCTGTGCACGGCGCCGCTGCCGCCGGTGCTGGGCGTGTCGATCCCGGTGTGGTCGCTGATCTGGATGGTGATCCTGGCGCTGACGCTGGTGGTGGCGATGATCCGCCGCGAGCGCCGCTGAGCGGCCGCCATGCCGATGCACCGCGTCCTGGTCAGCGCCTGCCTGCTGGGCCAGCCGGTGCGCTACGACGGCGGCACGGTGGTCGCCGAGGGCGGCATCCTGGTGCGCTGGCAGATGGAAGTCCGTGTCGTGCCGACGTGCACGGAGATGGCCGGCCCACGCCCGCCGGCGGAGATTCACGGTGAGGGTGGGTGGTGCGGCAGTGCTGCGCCAGCATTAGCTCGAGGAGGCCGCGCGCCCGCTCGACGCGCTGGAGCGCGGTGCCTCAATCCCGGAAGCGTAGCGGCAGCGCGAGCTGCGCAGGCTCACCGTCTTCCCGCAGCACGCTGCCGCGCTCGGCGAACAGCGGATGCCGCATCGCTTCTTCCATGCGCAGCACGGGGGTGACGCAGCAGTCTGCGCCGGCAAAGCGCGTGGTCCATTCGGCCTGCGTGGCGGTGCGGAACAGCGCGGCGAGTTCGTCGCGCATGGCGCGGGCTGCTTCGCCGCCGATGCGCTGGCCGCGTGACCAGTGCCTGTCTTTCCATTCCGGCTTGCCGATCACGGCGCACAGGGCCTGCCAGAACTTCAGTTCGAGCGCACCCACGGCCATGAGGCGGTCGTCCGCCGTGCGGTAGACGCCGTAGCACGGCACGCCGCCGTTGAGCAGGTCGGCGCCGGCGCGGCTGGCCCGGCCGTGCGCGCCGACCGCGAAGAACGCCATCAGGTTGTGCGTGAACACGGCGTCGGTCATCGAGACATCGATGTGACGGCCGTGCCCGGTGGCGCGCGCGTCGACCAGCGCGGCCAGAATGCCGACCACCGCCGTCAGCGCGCCGCCCAGGAGGTCGCCGATCTGCACGTTGGGCACGATGGGGGTGCTGTCGTCGCCGATGAGCTGGTCCAGCATGCCCGCATAACCGACGTAGTTGATGTCGTGGCCGGCCGCCTGGGCCAGCGGGCCGTCCTGGCCGTAGCCGCTGATCGAGCACATCACCAGCGCCGGATTGGCCGCGCGCAGCGTTTCCCAGCCGAGGCCCAGGCGCGCCATCACACCGGGGCGGAAGCTTTCGATCAGGACGTCGGCATGGCGCACGTGTTCGATGAGCGCCTCGCGGTCGTCGGTCCGTTTGAGGTCGAGCCGCTGTTCGGTCTTGCCGCGGTTGAGCGAGCGGAAGAAGAGGCTGGGGCGATCGGCGGCGCGGTCGTCGGGTGTGCGCAGCATGTCGCGTGCGTAGTCGCCGGGGCCGGGGGCTTCGATCTTGACGACCTCGGCCCCCAGGTCGGCGAGGTGGCGCGTGGCGGCGGGGCCGGGCAGCAGGCGAGTCAGGTCGAGCACGCGCACGCCGGCCAGCGGCCGGTGCGGGGCGGTGTCCGGCGCGGTGGATGTCATCGACAGGTCTCCTTCGCCGGACGTGCCGGCATCACCCGATCTGTTCGAGCTGTTCCTGCAGGACGAGCCAGCGTTCTTCGAGCTGGTCCAGCTCGGCGTTGACTTCGGCCTGGCGGCGCAGGCTTTCCACCAGGCGCAGTTTGCTGGCGTCTGCGTAGGCGGTGCCGTCGGCGAGGAAGGCTTCGAGCGCGGCCTTTTCCTGCTGCAGCGGCGCCATGCGCTTCTCGATGGTGTCGACATTCTTCTGCAGCGGCTTGCGCAGGGTGGCCAGGCGCTGGCGCTGCTCGGCTGCCTCGCGCTTCTGGTCGCGGCGGTTGGCGGCGGGTGCCGCACCGTTGGTGCCCGCGGTGGCCGCCGCGGCCGGCGTGCTTGCCGCGGCGCGCTTGGCGGCGGCCTGCTTGAGCAGCCAGTCGCGGTAGTCGTCCAGGTCGCCGTCGAACGGGGCGACGGTGCCCTGGCCCACCAGCAGGAACTGGTCGGTGGTCGCGCGCAGCAGGTGCCGATCGTGCGAGACGAGGATCAGCGTGCCGTCGAACTGGGCGAGCGCCATGGTGAGCGCTTCGCGTGTGTCGAGGTCCATGTGGTTGGTGGGCTCGTCGAGCAGCAGCAGGTTGGGGCGCTGCCAGACGATCAGCGCGAGCGCCAGGCGTGCCTTCTCGCCGCCAGAGAACGGGGCGATGGGCGCGGTGGCCATGTCGCCGCGGAAGTTGAAGCTGCCGAGGAAGTCGCGCAGTTCCTGCTCGCGCACGTCGGGCGCCAGCCGCGCCAGGTGCAGCAGCGGCGAGGCGTGGTCGTCCAGCGTCTCTAGCTGGTGCTGGGCGAAGTAGCCGATCTGCAGGCCCTTGCCGCGCCGGATGGCGCCGGACAGCGACGCGAGCGTATCCGCCAGCGTCTTGACCAGCGTCGATTTGCCCTGGCCGTTGGCGCCCAGCAGGCCGATGCGCTGGCCGGTCTGGATCGAGAACGTCAGGTGATTGAGGATGGTGATGGGGGCCTCGGCGTCCGGGCCGGGGTACCCGCAATCGACCCCTTCGAAGGTGAGCATCAGGTTGGGCGCGGCATCGGGCTCGCGGAATTCGAACGCGAAACCGGCCGCCGCGTGCACCGGCGCGAGCCGTTCCATGCGCTCGAGCGCCTTGACGCGGCTCTGCGCCTGCTTGGCCTTGCTGGCCTTGGCCTTGAAGCGCGTGATGAACGATTCGAGGTGCGCGATCTGCTTCTGCTGGCGCGCGTAGGAGGCTTCCTGCAGCGCCATCTGCTGCAGGCGCTGCGTCTCGAACTGCGTGTAGTTGCCGCCGTAGCGCTTGAGCTTGCAGTTCTCGATGTGCAGCGTGACGTTGCAGACGGCGTCGAGGAATTCGCGGTCGTGCGAAATCATCACCAGCGTGCCGGGGTAGCGCGCGAGCCAGTCTTCCAGCCACACCACGGCGTCGAGGTCCAGGTGGTTGGTGGGTTCGTCGAGCAGCAGCAGGTCGGACGGGCACATCAGCGCCTGCGCCAGGTTCAGCCGCATGCGCCAGCCGCCCGAGAAGCTCGCCACCGGCTGCTGCGTCTGCGCCATGGTGAAGCCGAGGCAGTGGGGATGTCGGTGGCGACGGCCAACCGCTTCGCGCACGCGCTGGGCTTCGACGGCTATCCGCGGTTCCGCGCCGAGCTGGTGCGCGGCTTCGAGGCGACGCTCGCGCCGGTCGAAAAGCTGCGGCACGAACTGGCGCGCCCGGCCAGCAGCGCGGAGATCTTCGCCGCCTCGCTGAACGAAGACATCGGCAACCTGGAAGCCACGCGCCGCATGCTCGACCCGGCCGCCTGCGAGCGGGCGCTGGACGCCATCCTGGCCGCTCCGCGCATCTACGTGGTGGGGTTCGGCGCCAGCGGATACCTGGCCGGGCTGCTGCGGCACGGGCTGGATCTGTATTGCGACACGGTGTTGTCGGTGTCGCAGCCGGGTGGGGCGTCGGACGCGGCGCGGCAGCTGCGCAAGATCGCGCCGGACGACCTGCTGATCGCCATCGCCTTTCCGCGCTACGCCGCCGACACCATCACGCTGGCCAAGCGCGTGCGCGACCATGGCGGCCGCGTACTGGCGCTGACCGACGGCCCGGCCTCGCCGCTGGCACCGCTGGCCGACATCGCGCTCTACGCGCGCATGGAGCGCCAGTTCGCCGCCACCTCCGACACGGCCACCGTGGCGCTGATCGAGGCACTGTGCGGCGCCGTGGCGCACCGCTCGAAGCATTCGCTGGAGTCCGCCGCCAACCTGACCGCGTTCGTGCTGCCCTGGCTGCATGCGGGCCAGGCGCCGCGCGCCACCCCGGCCGCGCATACCGACACGGCTAGCGCGGCCACGGCCACCACCCGGCGCGGCCGCAAGCGCGCGTCGCGCCGACTGATCCCGATCCCGAGAGTTTCGAGACCCACCCGTATGCCCACCCCGATCATCGCCATCCACGGCGGCGCCGGCACCATCACCCGGGCGGCCATGGACGCCTACAAGGAAGCCGCGTACCAGCAGGCGCTCAACGGCATCCTGCTGGCCGGCCAGCGCATCCTGGCCGACGGCGGCAGCGCGCTCGACGCCGTGACCGAAGCCGTGCGCCTGCTGGAAGCGTGCCCGCTGTTCAATGCCGGCAAGGGTTCCGTGCTCACGCACGCGGGCACCTATGAACTGGACGCCTCGATCATGGACGGCGCCACGCTGGCCGCCGGCGCGGTGACCTGCGTCAAGCGCCTGTGCAATCCCGTGCTGGCGGCGCGTGCCGTGATGGAGCGTAGCGAACACGTGCTGTTCACCTCCGAGGGCGCCGAGGCGTTCGCCGCGGCGCAGGGGCTGGAGTTCGTCGAGCCGGATTACTACTACACCGAGGCGCGCTACGCCCAGTGGCAGCGTGCCCGCCAGCATGCCTGCATGGCGCTGCTCGACCACGATGTCGCGACCCTGCTGGCCAAGGAGGCCGAGCCGATCGATCCCGACAGCAAGTTCGGCACCGTGGGCGCGGTCGCGTGCGATGCGCAGGGCCGGCTGGCGGCCGCCACGTCGACCGGCGGCGTCACCAACAAGCAGGTCGGCCGGGTGGGCGACACGCCGCTTATCGGCGCCGGCTGCTACGCGAACCGCACCGCCGCCGTGTCGTGCACCGGCACCGGAGAGATGTTCATCCGCGCCGTGGCCGCCTACGACGTGGCCGCGCAGATGGAATACGCCGGCAAGCCGCTGGCCGAGGCCTGCGACGACGTGGTGATGCGCAAACTGGTCGCCATCGAGGGGCGCGGCGGGCTGATCGCGGTGGATGCACACGGCAACGTGGCGCTGCCGTTCAACACCGAAGGCATGTACCGGGGCTTCGCGCGCGGGGACGCGGCGCCCGTGGTCTCGATCTACCGATAGCGGATCGCGCCCGACCGCGTGCGGGCCGCCAGCAGGAGAATCACCGTGACAGCAACCCAGCAGACCTCCATCGCGATGCCCGCGCAGCGCATCGTGCAGGTGCAGGACCTGAGCGTGCGCTTCGCCACGTCCGAGCGCGTGGTCGATGCGGTGCGCAACCTGTCGTTCCACGTTGATCGCGGCGAGACGCTGGCGCTGGTGGGCGAATCGGGCTGCGGCAAGTCGACCACGGGACGGTCACTGCTGCGCCTAGTACCTCAGCACAGAGGTTATGACAGTTTGGGTAGGTTGTAGGACAGGCAAGCAGTTGTGGTCAACGAGCAGCTCGATGCTGCGAGCGATGCCTGCTTGCCGGCGGAG
>CAKKOY010000077.1 GCA_919592095.1 Ralstonia syzygii subsp. syzygii | reverse complement strand
ACGACAATCTACGCAGCCAGACGGATTGTTTACCGCGCCATCTGCCCAGACCGTTGCGCGTAAACGTCATCATGCCGCGCGCGGGCGACCGGATTTATGCAACAACGCCGCGTTGGGGCACCGCAGTATCGCAGGATATTCTGGCTGGGCCCGGCTTGGTTCGGCATGACGTGTTTGAAACCGTCTCAGGGGGCGCCCTCAGCGGGCTGCGATGCTCAGGGTGCAAGTAGGTCCCCATCAGTGCACCAGCTGATTGATCTCGATGATCGGCATCAGCACCGCCAGCACGATCAGCAGCACCACGATCCCCATCGTCAGGATCAGCGCAGGTTCGAGCAGCCCGGTCAGGAACAGCGTGCGCCGCTCCAGTTCCTGCGCCTCGCCCTGCGCTGCGCGCTCCAGCATGGCCGGCAGGTTGCCGGTCGCCTCGCCCGAGCGGATCAGGTGCACCAGCACCGGCGGAAACTGGTTCTGCGCCGCCAGCGCCCGCGCCAGCGACGTGCCTTCCCGCACGCGCGTGGCCGCATCCTCGACGTTGGCCTTGAGCGCGACGTTGTTGAGCGTTTCCCCGGCCGCCTGCAGGCCGCGCAGGATCGGCACGCCGGCGCTGCTCAGGATGGCCAGCGTGCTGGCAAAGCGCGCCGTGTTGTAGCCGCGGATCAGCTTGCCGAACAGCGGCGCAGTCAGCTGCCAGCGATGCCACGACAGCCGCAGCGCCGGCTGCTGGAGCAGCTTGCGCACCAGCAGCCCCAGCGCCACCAGCACGATCGCCGCCAGCCATCCCCAGTTGCGCACGAAATCCGACAGCCACAGCATGATGATGGTCAGCGTCGGCAGCTTCTGCTTGGTGTTGGCGAACACGCTCACCACCTGCGGCACCACGTACGACAGCAGGAAGATCACGATGGCGAACGCCACCACCGTGACGATGGCCGGGTAGGTGAAGGCCAGCTTGATCTTGGAGGTCAGCGCGTTGCGGCTTTCGATGTAGTCGGCCAGGCGCGACAGCACCAGCCCCAGGTTGCCCGAATGCTCGCCGGCCGAAACCAGCGCGCGGTAGATGTCCGGAAAGTCGCGCGGATGCTGCGACAGCGCCACCGACAGCGAGCTGCCGCCCACCACCTCAGCGCGGATGGAAGCCAGCAGCTCATGCACATAGGCGCGCTCGGCCTGGTCGGCCAGCGCGGCCAGGGCCTCATCCAGCGGCAGGCCGGCGACCAGCAGGCTGGCGAGCTGGCGTGTCACCAGCGCGTTCTCTTGCGGCGAGAGCCGCTTGCCGAAACTGGACACGCTGCGCTTGGCAGCCTGCGCGCCGAGTGCATCGACCACCAGTGGCGTCAGCCCGCGGGCGCGCAACACGGTGCGCGCCTGGCGGGCACTGTCGGCTTCGATGACGCCCTTATCGGTGCGGCCGGAGGCGTCGGCGGCTTCGTAGCGGAAGGCTGGCATGATTGCTAATGGCTAGCGAAGCAGATTGGAGAAGAAGCCTCGCTTGAACCGTGCGCTAATCTCGTTCGAGAACATAGCAATGAGTTCGAGATCTAGCGCAGACTCGGCTTCTCGCCGCTTTCGCTCGTTGTTTGAGAGCATTTCATACAAAGAAATCACCGGGGCGCCGAATGCATGGAGCTTTTGCCTCAGCCCCGCCTTGTACAATGGCTCCGCTGCATCGCTTGACAGCATCTGGCGGACTTGACCGATGGCGTCGTCGATATTGATCTGACTAGAAACCTTGTTGGTCGCGGCAGCTTGTTCCCGGTCAATGGTCTCGATGGCACGGTCGCGTGTGGCGATACGCAATTGCACATCGCGAAAGGTGCCCGTCAAGACGCCCATCTCTTCGTACAGGAGAAGAAGCTTGGCCTGGCAGGTCTGTAAATCTTGAGACTCTTTGCGAATGGAGTCTGAGAGGGAGAAGTTATTCTTAAGCAGGCTGGTCGCGTAGACCTTGTAGTCTTCCGTCAATCGCCCCCCAGGGCGTGACGTCATGTGGTCGAACTCTCCGAGAAGCAACTGATAGCTGCCGGCAAGCTGGGCAAAGCTCTGCTCAAGCTGGCTTTGCTGTTTGCGGCATTGCATTTGTGCTTCGCGCATGGGGCGATACACTTGCTCAAAAACGTCCTTGCGCAAGGATGTGTCTGTCTTGAAGTTTTCTGCGACACCCGCAATCAAAAAGGAACCAACGATAACGGGGACTAGAGAAAGTAAGAGCGATCTGCCGAGCGACCCAGTTTCCTGACTTGCCATCTTTGTTCGTTACGTTCCGTAGCGGGTTGCGACCTCAATCACGCGTCACGCGCAGCACTTCTTCCAGCGACGTCGCGCCCGCGTCCAGCCACCGCTGCGCATCCGCGCGCATGGTGTGCATGCCCTGGCCGATGGCGAGCGCCTTGATCTCGGACTCGGGCGCCTGGCGGTGGATCATGGTCTGGATATCGGACGTCACCGTCAGCAGCTCATACACGCCGGTCCGGCCCTGGTAGCCCGAATGGCCGCAGTGCTCGCAGCCGACGTGGTGCCACACCGAGCGTCGCGTCGGCACGGCGGAGGTGGCGCCATCCACGGGCGGCGTGCCGGCCACGGCCTCGATCTCGGTGGGCGTGAGTTCCAGCACTTCCTCGCGGCGGCAGTGCACGCACAGGCGCCGCACCAGCCGCTGCGCCAGCACACCCAGCAGCGACGACGACAGCAGGAACGGCTCGATCCCCATGTCGATCAGGCGCGTGACCGCCGAGGCCGAATCGTTGGTGTGCAGCGTCGCCAGCACCAGGTGGCCGGTCAGCGAGGCCTGTACGGCGATCTGCGCGGTCTCCAGGTCGCGGATCTCGCCGATCATCACCACGTCCGGGTCCTGCCGCAGGATGGCGCGCAGGGCCTTGGCGAAGGTCATGTCGATCTTCGGGTTGACCTGGGTCTGGCCGATGCCGTCCAGGTCGTACTCGATCGGGTCTTCCACCGTCATGATGTTGGTGGAGGCGGCATCCAGCCGTGACAGCGCGGCATACAGCGTGGTGGTCTTGCCCGAACCGGTCGGGCCGGTGACGAGCACGATGCCGTGCGGCTGGTTGATCAGGTGGTCGAAGCGCGCCAGGGTGCCGGCGCCCATGCCGAGCTTGCCGAGGTCCAGCCGGCCGGCTTCCTTGTCGAGCAGGCGCAGCACCGCGCGCTCGCCGTGGCCGGTGGGCAGGGTGGAGACGCGCACGTCCACCGGCCGCCCGCCCACGCGCAGCGTGATGCGGCCGTCCTGCGGCAGGCGTTTCTCGGCGATGTCGAGCTGCGCCATGATCTTGATGCGCGAGATCAGCGCGCCGTGCAGCGCCTTCTTCGGGCGCACCACGTCGCGCAGCGTGCCGTCCACGCGGAAGCGCACCACCGAGGCGTTCTCGAACGGCTCGATGTGGATGTCCGAGGCGCCTTCGCGCGCGGCCTGCGTGAGCAGCGCGTTGATCATGCGGATGATCGGCGCATCGTCTTCCGATTCGAGCAGGTCTTCCACGGCGGGGATGTCCTGCATCAGGCGCGACAGGTCCACCTCGCCTTCCACTTCGCCGACCACCTGGGCGGCGCTGCCGTCCTGGGCGTTGTAGGCCGTCTGCGTGGCGGTGAAGAGCGCGGCGGCGTCCAGGCTCACCAGCCGCAGCGCGCCGAACACGCGGGCCAGCTCGGCCAGCTCGGTGCGCGAGGTCTCGGGGCAGACCCACACCTCGAGCGTGTCGACATCCTGCCGCGCGACCAGCAGCCTGGCGTCGCGCGCAAACACATACGGCACCAGCCGCACCGCCGAGGGCGAGGGCGGCTCGAGCGTGCGCGCGTCAGAGGTGGGAGCTTGCGTTGCCATGGTGTTCACTGCCTTTGGGGCTCCGTGGATCGTCTCAACCGCCATTGCGCGGCGCGTTGCCGTCGTACCCGCCGGAGGTCGTCGGCGCGAAGTTCTGCAGGCGCGGCTCGCTGCGCGTAGTTCCCTGCGGCATCGGCGCGCCGGGCGGCACCTGCACGCCGGTCGGACCCTTGGGCACCACCGAGACATCGCCGTAACTTTGCGCCGGGCGCATCGAATCGGGCGACGGCAGCACCGGCGTGTCGCGGTCGGAGGTGGTCGGCAGCACGTTGGGCGAAACGAAGCCCTGCTGCGTGTCGCGCATGTAGTTGTAGCGGTTGTCCGACAGCGCGCCGGTCGCTTCGGCCGTGCGCAGGATGTACGGCCGCAGGAACACCAGCAGGTTGGTCTTCTTGCGCTGCTTGCTCTCGGAGCGGAACAGCGCCCCGAGCACGGGGATGTCGCCCAGGCCCGGCACCTTCTGCTCGGCGTCCTGGTAGTTGTCTTCGAGCAGGCCGCCCAGCACGATCACCTGGCCGTCGTTGGCCAGCACGTTGGTCTCGATCGAGCGCACGTTGGTGGTCGGGCCCTGCGTCGCGTTCTGCGTGCCGTTCACCACCGCCGACGATTCCTGGAAGATCTGCATCTTCACCAGCCCGCCGTCGGTGATCTGCGGCTTGACGCGCAGCGTGATGCCCACGTCCTTGCGGTCGAAGGTCTGGAACGGCGTGACCGAGGCCGCACTGCCGGTCTGCGCATACGAGCCGGTCGTGATCGGCACGTTCTGGCCGATCAGGATCTTGGCCTCTTCGTTGTCCAGCGTGATCAGGTTGGGCGTGGACAGCACGTTGACCGAGCCGTCGGAGCCCAGCGCCGAGAGGATCGCGCCCAGGCCCGTGTTCTTGTTGAACACACCGAAGTTGCCGCCGTTCAGGCCGCTCACATTGCTGCCGGTGATGCCGCTCAGGGCCGTCTGCGCGGCCGTGCTGCCGATGCCGCCGCTGCCCACCGTGGCCGCGATCACGCCCAGGTTCAGGATGTTGCCCACGCCGCTGCCGAAGTTGGTGCCGCCGAAGCCGTAGGTGTTCGGCCCGCCCGCGCCCACCATCCACTGGATGCCCAGCTGCGAAGCCTTGTCGGAGGTCACCTCGACGATCATCGATTCGATATAGACCTGCGCGCGGCGCGCATCCAGGTCGTCGATCACCGTGCGCAGGTTGCGGTACACCGGTTCGCTGGCGGTGATGATCAGCGCATTGGTGGCCGGGTCGGCCTGGATGATGCCGCCGGTGGCCGGCAGGTTGCTCTGGCCGAACGAGGCACGGAACGACGAGTTGCCGCTGCCCATGCCGCTGCTGCCCGAGGTGCCGCCGCCGTAGCTGCTGGTCTGCGTGTTCTGGCCGGACTGCGTGCCGGTGGTGGCAGGCTGCTGCGCCTGCGCGCCTTGCGCCGCGCTCTGGCCGCCCGGGCCGCCGGACTGCGACGCCGACAGCGTGGCATCGGCCGCCACGATGGCACGCAGCGTGGTCGCCAGTTGCACCGCGTTGGCGTTCTTCAGCGGCACCACCCAGATGTTGCCTGGGCGCGTACCGGGCACATCCAGCTTGGCCAGCAACTGCTTGGCTTGTGCCATGCGCGCGGCGCTCGAGGCGCGCACCAGCACGCTGTTCGAGCGTGGCTCGGCCACCACCGAGGTGCGCAGGCTGGGGTCGGCCAGCGCCGCGCCGGCACCCGCGCCGCCCGCCGTGCCGCTCGGGTCCAGCAGCTTCTGCAGCGTCGCGGCCGCGTCGATGGCCACCGCGTTCTTCAGCGGAATCAGCTCGGTTTCGCCGGCCGCCGGGCTGTCGATCGAGGCGATGATGCGGGCAATGCGGCGCAGGTTGTCGGCGTAGTCGGTGATGACCAGCGTGTTGTTGGCCGGGTAGGCTGTGATGGTGTTGTTCGGCGCGATCATCGGCCGCAGCACCGGCACCAGGTTGTTGGCCGATTCATATTGCAGGCGGAACACCTGCGTGACCACCTGCTCGCCGCCGCGCCCGGCGCCGGGGCCGACGCTGGTCGGCGAGCCCTGCAGCTTGGCATCGGCCTCGGGCACCACCTTGGTGAAGCCGTTGCCTTCGACGATGGCGTAGCCCTGCATGCGCAGGATCGAGCCCAGCGACTCCAGTGCCTGCGCGCGCGTCACGGGCTTCTCGGTGACGAGGTTGACGGTGCCCTTGACACGCGGATCAACGATGAAGTTCTTGCCGGTGGCCTGGCCGACCGCCTTGACCACGGTCTCCAGGTCGGCGTTGACGAAGTTCAACGAGACTTCATCGCCGGGGTTGCTCGCCGCCGGCGCCTGGCTGGCGGGCGGGGCCGCGAGGGCGGGCATCGCGGGCAGCGAACCGGCCACCATCGTTGCGCAGCATGCCAGGACGATGGCGCGAACGGTGTGTCGGGAAGAGGCGTTGTGCATGGTCTCGTCGTTCATGGATGCCGGTGCTGCGTGGCGCGCGCCGGCTGGTCAAAAGCGTAGGCGATAGCCCGCGCCGTCGCGCGGGCCCATCAGGCTCAGCAGCCCGATCAGTAGCGGTTCCGACTCCGGCGTGGCTCGCGCCACGCCGTCAAAATGTGCACCACGGCCCACTGTCCCCTGGCCCTGCAGCGACAGCGGCCCGGCCAGGGGCGACAGCGTCAGCCGGGCCGGGCCGCCCGCCGCGCCGCCGAAGGCAAGCTCCGCGCGGTAGCTGCCCAGCGGCCGCACGCGGCTGAGGCTGGATGATACCTGCTCGAGCGTGAGGGTCAGCGTACCCTGCACCGTATCCGGCGCGCCCTTGCCGTGCCCGAACTGGCCGGACAGCGGCGTCCATTGCGCGCGCAACTGGCCGTCCAGCCTGAGCGTGTTGAACGGTGCGCCGATGCCCGCCAGCAGCGAGGCCGGCAGCGTCATCGCCCCGGCCTCGGCCTGCCAGCCGCCGCGCGACACCGCCAGCGTGACCGGCTGCGCCATCGCTCGGTCGTGCGTCAGGTGGGCGCGCACCGTGCCCGTCAGCAGCGGCCAGGCATCCAGCGACCACGACAGCCGTCCCGGCAGCACCGTTGCATCGGCGGCGCCGGTGCCCGCGGTCAGCGCCAGCGTGGCGCTGCCCTGCCAGACGCTGCCCTGGGCATCGGCCAGCAGCACGCGATGGCCGGTGGCCTCGGCCACGCGCTCGGCCGCCCATGCGGCCGGATACTGCGCCACCACCGTCACGGCCACCGCCGCCAGCGCGGCCCCGGCCACGACGATGCGCCAGCCCAGGCCTGCGCGTCCGTCCTGGTCCGGCCCACGCCGTCGCAGGCGCAGCGGCGGCAGCGATTCGATGCCCACCGGCACGCGTCAGTGGCCGCCGGCGCCGGCGGCCGGCCCCTGCAGCGTTGCCGTGACGTTGACCAGCGCGGTCGCACCCACGTAGCGGATGCTGGCGTCGATCACCTTCATGCGTTGCGCCTGCTGCACTTCCTGCAGCCACTCGGCCACCGCGCCTAACGGGACCTTGTCGAGCTGCACCTGCGCGCTCTCGCCGGACAGGGCCATCCGCGAGGCCTTCAGTCCGTGCGCGGTCAGGCTGGCATTGAGCGCGTCCTGCAGATCGTTGCCGTGCGGCACCGGCGTGGCGGCAATGGCGGACAGCTCGCGCGCCTCCTGGCCGAGCGTTTCCATCTCGGCGAGCTGGCCGCGCATCTCGGGCAGTGCCTTTTCGATGCGCCGGCGGCCTTCGAAGGCCGGTTCCCAGAACAGCAGATAGACGATGACCAGCAGCAGGATCGCGCCGCCGCCGGCCAGGATGCGGCGCTCGCGCGGCTCGCGCTGCATCCAGAAAGCGGCCACGGCGTCGCGCAACGCGTCGGGCACACCGATGCGGGGCAGCCGGCGGCGCGCGGCGGAGGCGTTGGAAGCGTTGGAGGAGGTTGCCATACGAACGATCGTCGTTATTGCGCGATGGAGACCGTCCAGCGCGAGCCGGGCACGGTCGCCTCGCCGCCGCGCGGGGCGTCGGCGGTGTCCATCTTCAGGCCGACGGTGGCGGCAGCCGTGCGCAGCATGTTGGTGTCGGTGCCTTCCTTGAGCGTCACCACCAGCGCGCGGCCGTGGTAATCCAGCGCCAGCAGGGCATCGGGCGCGAGGCCGGCGGCGGCCTGGGCGAAGCGGTCGGCCAGTGGCAGGAAGTCTTCCGGTGCGGACTTGCCGGCCGCCAGCCGCAACTGCTGGACCTGGCGCCGCATCTGCGCGGGCGGATCGAGAATCACCGGCGTGTTCGGGAAGGCCGTCTGCAATTGCGTGCGCATCGCCGCATCCAGCCGCTTCTGCTCGGCGCGCAGCGTCAGCCATTGCGCGTTCATACCGATCAGCTGGACGGCCACGATCAGCACGGCCAGCGCCACCGGCAGCCGCCAGACGTTCCAGTCCATGCCGGCGATGCCGCCATGCGCAAAGTCGAACTGGCACAGGTCGGCGTCGCCGGCGGTCAGCGCGGCACGGGCGCCGGCGGCCCAGACCGCCCAGTCCAGCCGGGCCGCGGCCGGGTCGGTAGACAGCGCCGGAGCCAGTTCGCGCAGGGCGGGCGACACCATCAGCCGCGCGAGCGCCGGGGCGATCGCCAGCCAGTCGGCGACGTGCGCGGGCAGCACGCGCAGACCGTAGCCATCGGCCGGGCCGCTGCACACGGTGATGTCGACGGCGGGCGGCGCGTCGTCGTCCGACGGCGGCGCGGCGTCGAGTGCGATGGTGGTGACGGCGGCCGTTGCCGGGTTCGGCGCTTGCGCAGGGGCCTCCGCGTCCACAGCCTCGGCCGCCTCGGCGCCGACGGGTTCGAGCGAGGGCTCGGTGTGCGCTTGCGCGGCATCGTCATTGCCGACGGCGGCCGGGGCCGGTGCTTTAAGCGGCAGGCACAGTTGCGCAGGCAGCAGATGGCAGCCGCGGTGCTTGTGCCCCGCCACGCTGTCGAGCACGAAGCGGATCCAGGCGCGGTCGGCGATCATCAGCGCGCGCGCTTGCGGTTCGCGCGGCGCGCGCCAGCCCTGCGCGGACACGGCGCCCAGGCGCGGGCCGAGCGCGATATGGCATTGCTGCGCGTCCTGCACCAGCCGCTCTTCTACCAGGTTGGGCAGGGCCAGGCGCAGCTTGGGCAGCGCCAGCGGCGGTACCGAAGCCGGTACCAGCAGCACGTCGGCGGCAGGCAGCAGCAGCACGAGCCGGTCGGTGGTGGGCAGTTCGTCGATGCGCGAGGTGCCTTCGCGCAGGATCCGCTGCGGCCCCTGCGCGCCTTCTTCGCGGACCAGCGCGAACGGCACGGATGCGAGCGCGCCCAGCGACCAGCGTTCGGGCGATTGGATGGGCCGGTGCGGCAGGCGCACGTACAGGGAGGTCGTCAAGCCGCTCCTCGAGTCAGGGTCAAAACGCTACTAACAGGGAATGCCGGACTGCGCAAAAACCCGCGATGCTGAACGATGCGGATGACAATACGGCGAAGGCTTGGGGGTGCGCAACGTCCGTGCGAAGGGTATCGTGGCGCCGTCATGACGGAATGTTGTCGATGCGGCGGACCCAGACGATGCGGGTGGCGTTATTGTTGACCGGATCGCTGCGTGAAACAAGAGCCACTTGGCCCACCTGCGCACGCTCGTGGCGCGCCATGCCGTAGACCAGGAAGTAGTGGGTCTGCACGTCCAGCAGGTTGGCGGCGGCCGCGTTGTCCGCCCCCGGGGCGATGCCGCGCAACTGGTTGGTGACGTCGCCGATGTTGCGGAAGTAGGCGCGGTCGCGCGCCTGCACCAGCGCGCGGGCGCGGTCCAGGCTCAGGCTGGGGATGACGGCGGCCAGCACCTCGGCCGGCGCGGTGTTGGCGTTGACCAGGGTGCGGGTGGGCAGCACGATCACGAACGGTCGCAGCACGCGCACGGCATCCGCCGTATAGCCAGGGATGGCAAGCAGGCCATCGACGTCGTCCAGCGGGCGCGGACCGTTGCCGCCATTGCCGCTGCCGCTGCTATCGCGCTGTCCTCCTTGCCCGCCTTCGACTGACTGGATCCCACCCAGCATGCGCGCCAGCCAGGTGGCCGTCACATCGGCGAGGCTGGGGTCCTGGTTGAGCGATTGCAGCAGCCGGGCGTACGCCTTGATGCCGTCCTTGTCGCGCCCGGTGACCACGGTGCGCGTGCCCAGCGTCTGCAGGGCCAGCAGGTTCATCAGGTTGAAGCGCGCCTGGGCATCGAAAATGCTACCGGACAGGTAGGAGTTCTCGCCCGCCACATCGGTCCGCAGCGAGCTGCCGAGAAAGTCCGACAGCCGGGTCTCCTGGATCGGCACCGCCCAGATCTCGCCCAAGTGGTCGACCGCGCCGGTGCGCCGCTGGTCGTCGCGCAGAATCAGCCGGGCCCAGTCGATGCCGGCGCGGGCAATCCACGTGGCCTGCGCCTTCAGGCGCTGGTTCTCCACCGCGCGGATATCCACCTGCTGGCGCCACAGCATGCCCGAGACGATCACTACCGCCAGCGCCACTACCAGCAGGGCGGTGACCACGGCGGCGCCGCGCGGTTGTCGGGGCAGGGCGGGGCGGGAGCGTCGCATCATGTCAGAGCCCCGTCATGCAGATGCGTGTAAAGCGCTGCGGCGTGCCCTGCGGCGTCATGCGCACCAGCAGCGCCAGCTCCACGGCCCGCACCGTGGCCACCGGTACCACCACGCCGGCGGCGGCGGGCGCCGATGCGCTGGGCGCGGAAGCCGCCGGCAGTTCCGCCAGCGTGGTGGTGTTGCTGCCGCCCGGGAACAGCGCCGCCGACAGGGCACCGGCGTTGTCCATCCAGCCGCCCGGTTCGATCCAGGCACGGGCAGCGATGCCGTCCACCGCGTCGGCCAGCTTGTAGACGACCGCATTGGCGCCGCCCTGGCGCAGGCCGTCGAGTGCGCCGCGCAGATCGCTGCGGCTGGTGATGGGTGCGCTCTGCAAACGCTCCAACCGTCCATTGACGGCACGATACAGCACCACCTGCCAGGCCGGCGGCTGCCCGTCGTCGCGCCGGTCGCGCACCAGCAGCACGCGGTCGGCATCGACCTCCACCGGCGAGCGCGACAGCGTGGCCGGATCGGCCAGCTGCGTGCAGTCGGCATCGAACTGCGCATAGGCCGTCTTCAGGGCCTCGATGCGTTCGTCTCGCTGGGCCAGCGCTTCGTGCGTGCGCGTCATGCTGTCCAGCCCGCGCCAGGCCAGCACGGCCAGGATCGCCAGCAGCGTGATCGCCACCAGCAGCTCGAGCAGGGTGAAGCCGCGCACGCGGTCAGAAGAGATTGCGCGCATCGTTGGGCAGCAGGGTGACCAGCCAGGCAAGGCGCACGGCGCGGCCGGCATCGGCGTAGACCGCGACCTCGACCCGGCGGAACACCGGATTGGGCGTGGGCGCGACCGTTTCTTCGCACCACAGCTGGGCGTCGCCCTGCGGGCAGGCGAAACCGCGCGAGCCGGGTTCGGGATAGGCATGCGCGAGCCGCAGGCCGGCGAGATGGTTTTCCGCGCTCCAGGTGGCCAGCATGCGCGTCTGCAGCGATTCGCTGGCGGTGGTCATGCTGCCCATCGCGCGCATCGTGGCGGTCAGCGCGACCGCCACGATGGTCAGCGCCACCAGCACTTCGAGCAGGGTGAATCCATGCCGCCGCGCGGCCCGGCTGGCTTGTCTCATGGCGCCTCGGTCAGTACGCGCGGGCCACCGTCGGACACCACGTCGATGCGCGCGCCCCGGGACGACAGCGCCACGCGCCACGGCAGCCCGATCGCCTCGCGGCCGAACACCAGGCGCTGCGGCGCACCGGGCGCCGTGGCGGCACCGGCCACGATCTGCACGTTGTCCATCGGTTGGCGCCAATGGCCGGGGGCCAGCACGTCGCGCGTCATCACGCGCCAGCCGCCGGGCGCCGCTTCCAGGAAGCGCCAGCCCTGCGCGTCGCCTTCCCACGCCACCGGGCGCGCGGTCAACTGCGCCTCTTCCTGGGCCAGCTCGATCAGGCGCGCCAGCTTCTGCGCATCGTCGGTCAGCTGCGAGCGCGGGTTGGGCGTGGCATTGACTGCCACCACGCCCAGCACGATGCCGATGATGACCACCACCACCAGCAGCTCCAGCAGCGTGAAGCCGCGGCGTGTGCGGGCTGCGCAATGTGGACTGGAGCGGCGCTGCATGACGGATGCGCAAATAGGATCGGCGGGTCGGTCGATCAATTGTCCCAGTTGCCGATGTCGGCATCGTTGCCGGTGCCGCCGGGCTGGCCGTCGGCGCCGAAGCTGAAGATGTCGACTTCGCCGCGCACGCCCGGGTTCAGGTACTGGTACGGATGGCCCCACGGGTCTTTCGGTAGGCGTTCCAGATAGCCGCCGCCCTTCCAGTTGTTCGGGACCGGCTCGGTGGTCGGCTTGGTGACCAGCGCGGCGAGGCCCTGCTCGGTGGTCGGGTAGCGGCCGTTGTCCAGCCGGTACAGCTTGAGCGCCTGCGAAATGGAAGCGATGTCCTGCTTGGCGGCGATGATGCGCGCCTCATCGGGCCGGCTCATGATCTTCGGGACCACCAGCGCGGCCAGGATGCCGAGAATCACCACCACCACCATGATCTCGATCAGCGTGAAGCCGCGTGCCACGCGACGGGCGAAGGCGCGTTGGCGGACGGAGGTACGAAGTTGGCCTTGCATCATGGGAGAGGGATGGGTGAAAAGGGGGGAGCACAGTATAGCCGCGACACTTGACCATAGCCGCCGTCGGGCGGTCTTGCCTGCCGGCGATCAGCGGGGGCGCGGCCATCCTGTTCACCGATCCTGCATGAAGGGCGGCTAGAATCGACACATTCCCACGGTGGATCCGCCTTTCATGACCGCTCAACAGTCGTCCCGTCTGCTCAGCCTGGTGCTGTTCGCTGCCCTCTGCGCGCTGCTGGCCCACTGGGTGCTGACGCTGTCGTCGCTGCGTTCGCTGAGCGTGCCGCGCGAGGCACGGGTGGCGCAGACCGACGCGCTGGAAACCGGCGCTGCCGTCACGCTGTTCGGCGGCGGTCCGCAGAGCGGTCCGCGCGACGTGCAGGTTGCCGGCGTGGTGGCCGACCTGGCCGACGGCAGCGGCGCGGCCATCGTATCGATCGACGGCGGTCCGCCGCAGGCCATCCGCGCGGGCAAGGCGCTGTCGCCCAGCCTGAAGCTGGTGGAGATCAAGGCACGTTCGGTGGTGATCGAGCGCAACGGCGTGCGCCAGGAGATCGCGCTGCCCGCCAGCGCCGTGGCCGGCATCTCGCCCGCCGGGCGCAACGCGGCCCTGCCGCTGCCGCCGTCCGGCGCCGCCGCGCCGATGGCGACCCCCGCAATGCCGCCGCCACCGCCCAGCGCCATGGCCGGCAACCCGGCCAACACGGCAGTGCCGGGTGCCGCGCTGCCGCTCACGCCGGCGCCGTCCAACACCAATGACATCAACACCAATGACATCCTGAACTCGCCCCAGCTCGGCATCACCGGCCCGCGCCATCATGCCGCCGCGGCTGCGCGCAAAGGCAGCAGCGGCAGCGTCGACGACAGCGTGGACCACTGACCCATCCACCGGCGCTGACCAGCCGAGGCGCATATTACAGGCCATGTCATGCAGGTAACAGCGTGTAAAACACGGCAACGCACACGCATCCTCGGGTTCTAATCCCGTACACAGTGCATGTGAAAGGAGCTGAACATGACCAACAAACGCGTTGTCCAAACCTTCCTCGCCACCTCGGCCCTCTTCCTGGCCATGTCGGGCATGAGCGCCCGCGCGCAGGATGCCAACGCACCGGCGGCGGGGGCCCCGGCACCCTCGGCCGCCGCGCCGGTGCGCCATCACGGCGACGGCTTCAAGAAGCTGGACACCAACGGCGACGGCATGGTCTCGCGCGACGAGGCGAAGGGGCATCGCTGGTTGGAAGAACACTTCGACGAGATCGACACCAACCACGACGGCCAGATCAGCAAGGACGAACTCGCTGCCTGGCACAAGGCCCATGCGGGCGAGATGCGCGGCAAGATGCAGGCACGCCTGGACGCCAAGTTCAAGGCCGCCGACAAGAACGGCGACGGCGCGCTGACCAAGGAAGAAATGCAGGCCGGCCTGCCCAAGCTCGCCAAGCACTTCGACGAGATCGATGCCAACCACGACGGCAAGGTCACCGAAGACGAGATCCGCGCGTTCATGAAGGCGCGCCACGATGCCCACCGTGCGCAGCGCAACACACCGGCCGCGGCAGCCATGCCGGGCGGCCCGTCGGCCACCAAGGGCGAATAGGCGCACCGCACTGGCCAACACCAACACCCGCAACGAAAAACGCGACCCGAGGGTCGCGTTTTTCGTGGGAGCGTGCCGGAGTCCGGTGCGGTTCGGCGTCAGGCCGGCTGATCCGCCTTCAACACGCCGCGGCGCATCTGGTCGAGCTCGATCGATTCGAACAGCGCCTTGAAGTTGCCCTCGCCGAAGCCCTGGTTGCCCTTGCGCTGGATGAACTCGAAAAAGATCGGGCCCAGCTGGTTTTCCGAGAATATCTGCAGCAGCAGGTCGCCCGGCGCGCCATCGATCAGAATCTTGCGCTTCTTCAGTTCCGCCACGTTCTCGCCATGGCCGGGGATGCGCCTGTCGACCAGTTCGTAATACGTGTCGATGGTGTCCAGCAGCTTGATGCCGTTGCCGCGCAGCGCATCCACCGTCCTGTACAGGTCGGTCGAGCCCAGCGCGATGTGCTGGATGCCCTCGCCGTGGTACATGTCC
This sequence comes from Ralstonia syzygii subsp. syzygii, assembly GCA_919592095.1. Taxonomy (GTDB): domain Bacteria; phylum Pseudomonadota; class Gammaproteobacteria; order Burkholderiales; family Burkholderiaceae; genus Ralstonia; species Ralstonia syzygii. The sequence continues at coordinate 1,785 of CAKKOY010000077.1, read as the reverse complement.
AGATATTCCTGGATCTGGCCGGCCTTCTCCGTCCCTTCTTCGTTGATGGGGATGCGGATGTTGCCGCATGGGCTCGTCATCGCCTTGCTCTTCACGCCGGTGACCTGGCCCTCGATGTCGAAGTAGCGCACCTCGCGGAAGTTGAAGAAGCGTTCATAGAACTCGGCCCATTCCTTCATGCGGCCACGGTAGACGTTGTGCGTCAGGTGGTCGATGTAGGTCAGGCCGTGTCTGGTGGGGTTCGGGTTGGCGCCGGGGATGGGCACGAAGTCGACGTCATAGATGCTGATGTCGCCGATGTCGCCGGCCTGGGCGCCGTTCTTGCCGCGCCAGCGGTCCACCAGGTAGATCAGCGAATCGCCGATGCCCTTGATGGCCGGGATGTTCAGCTCCATCGGGCCGCTATGGGTATCGAAGCCCCACGCGCCCAGCTCCAGCGCGCGCTTGTAGGCGAAGGCGGCGTCCTGCACGCGGAAGGCGATGGCGCAGATCGAGGGCCCGTGCAGGCGCGCGAAGCGCTGCGCGAACGAATCCGGCTCGGCATTGATGATGAAGTGGATGCCACCCTGGCGGTACAGCGTCACGTTCTTGTGACGGTGCTTCGCGATGGCGGTGAAGCCCATGCTCTCGAACAGCCTGCCCATGGCAACGGGGTCCGGCGCGGCGTATTCGATGAACTCGAAGCCGGCGGTGCCCATCGGATTTTCCCAAGGCGTGAATGACATGGCGAAGCCTCCTGCGGGGTGCGGCGCTGGGGTCAGCGCTCAGGACTTGGACGATCCCCGCAGTGTAGAAGTGTCCAGCTACATAAAAATTGCGAAGTTGTGCCCTCCTTGCTAAATTTGCGCAAGAAAATTGCCAAATGTTTTGGTGCGGAGCAACAAAATGAGCAAGGTGGAACTGGACAAGATCGACCGCAAGATTCTGGAGGTCCTCCAGAGCAACGGCCGTCTCACCAACCTGGAGGTGGCCGAGCGGGTGAATCTCTCCCCCAGCCCCTGCCTGCGCCGGATCCGCCGCCTGGAGGAAAGCGGCGTGATCCGCCAGTACGCCGCGCTGCTCGATCCGGGCAAGATCGGCCTGGGTCTGTCGGCCTACATCAACGTGCGGCTGGAGAAGCAAGGCGGCGCGCCCAAGGGCAAGGCGCCATCGGACATCTTTCGTGCCGCCGTCGCCACCTGGCCCGAGGTCGTCACCTGCTACGCCATGACCGGCGAGATGGACTACTTGCTCAAGGTGTTCGTCGAAGACATGGACCACTTCGCCCGCTTCATCCGCGACCAGCTGCTGGCGCATCCGGCGGTGATCGACGTCAAGAGCAGTTTCGCGCTGGAGCGGATCAAGGATACGACGGCGCTGCCGGTCGTGCTCTGACGACGCGGCCTGGAGCGACACTAGCGGGGCCATAGCGGATAGGCCACCGGGAAGATCCGATCACGGGCAGCACACCGTCCGGCGCCGCGACGGCGAACGGGCCGCGCACGGACGGCACGCACCGGAATTCCGCCCCGCATCACTCCGCGCCCGCTTCGCGCCGAGGACGCCATCCCGAAGTGGCGGGTTTGATCTGCGGATATTTTGCTAAGGCCTTGGGCGGTGTCCTCGACTTAAAGCTGAATCCAGTTTCTTTCTCTTCCCGGCATAAAGATGGCCGGATAGTTGTTGCAACGCCATGGCGTTGTTGCATAAATCCGGTCGCCCGCGCGCGGCATGATGACGTTTACGCGCAACGGTCTGGGCAGATGGCGCGGTAAACAATCCGTCTGGCTGCGTAGATTGTCGTCT
>CAKKOY010000076.1 GCA_919592095.1 Ralstonia syzygii subsp. syzygii | reverse complement strand
GTGCTGGCATGGTCGCGATGGCGGCGCGCGCATCAGTGGCGCGCTCAGCAGTGTCACTACCGGGCGCGGGGATGTGCTCCGCCATTTTGAGCTACGGCTGTAGTACTAGCGCGCCGATCGCAACCGGCCGGTGCGCTTGGAGGGCTTGTGCAGGCGGCTTCGGCCGGCAGCGGTTCGATGGAGATGCGCACGTCCAGCGTCTCGGCCCCGCCGCCCTGGCGCACGCCGCGGATCGGCGCGGCGGACTGGTAGTCGCGGCCGACCGCTAGGCGCACGTGCCGGTGGTCCGTGAAGCAGCGGTGGGTCACATCGATGCTGCACCACAGGTGCGCCTCGGCGTCCAGGCAGATGTCGGCCCAGGCGTGGCTGGCCAGGTCTTCCTCGCCCTCGGCGTGGAAGTAGCCGCTGACATAGAGCGCCGGCACGCCCAGCGCCCGGCAGCAGGCCACCATCACCTGCGCCTGGTCCTGGCACACGCCCGTGCCCAGGCCGAAGGCCTCGGCGGCGGCCGTGCCGACGTCGGTGGTGTTGGGCTTGTAGCGCACGCGCTCGGCAACGGCGTGCGCCAGCACCAGCGCCGACTCCGCGTTGCCCGCCACCAGCGCGTGCTCCCGAGCGAATGCGGTCATCTCGGGCGGCGCGGACGTCAGCGGCGTCGTGCTCAGGAAGTACAGCGGCGACACACGGTAGCGGCCGTGGCCCGGCGCATCGACAAAGCCCCGGCTGGCGGCGGCCACGTCGGGGAGCGCCTCCACCACGCCGCGCGCGTCGATGGTGACGGTATCCAGGCGGCCACCCAGGGTGAAGTGATGGACGACATTGCCGAACCCGTCGGTGGCGCGCGTCAGGTTGCCGGGTACGTGGATCTGCCAGCTATCCACCTGTTGCAGCGGGCCGCTGCGGGGCGTGAGCCGCAGTTCGTGCACGCTGTGGCGCAACGGCTCGGCATAGCGGTAGGCCGTCGTATGTTGGATCAGGTATTTCACGGTGACGCGGACGCCGCCCCGAGGTGACGCCCTGATAAACACAAAGTGCGCCTGCTGTCACACCACATCGAGCGGCACCAGGAAATCCTGGCTGATGCCATTGCCCAGATCGTTGATCCGCTCCAGGAAACTGGTCAGCCACGGATGCAGGCCGACCGCGAAAATATCCTCGATGCGGGCGTACCGCAGGTCGGCATGCAGTTTACCAGCGCGCCGCTCGGTCTCGGCGGACTGGCTGTTCCGCACGGTGGACAGGATCGCCACCACCTCGTCCATGCTGGCCAGCAGCGAGCGCGGCATGTCGGCGCGCAGGATCAGCAGTTCGGCCACGCGCGTCGGCGTAATGACGTTGCGGTAGATCTTGCGGTAGACCTCGAAGCCCGACACCGAGCGCAGCACGGCCGCCCAGTGATAGAAATCGGCGTGCTCGGCAGCGGTTTCGTCACGCGTGGGCGTCGACTGGAACTTCACGTCGAGAATCCGCGCGGTGTTGTCGGCGCGTTCCAGGAAGGTGCCCAAGCGGATGAAGTAGAACGCGTCGTCCTTGAGCATGGTGCCGGCCTGCACGCCGCGCGACAGGTGCGAGCGGAACTTGACCCACTCGAAGAACTGCGACGGATCATCGCGCAGCATGCCGTCGGCGATCATGCGCTGCACGTCCAGCCAGGTGGTGTTGATGGTTTCCCACACCTCGGTGGTGAGGGAGCCGCGCACGGCCCGGGCGTTCTCGCGGGCGCCGCGCAGGCAGCTCATGATCGACGATGCGTTGGTCATGTCGCGCACCATGAAGTCGATCACGTCGTCGCGCGACAGCAGGCCGTAGCGTGCGTCGAAGACCCGTGTCAGTTCGGAGATGTCGAGCATGGCCCACCAGCCCTGCTCCGCCACTTCCGCCGATTGCGGCAATAGCGAGGTCTGGTAGTTGACGTCGAGCATGCGGGCAGTGTTTTCGGCCCGTTCGGTGTAGCGCGCCATCCAGAAGAGATGGTCGGCGGTGCGGCTCAGCATGGTGTCCCCTGTCCTGTTCCGTGTGTCCGTCTGTCGGATGTCATGGCTCGAATGGCAATCGGTCAGCGCTCCAGGACCCAGGTGTCCTTGGTGCCGCCGCCCTGCGACGAATTGACCACCAGCGACCCCTCCCGCAGCGCCACGCGCGTCAGGCCGCCGGGCACCATGCGCACGTCCTTGCCGGACAGCACGAAGGGACGCAGGTCGATGTGGCGCGGGGCAATGCCGGCCTCCACATAGGTAGGGCAGGTGGACAGCGCCAGCGTCGGCTGCGCGATGTATTGCCCGGGCCGCGCCTTGACCACCTCGCGGAAGGCGGCGATCTCCGCCTGCGTGGCGGCGGGCCCCACCAGCATGCCGTAGCCGCCCGCGCCGTGCGTCTCCTTGACCACCAGCTCACCCATGTGGTCGAGCACGTACTGCAGGTCGTCCGGGCGCCGGCACATGTAGGTCGGGACGTTGTTGAGGATGGGTTCCTCGCCCAGGTAGAAGCGGATCATCTCGGGCACGTACGGATAGATCGACTTGTCGTCGGCCACGCCGGTACCGATGGCGTTGCAGATGGTGACGTTGCCGGCCCGGTAGACCGACAGCAGGCCCGCCGCGCCCAGTTGGGAATCGGGGCGGAACACCAGCGGATCGAGGAAGTCGTCGTCCACCCGGCGGTAGATCACGTCGATGCGCTGCGGGCCCTGCGTGGTCCGCATGTAGAGGTGATCGTCCTTGACGAACAGGTCGTGGCCCTCGACCAGCTCCACGCCCATCTGCTGCGCCAGGAAGGCATGCTCGAAGTACGCCGAGTTGTACATGCCGGGCGTGAGCACCACCACGGTCGGGTCGGAGATGTTCTGCGGCGACACGCTGCGCAGCGTGTCGAGCAGCAGGTCGGGGTAATGCGCCACCGGCGCCACGCGGTTGCGCGCGAACAGCTCCGGGAACAGCCGCATCATCATCTTGCGGTTTTCCAGCATGTACGACACGCCCGAGGGCACGCGCAGGTTGTCTTCCAGCACGTAGAACTCGCCCTCGCCGGCGCGCACGATGTCGATGCCGGCGACGTGCGCGTAGATGTCGCGCGGCACGTCCACGCCGAGCATGTCGGGGCGGTACTGGGCGTTGTTGTAGATCTGGTCGGGCGGGATCAGGCCGGCACGGATGATATCCTGGGCGTGGTAGATGTCGTACAGGAAGCGGTTGAGCGCGTCGACGCGCTGGCGCAGGCCGCGCTCGAGCGTCGCCCACTCGGACGCCGGAAAGATGCGCGGAATGATGTCGAACGGGATGGTGCGCTCGGTGCCGCTGTTCGATTCGTCCTTGTCGCCGTAGACCGCGAAGGTGATGCCGACGCGGCGGAAGATCAGGTCGGCTTCGGCGCGCTTGTTCTCCAGCGCCGCGTTGGACTGGGCGCCCAGCCATTCGGCGAAGCGTCCGTAGTGGCCGCGCACCTCGCCTTGCTGCATGAGCGCCGACGAGGCCGGTTCGGCGGCATGAGGACTACGCTCGCCATGCCAGTTGAGCATTTCATCGTAGAACCGGACAGCCATGCTGTTCTCCCCTGGTGGCGCGACCGCGCGGCGCGCGGCATGTGGTTTTTATAGCACAGCAGTTTTGCGCCCCACAACTGGGCAAACCCGCCGTGCCACCGTGTCTTACGGCTGCGCGTCCGTGGGCTCCGTGGCGTCTGCCAGGGCTGCGACCTCCAGCGCCGAGGACCAGTAGCGCGGCCGCATCGACCGCGCCGTCCGCACATCCAGCGCATCGCCGCGCGTCTCGATGACGACGGCCCCGGCTGCATCGGTGCGCAGCCGCTCGATGTCGCGCGCGCCGTAGCGCTGCCAGACCTGCGGATGCGGATGACCGTACCGGTTGCGGTAGCCGACCTGGAAAATCGCCACCTGCGGAGAGACCGCGTCCAAAAACGCGCCGCTGGAGCTCGTCTTGCTGCCGTGGTGGGGCACAAGCAAGATGTCTGCCATGAGCCGCTCCGGCGCTTCGGCGGCGATCAGCGCCATTTCCTGGGCGCTGCCGATGTCGCCGGCCAGTATGGCGGCGTAGCGTGCGCCGGCGATGCGCAGCACGCAGCTGCGGGCGTTGCTGGACACGGGCGCCCTATCGGGGGGCGCCTGCACCGGATGCAGGATTTCGAAGGCGACACCGTCCCACACCCAACGCTGTCCGGCCAGGCAGCCAGCGGGATCGATGCCGTGCGCGCGGGCCAGCTCGTCCAGCCGGTGGCCGGGCGGCCAGGACGCCAGCATGGTGCGCACCGGCACCTCGGCCATCACCGTTTCGGTGCCGCCGGCGTGGTCACTGTCCTCGTGGCTGACCACCAGCGTATCGATGGCCTGTACGCCATGTCCGCGCAGATACGGGACGATCACGCGGTCGGCGGCATCGGCAAGGTCGCCATGGCCGGGGCCGGTGTCGAACAGCAGCCGGTGGCTGGCCGTCTCGACCAGCGTGGCAGCGCCCTGGCCGATGTCGAATGCCACCATCCGGAACTCGCCCGGCGACGGCACCGGTGCGCGCGCCAGCAGCATCGGCAGCAACAGGATCACGCCCTGCGCCCGCCAGGCCCAGGCGCGACAACCACCCGGCACGAGCAGCAACAGCACACCGACAACGGCCGGCATCCACGCCCAGGCGGGCGCGACGGGCGCCACCCACACGGACCAGCCCGGCATCGCCAGCCCATCCAGCCACGACACGAGCCACCCGAAGCTGGCCTCGGCCCACGCCAGCGCCGGCGGCGACCACGGCCCGGGCAGCGCCGCGCCAATCAACGCCAGCGGCGTCGTGACAAAGCTGACCACCGGGATCGCGAGCGCGTTGGCCGCGGCCGACACCACCGAGACCTGCTGGAACAGCAGCAGCGTCAACGGCAGCAGGCCGAACGTCACGGCCAACTGGATGCGTGCGGCGCCGCGCAGACCGCGCCAGGCGCGTATCGGCCAGGCGGGCCGACGGTCATCGTCCCGCGCATCGGCGGCAACGATCCGCGCGGCCAGGAAAATGACCGCCACCGCGCCGAACGACAGCCAGAATCCCGCCGACATGACCGCCCACGGATCCACCAGCACCACCGCGGCCCAGCACAGCGACAGGCTGGCCGGCACGCTGCGATCGGTCAGCCGCGCCACGGCGACGGTCGCGAGCATCAGCAGCGTGCGCTGCGCTGGCACGCCCATCCCCGCCAGCAAGCAATAGGCAAGCGCCGCCGCCATTGCGGCGATGGCGCCGGCGCGCTGGGCCGGCATGCGCAGCGGCAGCGGCGTACGCAGCCAGCGGGCCAGACCGAACGAGCGCCGCCACAGCGCCATCCAGAGCGCGGCGAACAGCCCGGCGATCATCGTGATGTGCAGACCGGAAATGCTGACGAGATGGCTGATGCCGGTGCGGCGGAAGCGCTCCCAGTCTGCCTGGGCGATGCCGCTCTGGTCGCCCACCACCAGGGCGACCATCACGGGCGCATAGCGCGCATCAGGCAATGCGGCGAGGATGTGCCGCCGCACCGCGGCACGCCAGCGCTCGACATGCAGATCGAAACCGGCGCCGGCTTCGCCCATCGGCGCATTGCGCGCGCGTTTGCCGGTGTGCACGTAGCCCGCGGCGCGGATCGTGTCGGCGAGCATCGCGTATTCGCCGTCGAAGCCGCCCGGGTTCATCAGGCTGTGCGGCCGCTTGAGCCGCAGCGTCAGCTGCCAGCGCTGGCCGGGCTGCAGGTCGGGGATGCCGGCGCGGCGATCGGTGGCCGCCCCGGCCTCCCGCCGCCGCTCGTTCCAGCTGCGCTTGCCGTACCACGACAGGCGCACGCGCGGCGGCACGGCGCCGCCCGCGTCGCTGGATTCGATGTGAAACAGGAAACGCGTGGCGTCCTCGGTGACCTGGGGCAGTTCGGCCACAACGCCCGTTGCGCGGATGGCCTTGCCCTCCCATTCGGGCGCCAGCACCACGGACAGCCGCTGCTGCGCGCGCCAGTCACTCCAGCCGAAGCCGACGCAAGCCGCCGCCAGCACGGCCATCACGGGAACAAGCCTCGGCAACCGCCCCCCGCGCCGCAACACCGCCATCGCCAGCAGACAAGCGAGCCCGAGCAGCACCGGCTGCCACACCGGCACCAGCGACGGCTGCGTCTGCAGCACCATGCACCCCGCGACAAAGCCGATCAGCAGGGCGCGCATCGGTGCGGGTCAGGACTCGAGCAGCGCCGCCAGACGGGGAATGGCATCGACACTGTTGCGCCGGGCCTGCGCGGCCAGCGTGTCGATGGAAATGCCGCGCAACGCCGCCAGCGCGGCGGCGATCCCGGCCACTTCGGCCGGTGCATTGCGCGTGCCGACCTGCGCGCCGAACTGGTCGTCGGCCAGCCACGCCGGCGCGAGGTCGGGCGCGTCGGTTTCCAGCACGATCGATTCGAGCGGCATCTCCACCGCCAGCCGCCGGATGCGATTGGCGCGCGCGAAGGTGAGCACGCCGCCGAAGCCCAGCTTGAAACCGGTCTCGATATAGTGGCGAGCCTGATCGTCGCTACCGTTGAAGGCGTGCGCGATACCGCGCCGCACGCACGCCCTGGCCGCTGCGCTGCGCACCTGGTCCTGCGATTTGCGCACATGCAGTAGCACCGGCAGGTCGAACTCGCGCGCGATCTTCAGTTGCGCCTGGTAGACGGCGTTCTGCCGTTCGACCTGCGGATCGGGGATGAAGAAGTCGAGCCCGATCTCGCCGATGGCAACGAAGCGCGGGTCGTCCATCGACGCGGCGACCTGCCGGCGCAGTTCGATCAGGTCATCATCGCTGGTCTGCGCGGCGCAGAGCGGGTGGATGCCGAGCGCATAGCTACAGCCGGCCTGCCGGTGCGCCAGCGCGCGCACCACGTCGAAATTCCAGCGCGCGATCGCCGGCACCACGATGTGGTGGACCCCCGCTGCCCGCGCCTGCTCGACCACCGCATCGCGGTCGGCATCGAATTCGCGGGCGTCGAGGTGGCAGTGGGTGTCGATCCACATGGCGGTGCGCGGCGGGCGATCGTATCGCTTACCGTTCCTGGTGCAGATGCCCGTCGCGCAGGCGCAGGATACGGTCGCAGCGGCCGGCCAGGTCGATGTCGTGCGTGACGATGACGAAGCTGGTGCCGAGCGTGCGCGTCAGCTCCAGCATCAGGTCGAACACTTCGCCGGCGGTGTGGTCGTCGAGGTTGCCGGTGGGCTCGTCGGCCAGCACGCAGGCGGGCGAGCCCACCAGCGCGCGCGCGATCGCCACCCGCTGGCGTTCGCCGCCGGACAGCTCGCCCGGCCGGTGCGCCGTGCGCTCACCCAGGCCCACGCGCGCCAGCATGGCCTGCGCGGTATGGCGCGCCTGCGCTTCGTTCTCGCCGCGGATGCGCAGTGGCATGGCGACGTTGTCGAGCGCGGTGAATTCCGGCAGCAGGTGGTGGAACTGGTAGACGAAGCCCAGTGCCCGGTTGCGCAGCGTATTGCGCTCGCGCTCGCTCATGGCAGTGAACGGCTTGCCGAGCAGCGACACGTGGCCCGAGGTCGGCACATCCAGCCCGCCCAGCACATGCAGCAGCGTGCTCTTGCCCGAGCCCGACGCTCCCACAATGGCGACCTTCTCGCCCACGCCGATGCGGATGTCGACCCCCTTGAGCACGTCGACATTCAAGCCGCCCTGCCTGAACGCTTTGACCAGTCCCTGTGCCTGCAGCACGGGGGTGTCGCCCCACTCGTTGCGGTGGGTGGCCTCGTTGGCGGTCATCAAGGTCTCACTCATAGCGCAGCGCCTCCGCCGGGTTCACGCGCGAAGCGTGCCAGCTCGGATACAGCGTCGCCACCGAGGCGAGCACGAAGGAAATGATGCCGATGGTTGCGATGTCGTTCACGCGGGGGTCCGAGGGCAGTTCACTGATGAAATAGACGCTCTGCGGCAGGAACTGCAAGCCCAGCACATGCTCGATGGCCGGCACAATCACGTCGATGTTGTACGCGATCAGCATGCCGAACAGCACCCCCAGCAGGGTACCAATAAAGCCGATCGCCACACCCTGCACAATAAAAATTTTCATGATGGAGCGCGGCTGCGCGCCCATCGTGCGCAGGATGGCGATGTCGGCCTGCTTGTCGGTCACCGTCATGACCAGCGTGGAGACCAGGTTGAACGCCGCCACCGCGATGATCAGCGTGAGGATGATGAACATCATCTTCTTCTCGGTCTGCACGGCGGCGAACCAGTTCTTGTTCTGGCGCGACCAGTCGCGGATGTACAGCTCGCCGGTCAGCGTGTGCGACAGCGCCTCGGCCACCTGCGGCGCGCGCTGCATGTCGACCAGCTTCAGGCGCACGCCGGTCGGGCCGTCCAGGCGGAACAGCCGCTCGGCGTCGTCGATGTGGATGAGGGCGAGCGAACTGTCGAACTCATAGTGGCCCGACTCGAAGGTACCGGTCACGGTGAACTGCTTCATGCGCGGCAGCACGCCGGCCGGCGTGATGGTTCCCTGCGGCGCCACCAGCGTCACCTTGTCGCCCTGCCGCACGCTCAGGCCGCGGGCCAGCTCCGAGCCCAGGACGATGCCGAACTCGCCCGGCTTCAGGTCGTCGATGCTGCCCGACTTGAAATCCTTGGCGATGTCCGACACCTTGGGCTCGTCCGCCGGCGACACGCCGCGCAGCAGCACGCCGCGCACCGCTTCATCGCGCGTGATCATGGCCTGCGCGCCCACATACGGCGCCGCCCCCACGACCTCCTTGTTCTGCATCGCCTCATTCGCGGTGCGCTGCCAGTCGGGCAGGCTGCCCGGCGCCATGATCTCGATATGCGACAGCACCGACAGCATGCGGTCGCGCACCTCCTTCTGGAAACCGTTCATGACCGACAGCACGACGATCAGCGCGGCCACGCCCAGCGCGATGCCGAGCATGGAGATGAGCGAGATGAAGGAAATGAAGCTGTTGCGGCTGGCGCGCTTGCTCGCACGCGTGTAGCGCCAGCCGATCTGCCATTCGTATGGAACTTTCAAAGGGGCGTCCCAATGGGATGTGATGTGGCCGGCGCCCTCGCCGGCCAGCCGGAAGTTTACAATCTCGGAGCCATGATTCCCGAACTGACCCTGATTGTCCCGTTTTGCGCGCCGGCTGCCGAGGTGGCGGACGATGCTTACCGTCAATTGACCTTGCCCGGCCTGGAAAGGTTGCTTGCCCGCGCCCGCGAGGCCGGGCACGAGCGCCACGGCGACGCCTACCTGCCCACGCTGCCGCACGAGCGCTGGCTGGCCGAGCGCGCCGGGCTGCCGGCGGGCATGTTGCCGTCCGCGCCATACATGCGCCTGGCCGACGGCGCCGCCGCCGACACCCGCGCCTGGGCCTGCCTGCAGCCGATCCATATCCACGCCGCGCGGGATCACCTGGTGATGCTCGACCCCGCCCAGCTGCGGCTGGAGGCGGAAAACGCCGAGGCACTGCGCCGGGCCATCGCGCCGCTTATCGCCGAGTCGGGCCTGAGGCTGGAAGCGCCCCACCCCGCCCGCTGGTACCTCGCCGATGCCCCATTCGGGGAGCTGCGCGCCGCCGCCCCGCAGCGCGCCGCCGGCCACAACATCGACATCTGGATGCACCAGGGCGAGCAGGAACGCGCCTGGCGCAAGTTCCAGAACGAAGTGCAGATGACGTGGTACGACCACCCCGTCAACCGGGCACGGGACGCGCGCGGCCTGCTGCCGGTCAATTCGGTGTGGCTGTTCGGCCAGGGCGCGCTGGTCGACACCCGGCCGATCGCCGAACGCATGGTCGGCGCCGATCCGTTCTTTGCCGGCCTGTGCCACGCCGCCAACGCGACCGAACTGAGCGCCGCGACGCTGGCCGCCCTGCCCGCCGACCGCACCAGCGCCGCCGTGCTGCTCAATGCCGCCGGCACCCCTTTCCTGTCGGCCAACTGGTATGACTGGATCGAAGCCCTGCGCGCCTACGACCGCGACTGGTTCGCCCCGGCCGCCGATGCGCTGGCCGATGGCCGCATCGACGCCGTCTCGCTGGTGCTGACCGGCGATTCGCACTATGCCCACTATCGCATCACCCGCCGCGAACTGGCCGTCGGGCCGCTCGGCTGGCTGCGCCGCCTGAGCCGTCCGCGCACCCTGCGCGATGCGTTGTCCCCCCTTTCGCTGGCTGCCTGATGACCCATATCGCCATCCGTCCGCATTCCGCCGAGACCGCCAGCCTGCTGGCCGGCCACGGCATCCATCCTGTCCTGGCGCGCATCCTGGCCGCGCGCGGCGTCGCCCGACCCAGCGAACTGTCGACCGAACTGGCCGACCTGCTGGCGCCAGCCCAGCTCAAGGGCATCGACGACGCGGCGCGCTACCTGGCCGACGCGATTGCCGCCGGCAAGCGCCTGCTGATCGTCGCCGACTACGACTGCGACGGCGCCACCGCCTGCGCGGTCGGCGTGCGCGGGCTGCGCATGCTGGGCGCGCAGGTCGGCTACATCGTGCCCAACCGCTTCGAATACGGCTACGGCCTGTCGCCCGAGATCGTGGCCCTGGCCGCGCGCGAGAAGCCGGACGTGCTCGTCACCGTCGACAACGGCATCGCCGACGTGGCGGGCGTGGCGGCAGCCAACGCGCTGGGCATCGACGTCGTCGTCACCGATCACCACATGCCGGGGGCGCAGTTGCCCGAGGCGCGCGTGATCGTCAACCCGAACCAGCCGGGCTGCGCCTTCCCGAGCAAGCACCTGGCCGGCGTTGGCGTGATGTTCTACGTATTGCTGGCACTGCGGGCCGAGCTGCGCAACCGCGGGGCCTTCACGCTGCAGAACCAGCCGCGCCTCGATGCGCTGCTCGATCTGGTGGCCCTCGGCACCGTGGCCGACGTGGTCCGGCTCGATGCCAACAACCGGGTGCTGGTGGCGCAAGGCCTCAAGCGCATGCGCGCGGGCCGGATGTGCGCGGGCATCGCGGCGCTGTTCCGCGTGTCCGGGCGCGAGGCACGGCGCGCGTCCACCTTCGACCTCGGTTTCGGCCTGTGCCCGCGCCTGAATGCCGCCGGCCGGCTGGCCGACATGTCGCTCGGCATCGAATGCCTGCTGACCGACGACTTCGACCGCGCCATGGCCATCGCCGCCGAGCTCGACGGCATGAACCGCGAGCGCCGCGAGATCGAAGCCGGCATGCAGCAGGAGGCCATGGCGATTCTCTCTTCCACGCTGGTCGGCATGGAAGGCAGCAGCAGCCACACCATCGCGGTCTACAACGAGACGTGGCACCAAGGCGTGATCGGCATCGTCGCGTCGCGGCTCAAGGACAAGTTCCACCGGCCGGTGATCACCTTCGCGCCGGGCGACCACGGCGTCATCAAGGGCTCGGGCCGCTCCATCCCCGGCTTCCACCTGCGCGACGCGCTGGACGCCGTGCACAAGCGCTGCCCCGGGCTGATCGTCAAGTTCGGCGGCCACGCGATGGCGGCCGGGCTGTCGCTGCGCGCGGACGGCTTCGCCCCGTTCGTCGAGACCTTCGAGGCGGTCGGCCGCGAATGGCTGAACGAGGCCCTGCTCTCGCGCATGCTCGAAACCGACGGCGAAGCCGACCCGGAGTGCTTCACACCGCAGTTCGTGGAACTGCTCGAAACCCACGTCTGGGGCCAGGGCTTCCCGGCGCCGAGCTTCTGCGGCGAGTTCGACGTGCTGTCGCAGGCCGTGCTGAAGGAAAAGCACCTGAAGCTGCAGCTCGGGCGCGGCAAGCAGCGCTTCGATGCGATCTGGTTCAATCACGCGGAGCCGCTCGGTGCGTCGGCGTATGTGGCCTACCGGCTGGACAACAACACCTTCAACGGCATCACCCGCGTGCAAATGGTGATCGAGCATGCGCAGTAGCGGACCGGCGCAAACCTTGCGCCAGCGCATAAACACATGCAAAAACTGTCTGACGGCACGCGGATGACGCGGTCGTCGGACATAGCGGGTGCGCTACAATGTTGGACTACCGGCATGGCACTCGCCCCGTGACCGCGTACCCCACGAATTCCTAGCATTTTCTTCAAGCGAAATGACTCACGTCGTTACCGAAAGCTGTGTCCGCTGCAAGTACACCGACTGCGTGGACGTCTGCCCCGTTGACTGCTTCCGCGAAGGCCCGAACTTCCTGACCATCGATCCGGACGAGTGCATCGACTGCGCGGTCTGCGTGGCCGAATGCCCGGTCAACGCCATCTACGCCGAAGAAGACGTCCCCGCCGACCAGCAGAAGTGGATCGCCATCAATGCCGAGCTGGCGCAGAGCGGCTGGCCGTCCATCACCAAGACCAAATCCCCCCTGCCCGACGCCAAGGAGTGGAAGGACGTCAAGGACAAGGAACAGTACCTGGAACGGTGATCGGCAGCTTTCTTCATCGTCATCGCAAAAAAAGTGTTGACGAGCAGAAGCGAATCTAGCTAGAATTCATTTCTTCGCTGTTCCCCGATAGCTCAGTCGGTAGAGCGCCGGACTGTTAATCCGTAGGTCCCTGGTTCGAGCCCAGGTCGGGGAGCCAAAAAACAAAACGCCTCGCTTCGTGCGGGGCGTTTTCATTTGCGGCGCCGATGCGTGTCACACCTGTATCGGCCGCCGTGCCCGAGTGGTGAAATTGGTAGACACCGCGGACTTAAAATCCGCTGCGCCCTCATCGGCGCGTGCCGGTTCGATCCCGGCCTCGGGCACCAGCCTCTTCGATCCCCCCCTGCCTTTCCCATCAGCTATCGCAACAGGCGTTCGCCTTCGGGGCATCTTCGTATTCGTCATGTCGGCGCACCCATTCCATGGGGCCGGACTCGTTGCGGCCCCTGGGCGCCCGATCGAGGATCAGGAAGGTGCTGATCAGGTCTTCGAGCCCGCGCGCGTAGGTCGAATACGTGTGATACACGTTGCCCGCCTCATCCTTGTAGAAGGCGCTCAAGCCGGGCAGTTCGTCGTTGGCGTCCGCCGACTTGGTGGGCGTGTAGTTGTAGTCCACTTCGCCGCTGGCCAGTTCCTCGGGGGTGAAGCTGACACGGAAATCGTGGTTGAAGGTCGTGCCGAACGACGAGACCCACGGGAACTGCCAACCCATGCGCTTCCTGTAGACCTCGATCTCGGGCAGCGGCGCGCGCGACACGGCCATCAGCGTGACGTCGTGATGGTTCAGGTGCGCGAGCGTTCCGCCCAGGTGGTCCGCCACCAGCGAGCAGCCGGGGCAGCCAGCCTCCCAACCGGGGCCGAGCATGAAGTGATAGACCATCAGCTGGCTGCGGCCGTCGAACAAGTCAGCCAGCGTCTTCTGGCCTGATGGGGTATCGAACACATAGAGCGTGTCGACCTTGACCCACGGCAACGCCTGCCGTTCGGCCGTGATGGCATCGCGCAGGTGGATCGCTTCTTTCTCCCTGGCCAGCAGCGCTCGGCGCTTGACCAGCCATTCCTCTTGCGAAACAACGGGGTGCTGCTGCATGACCGGACCTCCCTGGTGCGAGGATGGGCGAAGTGGCCGACCTGCTGGCCATGGACCGGACCACCCTCACTGCGGCGATCAAGCCGCTCGAGCGCCGCGGCCTGGTAGCGATCGAGACCAATCCGGCCGACCGGCGTAGCCGGCTGCTGCGCCTGCGCCCGGCCGGCCTGAAGGCGCTGACCCGCGCACTGCCGGTCTGGCGGGCGCTGCACGGCGAGATCGACGGCACCCTCGCGCACGCCGATCCGCAACGCCTGCGCGACCATCTGCGCATCCTGTCGGGCAACGCCAGCGTCAGCCTGCCAGCCAGCGCACCCCGGCGTTGATCGCCGCGCCACCCGCAACCAGCCCGACCCACAGCACCGCCGCGCACAACAGCGGACGCACGCCGGACCTGAACAGCATCGGCACATGCGTCTGCGTGCCGATGGCGAGCATCGCGCAGGCCAGCATGCCCGTATCGATCGCGTCGATCGGCGCATGCCAGGCGGCAGGGATGGCACCGGCGGAATTCAACAGCGTCACACCCAACAGGCCGACCGCAAACCACGGCATCGCACGCCACGCGTGACCGGCCGCCCGGGGCCGCGCCAACCGTCGCCCCTTCGGCCGGCGCCGCGCAGGCGAGCACCACCAGCAAGGGCGCCAGCGCCAACACCCGCACCATCTTGCTAACCACGGCGGCATTGGCCGCGTGATCGCCCAGCGGACGCGCGGCGGCGATCACCTGCGCCACCTCGTGCAGGGTCGAACCGATGTAGACCCCGAAATGCGCGGGTGTCACTGCCACGCCGGCATGCGCCACCAGTGCATACAGCCACGGATAGAAAAAATGCCGACAGTACCGAACAGCACCACGCTGGCGATCGCGACCGCCGTCTCGCGCGGCGACGCCTTCACCGCCGGCGCCACGGCCAGCACCGCCGCCGCGCCGCACACCGCGCTGCCCGCCGCCACGAGCACCGCCTGCGGCCGCGACAGGCCGAAGACACGCATGCCGATCCACACGCCCGACAGCATGGTGGCCACCAGCACCAACAGCGGAATCGCCACGCCACTCGCGCCGAGGTCGCGAATCTGCGCGAGCGTCAGCCGCGCGCCATACAGCACCACGCCGGCGCGCAGCAGCGTGTGCCGCGCGAACTGGATCGCGCCCGGCGTCAACCAGCGCCGGTGGCCCGGCACGTGGCCGATCGCCATGCCCAGCAGGATGGCGAGCGTCAGCGCGCTCAGACCCAGGTGACCGGCCCATCCCGTCGCGCCCACACTCATCGCCACGCCAGCGCAGCCGACCAGCACGCCCGCGCTGGCCAACATACGCCCGACCCACCGAGGTCCGCCGTCGGCCGCCCACTGCTTTTGCGCTGTCGTCATCACGCTCGCCTTGCTTATTCATTATTCGCATAACGATATGCGCCCCGTGATAACATGAGAAATGGGTAATTTTTCTATTAATGACCAGTTTTATGGATAACAAAGTGCCGCGCGTCACCCTGCGCCAGTGGTCCGTCTTCGTGGCCGTGGCGCGCTGCGAGACCACTACGGCCGCCGGCGAGCAGCTCAGTCTGTCGCAGTCCGCGGTGAGCGCAGCACTGGCGGAACTGGAATCCGCGCTGGCACAGCCGCTGTTCGACCGGCATGGCCGCCGCCTCCACCTGAACGCGCTCGGACGGCAATTGCTGCCGCAAGCCCAGGCGCTACTCGACCACGCGGACGCGCTGGAACACGCCACGCAGCAGCCCAGCGTGCGCCTCAAGCTCGCGGCCAGCAGCACCATCGGCAACTACGTGCTGCCCGCCCTGCTCACGCGCTTGCGTCAGCAGATCGCCCCCGACAGCCAGCTCGATGTGCTGATCGGCAATACGCAGGACGTGGTCGACGCCGTGCTGCGCTTCGACGTGGACGACCTGGGCCTGATCGAAGGCTCGTGCCGCGGCGAAGCCCTGGAGATCGAGCCATGGATGGAAGATGAGATGGTGATCGTGGCCGCGCCCGCCCCCCCTCGCACACGGTCGCGTCTCGCACGCAGCGCTGCGGCAGGCGGCCTGGCTGATGCGCGAACCCGGCTCGGGTACGCGTGAACTGATCGACAGCCGTATCGCCGCCGCGGTCGGACCGTTGCATGTCGCACTCGAGCTCGGGCATTCGGAGGCGATCAAGCGCACGGTGGCCGCGGGCTATGGCATCAGTTGCCTGTCGCGACACGTGGTCGACGACGCCTTGCGCGATGGGCGGCTGGCCATCGTGGACAGCGGCCTGCCGCGCATTGCCCGCCCGCTGCTGATCGTGCGCCACCGAGACAAACATCCGACGCGTGGACTGGCTCAATTTGTTGAGGCGCTGCACCGCGATGCCACCGTTTCGGAAAAAAATCGCACGGAGGACTAGCGCGATCCGAAAAACGTTGTTATAGTCTCTCTTCTTCGGGGGCGTTAGCTCAGTTGGTAGAGCAGCGGACTCTTAATCCGTAGGTCGAGTGTTCGAGTCACTCACGCCCCACCAAGAATACACAAGGGTTCCAAGCAATTGGAACCCTTTTTATTTGTTCCGCAAGTACCGGACTGTTCCGCAATTTTCGCTACCGGGTAGGCGTTACCAGCTTGCCTTTTCGGTGCCGAACATACCGGCGCGTCATTTGTTCATCGGCATGTCCAAGCTGGTCCTTGGCCGCCGCCATTCCCGCCGATTCCTCCTTGTCCGTGCCTGCCTTGGCGCGCAGATCACGAAACTGGAACGCCTTGATGGCGACAGCCAGTTCACCCTGCTTCTGCGCGCGTGCTTTCTTCGCCGCCGCCTCGCGCGCATTCTCGAACCGGAATCTGAGCGCGAGGGCGGTCAGTGCCGCTCCCTGCTCATTGCAGATAAGCGCCAGCGACTGCACTTTCCCGCCCGCCGCCGGCCTCACCTTGAGGCGCTCGATCAGCGTGGCAAGCTGCCCCTCC
>CAKKOY010000075.1 GCA_919592095.1 Ralstonia syzygii subsp. syzygii | reverse complement strand
TCCGCCGGCAAGCAGGCATCGCTCGCAGCATTGAGCTGCTCGTTGACCACAACTGCTTGCCTGTCCTACAACCTACCCAAACTGTCATAACCTCTGTGCTGAGGTACTAGGGTGTTACGTGGCGTTACCTCCGTTACGGGCTGGCGCCAGTCCGCTCACATTCGGACCGCGCAACATGCGTGCCGCTTCCAGCCTACGCACAGAACGCCCGCACCACGTCATCATCGAGATTGCGGGCGGGGCAGTACCAGTAGTCGCTGCGTGCCGGCAATGCAAGCCCGGGAAACAGCCCGACGAGCCGGCCCTCCTCCAGATCGTCTGGTCACCTGGGCAGATCGCTCCATCGCGATACCCAAGCCATCAATGCAGCCTGGATCGACAGATAGAAAGGCTCGAACGTCAGCGCATGCGGCGGCCGCCGGTTGGGCACACCGGCCAGCACGAGCCAGCGCGGCCACACCGAAGACAGGGTGCCGGCATGCCGCAGCGTGTGGTGCCGCAAGTCATGCAACGCGCGGCGGATAGATGACCGCCAGGATGTCGATCTGCGCCACGCCCGTCGGCGTGCGCAGGGCAACCGTATCGCCCTCGCGCGCCTTGATCAGGGCACGCGCGATCGGCGAGATCCAGCTGACGTGGCCCTTCTCCAGGTCCACCTCGTCCATGCCGACGATGGTAATGGTGGTCTCGTCGCCGCCCTGATTGGCGTAGGTGACGGTGGCGCCGAAGAAGATCTGATCGTTGTCGCCCTGCAGGCTGGCATCGACCACTTCCGCCTTCTCGATGTGGCGCGTGAGGAAGCGGATGCGGCGGTCGATCTCGCGCAGGCGCTTCTTGCCGTAGAGATAGTCGCCGTTCTCGGAGCGGTCACCGTTCGAGGCCGCCCACGACACGATACCGACCACCTCGGGCCGCTCGACGTCGATCAGGTGCATCAGCTCGGTGCGCAGGCGCGCATAGCCGGCCGGCGTGATGTAGTTCTTCGAACCCGCGGGCAGCGGCACGGCGCCTTCGGGCAGGTCATCTTCGTCATCGCCGGCGTCTTCCCGGACGAAAGCCTTGTTCATGGTGAAAGCATCGGTGAATGGTGGTTCAGGTCCTCTATTATAGAAAGTTGGCCTCCCCGGAAAAAAAGTGCAGAAGGGGGTTCACAAGATCGAAAATCTCTGTATAATCTCATTTCTCGGTTGCGGCTGTAGCTCAGTTGGATAGAGTACTTGGCTACGAACCAAGGGGTCGTGGGTTCGAATCCTGCCAGCCGCGCCAACCTAATGTGAGAAAGGGCTTCCAGAAATGGAAGCCCTTTTTCTTTGGTCGCGTCCGCTTCACTCCACCTCGGATCGCGGCAGTACGCACAAGACCCGGTGCCACGCGCGCCACACCAAAGAAAAAGGCGAAGCCGCAGCTTCGCCTTTTTCTTTCCCTCATCCCCGTCGGCGGCAATGCCCCGCGCTACTCCCCGCCGCGGTCCCGCGCAATGCGGATCACATCGGGGTTCCGTCGCAGCGCACGCATCACATCGGCCAAGTGCACGCGGTCATGTACCTGAATCAGGAAGGTCATGTACGTCGCTTCCTGATTGCCGCCCCCCTGCTCCATCGACACGTGCGCGACATTCGCATCGGCCGAGGTCAGGTCCGCGGCCACCCGCGCGAGGATGCCCTTGGTATTGCGCACCAGCACCTTGATCGACACATCGAAGGCGCGCGTGGTGTGCTCCGCCCACATGACGTCAATCCAGTGCTCCGGATCCTTGCCGTGCAGGCGCTTGGCCACACGGCACTCCTCCACGTGGATCTGCAGCCCTTCGCCCTTGCCGATATAGCCGACGATCGGGTCGCCGGGAATCGGCCGGCAGCACGGCGAAAACACCATTGCCATGCCTTCGTCGCCGCTGACCGTCACGGCAGGCGCCTCCTCGCCGGCAAAGGCGTGGACGGTAGCGATCAGCGCATCGCCACCCTCGTACGAGCCATCTTGCAGCACGATCTCGATGCGCCGCGCCACCACGGCGGCCACGCGCCGACCCAGCGCCAAGTCGGCGAAGACGTCTTCGCGCGCCTTGTTGCCGGTCCATTGCACGATCCGCTCCCACACCTGCGCGGGCACGGCCTTCATGTCGATGCCCAACTGGCGCAGCGCCTGCTCCAGCAGCCGCTCGCCCAGCTGGATGGCTTCGTCCAGCTTGGCGGTCTTCAGGAAATGGCGGATCGCTGCGCGCGCCTTGCCGGTGCGCACGAACGTGAGCCATGCCGGGTTCGGCTTGGAGTACGGCGCCGTCACCACCTCGACGATATCGCCGTTCTTGAGCTCGGTACGCAGCGGCAGCAGCGCATTGTTGATCTTGACCGCCACGCACTGGTTGCCCAGATCGCTGTGCACGGCATAGGCGAAGTCCAGCGCCGTGGCGCCGCGCGGCAGCGCGCGGATCTCGCCCTTGGGCGTGAACACGTAGACCGCATCCGGGAACAGATCGATCTTGACGTGCTCCAGAAACTCCTGCGAATCGCCGCTCTGGCTCTGGATATCGAGCAGCGACTGCAGCCACTGGTGCGCCTGCTGCTGCGCGCGGTCGGGCTCGTCATGGTGCTGCTTGTACATCCAGTGCGCCGCCACCCCGGCCTCGGCGATCTGGTTCATCTCGCGCGTACGGATCTGGAACTCGACCGGCGTGCCGAACGGCCCCACCAGCGTGGTATGCAGCGACTGGTAGCCGTTGATCTTGGGAATGGCGATGTAGTCTTTGAACTTGCCGGGCATCGGCTTGTACAGGCTGTGCAGCGCGCCCACCGCCATGTAGCACTGCATCTGCGTCTCGACCACCACACGAAAGCCGTACACATCCAGCACCTGCGAGAACGACAGCTGCTTGTCGTGCATCTTGCGGTAGATGCTGTAGAGCGTCTTCTCGCGGCCGGTCAGCTCGGCCGGAATGCCCGCATCGCCCAGCGCGCGCTGCGCGGCCTCCAGGATGCGGCTGACCACCTCGCGCCGGTTCCCGTGCGCGGCCTTGACGGCCTTCTCCAGCGTGGCATAGCGGAACGAGGAGCCGATGCGGAAGCTCAGCTCCTGCAGTTCACGGTACGTGGTGTTGAGCCCGAGCCGGTGCGCGATCGGCGCGTAGATCTCCATCGTCTCGCCGGCGATGCGGCGGCGCTTTTCGGGCGGCACATGGTCGAGCGTGCGCATGTTGTGCGTACGGTCGGCCAGCTTGACCAGGATCACGCGCACGTCGCGCGCCATCGCCAGCAGCATCTTGCGGAAGCTCTCCGCCTGCGCCTGCTCACGGCTCTGGAATTCGAGCTTGTCCAGCTTGGTGAGGCCGTCGACCAGCTCCGCGACCTTGGGGCCGAATTTCTCGGCCAGTTCGCTCTTGGTGACGCCCTGGTCCTCGATCACGTCGTGCAGCAGCGCGGCCATGATCGACTGCACGTCCAGCTTCCAGCCCGCGCAGATTTCCGCCACCGCCACCGGGTGCGTGATGTACGGCTCGCCGCTCTGGCGGTACTGGCCGAGGTGCGCCTCGTCGGAGAAGTGGAAGGCCTCCTTCACCAGCTTCATGTCGGCCGGCTTCAGGTACGACAGCTTTTCCGTCAGCCCCGCGATGGAGACCACCTGCTGGCGCGGCGGCGCGGCCGGCTGCGAGGTCGGTCCGAACAGGTGCCGGTACGTCTGTTCGAGCACCGCGTCGATGAAGAGGGTTTCGCCCACGGGCGACTCGGCCCTGGCGACAGCCGGCACGGATGCATCCGTGCCGTGCGACACCGCTTTGGGCAAGCGCGGCGGCAGCGCCGCCCGTTCGCCCACCAGGTCCGCGCCATGCGGGTCGGGCAGGTTCGGCGCGCCCGTGCGGGGCGACGCGGAGCCGGAAGCGGAGGTCGGCATGGAAGAGAAGGAAGCCCCGGGCAAGGACGCCGCTGGCGTTGCCGCGCCGGAGGGCTGACTCGGCGGGATGGCGTCCTGGTGCGCGGTAGAGCGCTTAGAGCCGGGTGAAGAAGCGGGCGAGGTAGGCATGCCGGGGTCTCGTTGAATCGCGGCTTTCACGTCCATGAAAGATCGCGTCGACGATCAGCGACCGGGGCAGCGTACCACGCCAGGCAATACAGTAAGCTCAGGAAGGGACCTTCTTGAGCATCTCGATCCCGACCTGACCGGCGGCGATCTCGCGCAGCGCGGTCACGGTCGGCTTGTCCTTGGCATCGACCTTGGGGGTGTGGCCCTGCACCAACTGACGCGCGCGGTACGTTGCGGCCAGCGCCAGTTCGAAGCGATTCGGAATCTGTTTCAAGCAATCTTCGACGGTAATACGCGCCATGAAAACTCCACCTGTGGCAAATCGTGTTTATGCCGGTATTTTAGCAGCAGCGCGGCACTTGCCCCGCACGCATCATCGGCACGGGGGCCTACCACACTTTCGTGGGCGCGCCGGAAAACGCGCGGCGGCATTCAGTGAATGCCCAGCTCGACGAAGAGTTCGGCGTGTCGCGCCTTCTGCGCCATATAGCACAGCCGCGTGGCCTGCACCACGGTGCGCAGTTCGGCCAGCGCGGTCTCGAAGACCTCGTTGATGATCACGTAGTCGGCCTCGGGCGCATGTGCCATTTCGCTGCCCGCGGCGAGCAGCCGGCGCACGATCACGTTGGGCTCGTCCTGGCCGCGCTTCTTGAGGCGGTCTTCGAGCGCGGTCAGCGACGGCGGCAGGATGAATATCTCGACGGCATTGGCGAAGCGGCGATGCACCTGCTGCGCGCCCTGCCAGTCGATCTCCAGCAGCACGTCGGTGCCGGCACGCATCTGCTCTTCGATCCACACGCGCGAGGTCGCGTAGTAGTTGCCGTGCACTTCGGCCCACTCGAGAAACTCGCCGCGATCGCGGCAGGCCTTGAACTCGTCGACCGTCATGAAATTGTATTCGCGACCGCGCTGCTCGCCCGCTCGCGGCTTGCGCGTGGTGGCGGAGACGGACAGGCGGATCGACGGGTCCTGCGCCAGCAGCGCGTTCACCAGCGTCGACTTGCCCGCGCCGGAAGGCGCCACCACCATGAACAGGCTGCCGGGGAAGTGGTTCTCCATGGGCGTCTCGACCGCCGAGTGCGCTTGGGAAGAAGGCATGTTGTTGTTCTGCGTGGTTATTCGAGATTCTGGACCTGCTCGCGCATCTGCTCGATCAGGAGCTTGAGTTCCATCGAGGCATCGGCCAGCTCCTTGGCGGCGGCCTTGGAGCCGAGCGTGTTCGCCTCGCGGTTGAGCTCCTGCATCATGAAGTCGAGCCGCTTGCCGATCTGGCCGCCCTTCTCCAGGATGTGGCGCGTCTCGCGCAGGTGCGCCTGCAGCCGAGAGAGCTCCTCGGCGATGTCGATGCGGATGCCGTAGACGGTGGCTTCCTGGCGGATGCGCTCGGTGAGCTCGTCGCGGGTGAGCGCCGGGGTGCCGTCGGGCGCGGCCAGGCCGAAGGCCTCGCGCAGGCGTTCGGTCAGCTTGTCCTGGTGCTGCTGGATCAGGTTCGGCACCATCGGCACCAGGCCATCGACGATCGACAGCATGGCGTCGACGCGCTCCAGCAGCATGGCCTTGAGCGCCTCGCCTTCGCGGCGGCGGGATTCCAGAAGTTGCTGCAACGCCTCTTTCGCGGCGCCCACGACCGCCTCGCGCAGCGCGTCCTGCGTCAGTTCAGGCTCGGCCAGCACGCCCGGCCAGCGCAGGACCTCGCCCATGCGCAACGAGCCCGAGGCCGGCAGGTAACGTGCAACCTCCTGCTCCAGCTTCGCCAACTGTTGCAGGACGCCGACATTGAGCGCCGCGACATCGCCGGCGGCCTCCTGACGCTGCAGGTTGATCCGGCACTCCAGCTTGCCGCGCGACAGTGCGCTCATCAGCATCTCGCGCAGGGCCGGCTCGAAGGCGCGGCACTCTTCCGGGGCGCGGAACAGCAGGTCGAGAAAGCGGGAGTTGACGGTACGGAATTCGACCGACACGGTGGCGACGTTTCCGCTCGGGGCGCCGCTATGGTCGGTAAAGGCTGCCTGGCGCGTGGCGACGCCGTAGCCGGTCATGCTGTGGATCATGAGATCGTGGTCTTCTTATGCGTATCGATTATTCGGGGCGGGCCGGGCACGCCGGGGAATTGGCGGGGGATCCCCCACCTTTTGTCGCTTTACAACGTGTGGACTCGTCGGGGAGAATCCGACGGCTATTTCGCCACACAAACCCATGACAGAGTCAAAAGGCTCAGGACAGCCACGCAGTGCACCGCTCCCGGTCGGCACCTTGCTGTCCAATTATCGCATTGTAAAGAAGTTGGCCAGCGGGGGGTTCAGCTTCGTCTATCTCGCTACCGATGAACATGGGACGCCGGTAGCCGTCAAGGAATACCTGCCGTCTTCGCTCGCCCGGCGCTCGCCCGGCGAGCTGATTCCGGTCGTGCCGGCGGAAAGCGCAAGCGCCTTCCGCCTCGGGCTCAAATATTTCTTCGAGGAAGGCCGGTCGCTCGCCAGGATTTCCCATCCGTCCATCGTGCGCGTGCTCAATTTCTTCCGGGAAAACGGCACCGTGTACATGGTGATGACCTACGAGCAGGGCAAAACCTTGCAGGAGCACATTCTCGGCGCGCGCCAGCAGGGCAAGCTGAAGGTGCTGCGCGAGCGTTTCATCCGGCAGGTCTTCCATGACCTGATGAGCGGGCTGCGCGAGGTCCACATCCACAAGCTGCTGCACCTCGACATCAAGCCGGGCAACATCTACCTGCGCGAGGACAGCTCGCCGATCCTGCTCGACTTCGGTGCCGCGCGGCAGACGCTCACGTCGGAAGCGTCGCGCTTCCAGCCGATGTACACGCCGGGCTTCGCCGCGCCGGAGCTGTACCGCAAGCACAACGAGCTGGGCCCGTGGACCGACATCTACAGCATCGGTGCCACCATCTATGCCTGCATGGCCGGCTCGCCGCCGCAGGAGGCCACCCAGCGCGAGAAGGAAGACAAGCTCGGGGAAAACCTGGAACGGCTGCGCGCGGTCTATACCGCCAGCCTGATCGACCTGGTGGCCTGGTGCCTGAAGATAAAGCCGGACGAGCGGCCGCAGAGCGTCTTCCGCCTGCAGAAGGTGCTACGCGAGGAGAGCAACGCGCTGACCGAGATGCAGGCGCTCACGGCGGTCACCCAGGGCGGCCCGATCGCGCCGGAAGTCAAAGAGGCGTTGACGACACGTTTCATGAGCCTCTTGCGCCGCCGGGACAATTAAGGCCCGACCTCGGAGTATGATCTTTAAACAATGCCGTGCCGGCGGGGTCCCAGCCAGCCGCATCGTTTCCCTTTACCGAATTCTCTGAAGCCGCAATGCGATTCTCGGTTTATCAAGAAAGCAAGAAAGGCGCGCGTCGCGTCAACCAGGACCGCATGGGGTACTGCTTCACGCGCGATGCCATGATGATGGTGCTGTGCGACGGCCTGGGCGGCCACTCCCTGGGCGAAGTGGCGGCTCAGCAGGCGCTGCAGACCATGGCGCGCCAGTTCAAGCGCCACGCGCGCCCGATGATCCGCAATCCGCACGATTTCCTGCACGAGAGCATCATGCTCGCGCACCGCGACATCCACCGCTACGCCGAGACCAACGGCCTGCCGGATGCGCCTCGCACCACCATCGTCTGCGCGCTGGCCCAGCGCGGCTCGCTGCACTGGGCGCACGCCGGCGATTCGCGCATGTACCTGATGCGCAAGGGCGAGCTGGTGACGCGCACGCGCGATCACTCCAAGATCGAGAACCTGCTGCAGCAGGAACGGGTGCTGACGATGCAGGTCGCGAACCACCCCGAGCGCAACAATATCTACAACTGCCTGGGCTCGCCCAACCTGCCGCTGATCGACATCGGCGGCCCGGTCAGCGTGGAGCCGGGCGACGTCGCCCTGCTGTGCTCCGACGGCCTGTGGGGCAGCGTGGCGGAAGACGAGCTGGTCGACACCTGCACCAGCTTCTCGGTCACGCAGGCGCTCCCCGAGCTGATCGCCCGCGCACTGCGCAATGCCGGCGACACCGCCGACAACACCACCGCCATCGCCATGATGTGGGAGCTGGACGCGGTGACGACCACGCAGGATTCGGTGCAGACCGACACCCTGCCGCTGAATGCCTTCACCACCTCCATCCTGGACGCGCCGCAAAGCGAATCGGGGCTGATGTCGGAAGAGGAGATCGAGCGTTCCATCGCCGAGATCCGCGCCGCCATCGACAAGACCACCAACCTGACGCGCTGAGCGTCCGCCCGCCCCCTTCCAGCCGGCCCGCCCTGCCGAATGCAGCGCGGGCCGGTATCATGTCGGGTTATCCGTTTTTCTGCGAGACACCCACATGCGACCCAGCGGCCGCCAGCCCGACCAACTCCGCCCCGTCACCCTCACACGCCATTACACGCGCCACGCCGAAGGCTCGGTGCTGGTGTGCTTCGGCGACACACAAGTGCTGTGCACGGCCAGCGTGCTGCCCAAGGTGCCGCCGCACAAGAAAGGCAGCGGCGAAGGCTGGGTGACGGCCGAATACGGCATGCTGCCGCGCTCGACGCACACCCGCTCCGACCGCGAAGCGGCGCGCGGCAAGCAAAGTGGCCGCACACAGGAGATCCAGCGGCTGATCGGTCGGGCGATGCGCTCGGTGTTCGACCTGTCCGCGCTGGGCGAAAACACGATTCACCTGGACTGCGATGTGCTGCAGGCCGACGGCGGCACGCGCACGGCCAGCATCACGGGCGCCTTCGTGGCGGCGCATGACGCGGTCTCGGTGATGCGCGGGCGGGGCCTGCTGGCGGGCGAGCCGATCCGCGACTTTGTTGCCGCCGTGTCGGTGGGCGTGGTCGACGGTGCGCCGGTGCTCGATCTCGACTACCCCGAAGACTCGGCCTGCGACACCGACATGAACGTCGTGATGACCGGCAGCGGCGGCTTCGTGGAAGTCCAGGGGACGGCCGAGGGGACACCGTTCACGCGCACCGAGATGGACGCGCTGCTGGGCTTGGCCGACCAGGGCATCCGCACGCTGATCGGCCTGCAGAAGCAGGCGCTAGGCCTGTGAGCGGGGCGGACGTGCGCAGGATCGTCCTGGCTTCCAACAACCCCGGCAAGCTGGCGGAGTTCAACACGCTGCTGGCCCCGCTCGGCATGGACGTCACGCCGCAGGGCGAGCTTGGCATTCCCGAGGCGGAAGAGCCTCACGCGACCTTCGTCGAAAACGCCCTGGCCAAGGCGCGGCACGCCAGCCGCCTGGCCGATCTGCCCGCGCTGGCGGACGACTCCGGCATCTGTGCGCACGCGCTGGGCGGCGCGCCGGGCGTGTATTCGGCCCGCTATGCGCAGCTGGCCGGCGAGCCGAAATCCGACGCCGCCAACAACGCGCGCCTGGTGCGCGAACTGACCGGACACGCCGATCGCGGCGCACACTATGTCTGCGTGCTGGTCTACGTGCGCCACGCGGACGATCCGCAGCCGATCATCGCCGAGGGCAACTGGTTCGGCGAGGTGATCGACGCACCTCGCGGCGACGGCGGCTTCGGCTACGACCCGCACTTCCTGCTGCCCGATCTCGGCAAGACGGCCGCCGAGCTGTCCAAGGCCGAGAAGAATGCTGTCAGCCATCGCGCGCAAGCGCTGGCGCAACTGGTCGAGCGGTTGCGCCTGTTCGAGAACGCCTGACGTTTCATGATTCCGATTCACCCCGTGGGCGGGGGCAAGACGCCCGCCTCTTCCGCCGCCGCCGAGACCGGCGATGCCGTCACGTCGGTCTTCCTGCAGCCGGGCAAGATCAGCCTGCCGGCCTCGCCGCCGCTGTCGCTCTATGTGCACGTGCCGTGGTGCGTGCGCAAATGCCCCTATTGCGACTTCAACTCGCATGCCGAGCCTGAACCAGGCATTCCTGAAGAACGCTTCCTTGCGGCCATCCGGCAGGACCTGGAAGCCGCGCTGCCGATGGTGTGGGGCCGGCGCGTGCATACCATCTTCATCGGCGGCGGTACGCCGAGCCTGTTGTCGGCGCACGGGCTGGACACGCTGCTGTCGGACATCCGCATGCTGCTGCCGGTCGATGCGGACGCCGAGATCACCATGGAGGCCAATCCCGGCACCTTCGAGGCCGAGCGCTTCCGCAGCTACCGCGCCAGCGGCGTGAACCGGCTGTCGATCGGCATCCAGAGCTTCAACGATGCGCACCTGCGGGCGCTGGGCCGCATCCATAGCGCCGCCGAGGCACGCGCGGCCATCGATCTCGCCCGCGCGCACTTCGACAACATCAACCTCGACCTGATGTTCGCCCTCCCCGGCCAGACCCTGGCCGAATGCGAGGCCGACGTGGAAGCGGCGCTGTCGTTCGGCACCAGCCACGTCTCGCTGTACCACCTGACGCTGGAACCGAACACCTACTTCGCCAAGCATCCGCCCGCGCTGCCGGACGACGACACCGCGTTCGCCATGCAGGACTGGATCCATGCGCGCCTGGCCGCGGCCGGCTACGAGCACTACGAGGTGTCGGCCTATGCCAGGCCGAGCAAGCGCTGCAAGCACAACCTGAACTACTGGCAGTTCGGCGATTACCTTGGCATCGGCCCGGGCACGCACGGCAAGCTGAGCTTTCCGCACCGTGTGATCCGCGAAATGCGCCACAAGCACCCCGAGACCTACCTGCGCCAGGCGGAAACGGCGGGCGGCGCGGCGATGGTGCAGGAGCAGCGCGAAGTCGACGCGGCCGACCTGCCGTTCGAGTTCATGCTCAACGCGCTGCGGCTGACTGACGGCTTCCCCGTCACGCTGTTCCAGGAGCGCACCGGCCTGCCGCTGCGCACCATCGAGCGCGAACTCGATGCCGCCGAACAGCGCGGCCTGCTCGCGCGCGACCACGTGGCGATCCGCCCGACCGAACTGGGCCAGCGCTTTCTCAACGATCTGCAGGCGCTGTTTCTCGCCGACGACGAAAACTGACAATCCCGTCGACCCGCGGGCTGTGCTGCCGCGCCGACAGCCGTTACAATGGCGGCCTCGCGCGCAATGCGCAGCATGTCCGTCTCCGGAAGCGTGGCCGAGTGGTTTAAGGCACTGGTCTTGAAAACCAGCGATGGGGGAACCCATCCGTGAGTTCGAATCTCACCGCTTCCGCCATTGACATCACGCAAGCCGTTGATTTCAATGAAATCAAACTCGGGAAACCCCCAGCGGTATGCCATCAAGCATGCCATTCACGTTTGGCTGGGATAAGAACAGATTGGACGGTGCGGCCGACCGAGACAGCGTGGCCATCGCGACACAAGATCGAACCGCGTTGCGAACGCCCCCTCGGCCACCGTTCCGCCGCCTGCGGGCGATGGAAAAGCAGACGGTGCTGGGGCTGCGCAACCCTGAATCCGCAGGTCGAGTGTTCGAGTCATTCACGCCCCACCAGATTGAAAAAAGGGCTCCGAGCAATCGGAACCCTTTTTGCTTGTCCGCGAACCTTGAACGAAATCCGGCCTGCCGCAACTCAGCCGGCCAAGCCAGCCCAGGCCGCACGCACCTCAGCCGTCAGCGCGGCGCCGTGCCCCTGGTAGCGGGGCGAGAAATGGAACGGCACGACAACCCCAGCCCCGAGCGCACGTGCGATCAACCCCGCCTGGCGGGCAGTCAAGTGGTTCTTGCGCAGACCATGCGCCTTGTCTTCGTCGAGGAACACGCTCTCGATATACAACGGATCGACGCCACGCATGAGCTGCACAAGGGTCTGCACGTTTTGTTCGGTGTAGCGCAGGTCGGTGACATAGCCAATGCGATGGCCCGGTGCGACATCAAGCACCAGCTGACACAACTCCCCGACCAGCCGGGTGCTGGCGTGATCGCCATGCCGGTCGCGCCATTGCACCAGCAGCGGCGTGTCGGCGGCGGCACCGCTGAGTACCGCATGCTTTAATTCGCGCAGCCAGGCGCCGGCGGTCATCCCCAGCGCCGTGAGCCCATCCTTGTTCACGCCGATGCGCGCCTTCTCCTCGATCAGGAAAGCGAGGCAAGGCATGTCGTGATCGACAAAGCGGCCCCGTACACGAAACGTCATTTCGTCGTGCAGCACGTCATCCGCGCGCTCGAGACGCGCGCCGGCCTCGGGGGTGAAGTGGTGACGGCTCGAGAAAAGCACGCACCGCTCCCGGCCGTCCAGGCCGATCTCGCGTGCCTCGATCACCAATTCCTCCGTGTAGCGCTCCACCATGTTCCAGGTGTAGGCGCTCAGCTTGTGCCCCACTTGCGCGATGAAGCCCGGCCCACCAAACACCACGATACGATCCTTGCGCCCGAGCGACACGCGCAGCAACCGATCGAAACCGGCGAAATGATCCATGTGCGTATGGGTCACAAAAACATGGGACAGGCGTAGCAGTTGGCCGGGCAGAAGCCGGGAGAGATCGCCGAGATCAAACAGCAGGGCGCGCCGCTCGTCATGGAAATCCAGGTAGAGGCCCGGATCCCCGAAGGCATCGTTGACAAGCCGGGCGTCGAACAGGCCGTGCATGGCTATCCTCAGTGCGCGGTTTGGGCACCATCAAGCACCATCGACGTCAGTGTAGCCATGGAGCCATTCGCACAGGGTTCCGGCGATGCATCGATGACAGGCCGCCAAGCGTCCCAACCGGCACATCCGGCCAGCGCCGCTGCCTGGGCACCATCACCTACCGGGCGAGCGCCAAGCGCACCATAATGAATGCGTGAGATCAACCGGAGACAGCGCTCCTGGATCCACGCCAGCCGCTCCCGAGTTGGCGATTGCAGATGTTCTCTTGGATCCACACGTTGCCTGCATTCTGCTATGAGACGTCCATGACCAATACTCAAGACACTATCGTCCTCGCCCTGAATCGCCTGATCGAGGTCGGCAAGGATGACGAGCTGAGCTGCAGTTCAGGCGCCCGCGAGGTACACGACCCCCAACTGCGTGACATCCTGACAGACGCGGCACAGTCCTGCCGCGCATCGGTTCAGGAGTTGCAGCAGCTCGTCAGTTCGCTCGGCGGCCAGCCGCGTGACCGCGGCAGCATGAATGGCACCCTGCATCGGGGCTGGATGGAGATCCGGCACCTGATCACGCCAAACGATGACGATGTCGTGCTGGAAATGTGCGAGCGCGAAGAAGACATGGCCAGGCGCGAATATCAAGCTACCCTGCAGAAAGACCTGCCGGCGGCGATTCGCGCGGTCGTACAGCGACAATACGAGGGCATCCAGCTGCATCGTGAACGTATCCACGCCATGCGCGGGATGCAGATTCATTGACGACTGGCGATGACGGCACGAGCCTGCTGCTGGTCAACGAAGACACCACGGCCTATGTCGCGCTGTCGTATCGCAAGGAACGGTGGCGGGTGTACAAGTTCGAGTCGGTCGCGCCCGCCGAAGCCGCGTATGACATGCTGGCCCGGCGGACCCGTGCGTGGGTCGAAGACGATGTGCGGGACAGTCGAGTCGGCCGCCGGCCATGCCCGCTCTCGTTGGCATGCCGCGGATGGCTCCCCGCCCGGCATGCCGCACCACACACCCCTTGCCCGCCGGTTCACTTGAGCACGGTCGACGCGTATCGACCGCACCCGCCGCTCAATGCAGCTGGCCGCCCGTCTCGCGTATGTCTTCCCGCTGGCGCATTGCCATCTCGATGGCAATGCGCAGTCCGGTGACGACGGTGTCGTGCGCCATGCTCGGCTGCCCGGGATGCTTGGCCGCCTGCGACGGCAGATAAGGAATATGGATGAAGCCGCCGCGCGCGGGCAGCTTGTGGCGGGCAATGGCGTGCATCAGCCCATAGAAGACATGGTTGCAGACGAACGTCCCCGCCGTCTGCGACACCGACGCGGGCACGCCGGCGGCGCGCAGTTCGCGCACGATGGCCTTGATCGGCAGCGTCGAGAAATACGCCGCCGGGCCGTCCGCGGCGATGGCGGTATCGATGGGCTGTTTGCCGGCGTTATCGGCAATGCGCGCATCGTCCACGTTGATGGCGACGCGCTCGATTGCCATCTCGGTGCGCCCGCCGGCCTGGCCCACGGCGATCACCACGTCGGGGCGCAGGCTCAGCAGCAGCTTGTCGAGCACCCGGATCGATTCGCCGAACACCGTCGGCAGCTGGCGCGCGACGATGTCGGCGCCGGCGATGCCCTGGCCGTCGAGGGTGCGCACGGCTTCCCACGACGGATTGACGGGCTCGTTCTCGAACGGATCGAAACCGGTGACGAGGACAGTGGGCATGATGGTCTCCTGCGACGGCCTTTCAACCAGCGATGATAAACGTCCGGCGGCCATCATGCCCGGGCGCTGCGCGCGCCGCCCGGTCAGTTGAGCTTGCGCTTGTGCTCGTAGTTCAGCAGGATGTCGACCTCTTCGGTCCTGGCCGTATGCAGCCATTCGCGCGTCAGGCGCTCGCCGAGGCGGCGCATGTCGCCCAGCAGCGTCACATCGGGTGCCAGGACGCGCACGCCGGTCTTGGCGAGTTCGACCTCATCGTGCTCGTAGGTCTGGCGGCTCGCTTCCCAGCCGCGCTTTTCGTATTCCGCGGCGAGCTTCAGCACCGCCTGCTGCGCGGCGGGCGACAGCTTGGCGAAGCGTGCTTCGCTGACGAACACGGCGTTCTTGGGGATCCACGCGTTGACCTTGTAGTAGTAGGTCAGGCGCTGGCCCGCCCGGGTCTCGAGGCCGGTCGACGGCGAGGTCAGCATGGTGTCGATGCGGCCGCCGGCGATCGCGGCGCCCAAGCGTGATGCGGATTGTTGTTATGTGGATGACGCAACGCCGGCCGGCATGGCACCGATGGCGCACCGGCCGGCGTGCGGCCGCGATTATCGCAGCATCAGGACGTACAGGAGCACGATATTGGCTGTCAGCAACAGTAGCGCGGTGGGGACTTGCGCTTTGATGACAGCGTTCTTGTCGGAGAGCTCCAGCAGCGCGGCCGGCACGATGTTGAAGTTGGCCGCCATCGGTGTCATCAGCGTGCCGCAATAGCCGGAGAACATGCCGATCGCCGCCATCACCGCCGGGTTGGCATGGTAGACGCCGACCAGGATCGGCACCCCCACGCAGTACACGATCACCGCCACCAGGCGGTAGTCCATGTTGATGTAGGCGGTGGTAAGGTGCGCCACGGCCTTGCCCACGCCCGCATCGGCGAAGACCAGGCCCAGCATGGCCAGCATCTGCGGCAGCACCAGCGCCCAGCCGAGCGATTCGGTCAGGCGGCGCGATTCACGCATGGCCTGCACCGGCGTATCGCGGGTCAGCCAGCAGGCCAGGCCCAGCGCGACGATACAGCCGATCCCCAGCGACACGAAGGTCTGGTTCTTCGGATCGAGCAGGAAGTCGCCGCCGATCTTCACGTCCTTGAGCAGCACGCTGCCGATGACGGTGACCACCGGGATGGTCAGCGCCGGGATGAACAGCCGGTTGCCCAGGCGCTTGGCGGAGGCGCGGCGTTCTTCGATGGGCAGCTCGCCGTGCTTGCCCAGCACCACGCCGCCGAAGCCGGCCAGCACGGCCATCAGCACTGCGCCGAGGCCGACCAGGATCGGCGGCAGCTTGTCGCCCACCAGGAAGATCACGGCGAAAATCGCCCAGAACAGACCGGTGGTCCAGCGGCGCGGGTGCGTCTTGTCGGCAAAGGTCATCAGCGCGGTGATCGTCAGGACGATCCCGGCTAGCCAGTACAGGTAGTTGATCGACAGAATCATGGCGCTCACCCCTGCTTGGCTGCTGCGACAGCGGTGCCGGCGGCGCCCATCTCGCGGGCGAGCCAGCCGTCCAGGCGCTTGAGGCGCACGGCGTGGATCAGGAACGCGCAGATCGCTGTGGGGATGCCCCACACGGCGATGTGCAGCGGCTCGACGTCGATGCCCGAGCCCAGCAGGAAGGTGTGCATCAGCGCGATGGCGCCGAAGGCCACGAAGATGTCCTCGCCGAAGAACAGGCCGACGTTGTCGGTGGCGGCGCAGAAGGCCAGCAGGCGTTCGCGGATCGGCTCGGGCAGCTTGCCGAAGCGGTTCTCCGCGGCGCCTTCGGCCATCGGGGCCAGCAGCGGGCGCACCATCTGCGGATGGCCGCCGAGGCTGGTCAGGCCAGCGGCCGCGGTCAGCTCGCGCACCGCCAGATAGACGATCAGCAGACGGCCGACCGTAGCCGACTGGATGCGCGCGATCCAGTTCTGCGCGTGCTCGCGCAGGCCATGCCGCTCAAGCAGGCCCACCACCGCCAACGGCAGCAGGATGATGAGCGGCAGCGTGCGCGTCTTGATGACGCCCGTGCCGATCGCCGCCAGGATCTTGTCGATCGGCATCGACGCCGCGAAACCGGTGGCGATGGCGGCCACGGCCACCACCAGCATCGGATTGAACCGCAGGATGAACCCCGCGATGATGACGACCACCCCGATCAGCGGCCATAGATTCACTGCCGTATTCATGTGGTGCTTCCCCCTAGTACTACAGCCCTAGCTCAAAATGGCGGAGCACATCCCCGCGCCCGGTAGTGACACTGCTGAGCGCGCCACTGATGCGCGCGCCGCCATCGCGACCATGCCAGCACCTGCTCGATTGACTGAC
>CAKKOY010000074.1 GCA_919592095.1 Ralstonia syzygii subsp. syzygii | reverse complement strand
TCCGCCGGCAAGCAGGCATCGCTCGCAGCATTGAGCTGCTCGTTGACCACAACTGCTTGCCTGTCCTACAACCTACCCAAACTGTCATAACCTCTGTGCTGAGGTACTAGAGCGCCGCCGCCGATGTCGCGCCGCACGGATTTTCCCGATGCGGCGCACATCCCGCAAAGCCTTGACCGGCAAGGTTTTGCGCGACGCATGCCGTAGTGCGGCGGCATGCGTCGCGGTGTTTTTGTTTAGATGCGGTTTTCTAATAAAACACTTGCCGCTGAAGTGCGGGGCTGTGAATAATTGAACGATCGTTCGATTTTGGGCTAGGGTGTGCGTGCAGGCTGATTTGCAGTCCTGCCCGGCACGCGAAAGGCGTCCAGCGAGAGCGCGATGTGCCAGCGTGTCATGCCCAAGAAATGAACAGAGAGAAATCACCATGCGTCACCCGACCGCTCGTCCTGAATCGAACCACGCAGCAGCCACGCCGATGCGCAAGGGCGAGCTGACGCGTGCCGCGATTCTCGATGCCGCGCTGGAACTGGCTTCGCGCGACGGACTGGAGGGGTTGACGATCGGTGTGCTCGCGGAGCGCATGCAGATGAGCAAGAGCGGGGTGTTCGCGCACTTCGGCTCGCGCGAGGACCTGCAGGTGGAAGTGGTTCGCGAGTATCACAAGCGGTTCGAGCAGGAAGTCTTCTACCCGAGCCTGACGGAGCCGCGCGGGCTGCCGCGCCTGTGGAGCCTGGTGCGCCGCTGGATGGAGCGGCGCATCCAGGAGGTCACCACGGGCTGTATCTACATCAGCGGCGCGGTGGAGTACGACGACCGCGCCGAGAGCCCGGTGCGCGACGAACTCGTCAAGAGTGTCACGATCTGGCGGTCGGCGCTGACCCGCGCGATCGAGCAGGCGAAGGAAGAAGGTCATCTGCGCGCGGAGGCCGACCCGAAGCTGATGCTGTTCGAGATGTACAGCCTGGAGCTGGGCCTGCATCACGACGCGCGCTTCCTGCGGGTGCCTGACAGCGCCGAGCTGGCCATGGTGGCGCTCAACAAACTGATTCAGTCTTACCGAACCTGACGCGGCATCGCACACCTAGCGGTCGTCGCACAGCACAACCAAGGAGTCCCAGATGGGTCAATACACCGCACCGTTGCGCGACATGCAGTTTGTCCTTCATGAGCTTCTCGATGTCGAGGGGCACCTGAAGGAGATGCCGGCGCACGCGGAGATCGACGCCGACACCATCAACCAGGTGATCGAAGAAGCCGGCAAGTTCTGCTCGGAGGTCATCTTCCCGCTCAACCAATCGGGCGATCGCGAGGGCTGCACCTACCACGGCGATGGCGTGGTGACGGCACCCAAGGGCTTCAAGGAAGCATACAAGCAGTACGTGGAAGGCGGCTGGCCGGCGCTGGGCTGCGATCCGGAATACGGCGGCCAGGGCCTGCCGATCCTGATCAACAACGCCGTCTACGAGATGCTGAACTCGGCCAACCAGGCGTGGACGATGTACCCCGGCCTGTCGCACGGCGCCTACGAGGCCCTGCACGCGCACGGCACGGACGAGCTCAAGCAGCGCTACCTGCCCAAGCTGGTGTCGGGCGAGTGGACCGGCACGATGTGCCTGACCGAGCCGCACTGCGGCACCGATCTCGGCATCCTGCGCACCAAGGCCGAGCCCCTGGCCGACGGCGCGTACGCCATCACCGGCACGAAGATCTTCATCTCGGCGGGCGAGCACGACCTGTCGGAGAACATCATCCACCTGGTGCTGGCCCGCCTGCCGGATGCGCCGCCCGGCACCAAGGGCATCTCGCTGTTCGTGGTGCCGAAGTTCATTCCCGATGCCGCCGGCAACCCGGGCGAGCGCAACGGCGCAAAGTGCGGCTCCATCGAGCACAAGATGGGCATCCACGGCAACGCCACCTGCGTGATCAACCTGGATGGCGCGCGCGGCTGGATGGTCGGCGAGCCGAACAAGGGCCTGAACGCCATGTTCGTGATGATGAACGCGGCCCGCCTGGGCGTCGGCATGCAGGGTCTGGGCCTGACGGAAGTGGCCTACCAGAACTCGGCCGCCTACGCTAAGGAGCGCCTGCAGATGCGCAGCCTCTCGGGCCCGAAGGCACCGGACAAGCCGGCCGACCCCATCATCGTGCACCCGGATGTGCGCCGCATGCTGCTGACCCAGCGCGCCTATGCCGAGGGCGGCCGCGCCTTCGCTTACTGGATCGCGCTGCAGATCGACCGCGAGCTGTCGCACCCGGATGAAGCGCAGCGCAAGGATGCCGCCGACCTCGTCGCGCTGCTGACCCCCGTCATCAAGGCCTTCCTGACCGACAACGCTTTCACCGCCACCAACGAGGGCATGCAGGTGTTCGGCGGCCACGGCTACATCGCCGAATGGGGTATGGAGCAGTATGTGCGCGACGCCCGCATCAACATGATCTACGAAGGCACGAACACCGTGCAGTCGCTGGATCTGCTGGGCCGCAAGATCCTGGGCGACATGGGCGCCAAGATGAAGAAGTTCGGCAAGATCGTGCAGGACTTCGTCGAAGCCGAAGGCACCAATGAAGCCATGCAGGAATTCATCAACCCGCTGGCCGACATCGGCGACAAGGTCCAGAAGCTGACCATGGAAATCGGCATGAAGGCGATGGCCAACCCGGACGAAGTCGGTGCCGCTGCCGTACCCTACCTGCGCGTGGTCGGCCACCTGGTGTTTGCCTACTTCTGGGCCCGCATGGCCAGGCTCGCGCTGGAGAAGGCGGGCAACGGCGACACCTTCTACAGGGCCAAGCTGGCGACGGCGCGCTTCTACTTCGCCAAGCTGCTGCCCGAGACGGCTTACCAGATCCGCGCCGCGCGCGCGGGCGTCAAGCCGCTGATGGAACTCGAAGCCGAGCTGTTCTGACGGCCGGCCCCCGCTCGGGGCGACGTGCACCCGCGTCGCCCCGCCCGTCTCTTTCCTCTTCCCGCGAGGACACCATGACCCGCACCGAACTCCCGACCCCCCAGGCGCAGCCGCAGGCCGGCGCGCGCTCCAACTTCATCGTCCGGCGCGTGGCCGTGCTGGGCGCCGGCGTGATGGGCGCGCAGATTGCCGCGCACCTGGTCAACGCCAGGGTTCCCGTCACGCTGTTCGACCTGCCCGCCAAGGACGGCCCCAAGAATGGCGTCGTCCTGAAAGCGATCGAGCACCTGAAGAAGCTGTCGCCCGCGCCGCTGGGCGTGAAAGATGACGCCGCCCTGGTCCAGGTCGCCAACTACGAAGACGACATCGAGCGCCTGCGCGACTGCGACCTCGTCATCGAGGCCATTGCCGAGCGCATGGACTGGAAGCACGACCTGTACAAGAAGGTCGCGCCGCACATCGCGCCGCACGCGATCTTTGCGTCGAACACCTCGGGCCTGTCGATCACCGCGCTGTCGGACGGTTTCGATGCCGAGCTGAAGTCGCGCTTCTGCGGCGTGCACTTCTTCAACCCGCCGCGCTACATGCACCTGGTCGAGCTGATCCCGACCGCCCACACGCGCGGCGACATCCTCGACAGGCTGGAAACGTTCCTGACCTCCGCGCTCGGCAAGGGCGTGGTGCGCGCCAAGGACACGCCCAACTTCATCGCCAACCGGGTCGGCATCTTCTCGATCCTGGCGGTGTTTGCGGAGTCGGCCAAGTACGGCATCCCGTTCGGCGTGGTGGACGACCTGACCGGCTCGAAACTGGGCCGCGCCAAGTCGGCGACGTTCCGCACGGCGGACGTGGTGGGCCTGGACACCATGGCGCACGTCATCAAGACGATGCAGGACAACCTGAAGGACGATCCGTTCGCTCCGGTCTACGCCACGCCGCCCGTGCTCGCCGCGCTGGTGGAGGCGGGGGCCCTGGGCCAGAAGACCGGCGCCGGCTTCTACAAGAAGGAAGGCAAGGACATCAAGGTGCTGGATCCGCAGAGCGGCCAGTACGGTCCGAGCGGCAAGACGGCCGACGAAATCGTCGCGCGCATCCTGAAGAAGGCGCCGGCCGAGCGCCTGAAGCTGCTGCGCGAATCGACCAACCCGCAGGCGCAGTTCCTGTGGGCGGTGTTCCGCGACGTGTTCCACTACATTGCCGTATACCTGGAACAGATCGCCGACTCCGCCGCGGAAGTCGACCTGGCGATCCGCTGGGGCTTCGGCTGGAACAGCGGTCCGTTCGAAGACTGGCAGCAGGCAGGCTGGAAGCAGGTGGCCGAGTGGGTGAAGGCGGACATCGACGCGGGCAAGGCGCTGTCGAACGCGCCGCTGCCGCAGTGGGTGTTCGCGGGCCCGGTGGCCGACAACGGCGGCGTGCATTCGGTGCAGGGTTCGTGGTCGGCATCGCAGGGCACGTTCCTGTCGCGCAGCGCGCTGCCGGTCTATGGCCGCCAGGTGTTCCGCGCGCCGATCCAGGGTGCCACCGCGGTCGACCCGCTCACCTACGGCAAGACCATCGAAGAGACCGATGCCGTGCGCATCTGGGTCGACGACCACGCCGGCCAGGACGATGTGCTCGTCATTTCGTTCAAGAGCAAGATGAACACCATCGGCCCGAGCGTGATCGACGGCATCGTGCGTGCCATCGATCTGGCCGAAGCCGGCTACAAGGGCCTGGTGGTGTGGCAGCCGGCCTCGCTCAAGCTGGGCACGCCGGGTGGCCCGTTCTCGGCGGGCGCCAACCTGGAAGAAGCCATGCCGGCCTTCATGATGGGCGGCGCCAAGGGCATCGAGCCGTTCGTCAAAAAATTCCAAGACGGCATGATGCGCGTGAAGTACGCCAACGTGCCGGTCGTCTCGGCGGCCTCGGGTATCGCGCTGGGCGGCGGCTGCGAGCTGCTGCTGCACTCCGCCAAGCGCGTGGCGGCCTTCGAGACCTACATCGGCCTGGTGGAAGTGGGCGTGGGCCTGGTGCCGGCCCGCGGCGGCCTGAAGGAAGCCGCGCTGGCCGCCGCGCGGGCGGCGGAGGCAGCGGGCAGCATCAATCTGCTGCCGTTCCTGACCAGCCGCTTCCAGTCCGCGGCCATGGCCAAGGTCTCGAGCTCGGCGCTGGACGCGCAGAAGCTTGGCTACCTGTTGCCGTCCGACACCATCGTCTTCAACGTGCACGAGCTGCTGCATGTGGCGCGCAATGAAGTGCGCGCGCTGGCCGACGCCGGCTACCGTGCGCCGCTGCGTCCGGTGGGCATCCCGGTGGCGGGCCGTTCGGGCATCGCGACTATCAAGGCCTCGCTGGTGAACATGCGCGACGGCGGCTTCATCTCGCAGCACGACTTCACGATCGCCTCGCGCATCGCCGAGGCCGTGTGCGGCGGCGACGTGGAAGCCGGCGCGCTGGTGGACGAAGACTGGCTGCTGGCGCTGGAGCGCAAAGCCTTCGTCGACCTGCTCGGTACCTCCAAGACCCAGGAACGCATCATGGGCATGCTGCAGACCGGCAAGCCGGTGCGTAACTGATTGGCGCGACGACAGAGAACAGGAGTTTCACCATGACCAAGCAACTGCAAGACGCCTACATCGTCGCCGCCACCCGCTCCCCGATCGGCAAGGCGCCCAAGGGCTTGTTCAAGAACCTGCGTCCGGACGATCTGCTGGCGACCGTGCTCAAGAGCGCGGTGGCCCAGGTGCCGGACCTGGACCCGAAGCTGATCGAAGACGCCATCGTCGGCTGCGCGATTCCCGAAGCGCAGCAGGGCCTGAACGTGGCGCGCATCGGTGCGCTGCTGGCGGGGCTGCCCAACACCGTGGGTGGCGTGACCGTCAACCGCTTCTGCGCCTCGGGCCTGACCGCCGTGGCCATGGCCGCCGACCGCATCCGCGTGGGGGAATCTGATGTGATGATCGCGGCCGGTGTCGAGTCGATGAGCATGGTGCCGATGATGGGCAATTCGCCGTCGATGTCGCCGGACATCTTCACGCGCGACGAGAACATCGGCATCGCCTACGGCATGGGCCTGACCGCCGAGCGCGTCGCCCAGCAATGGAAGATCACGCGCGAGGCGCAGGATGCGTTCTCGCTCGCTTCGCACCAGAAGGCGCTCGCCGCACAGCAGGCCGGCGAGTTCAAGGACGAGATCACCCCGATCGAGATCCTCGAGAAATTCCCGAACCTGGGCACCGGCGCGATCGATCTGAAGACGCGCACGCTGTCGCTCGATGAAGGCCCGCGCGCCGACACGTCGCTCGAGGGCCTGGCCAAGCTGCGCGCGGTGTTTGCCAATAAGGGCAGCGTGACGGCCGGCAACAGCTCGCAGACCTCGGATGGTTCGGGCGCGCTGATCCTGGTGTCGGAGAAGATCCTCAAGCAGTTCAACCTGACCCCGCTGGCGCGCTTCGTGTCGTTCGCGGTGCGCGGCGTGCCGCCGGAGATCATGGGCATCGGCCCGAAGGAAGCGATTCCGGCGGCGCTGAAGGCCGGCGGCCTGACGCAGGATCAGATTGACTGGGTCGAGCTGAACGAAGCGTTCGCCGCGCAGTCGCTGGCGGTGATCCAGGACCTGGGCCTGGACACCGGCAAGGTCAACCCGCTGGGCGGCGCGATCGCGCTGGGCCACCCGCTGGGCGCGACCGGTGCGATCCGCGCGGCCACGGTCGTGCACGGCCTGCGCCGCCGCAACCTGAAGTACGGCATGGTGACGATGTGCGTCGGCACCGGCATGGGCGCAGCGGGTATTTTCGAGCGTGTCTGACCTGACGCGGGGGGGAGGGCAGCGTCGGGTCTCTCCGGCGGGGCATTCCTGTCTCGCGATGCTGGATGGCGCAGGCAGGTGCCACATGCCTGCGCATACCGAAGCGAGGATCGCCGCGTAACGAGCGACTGCGCCCGTTGGGGCCGGCGTGGTGCCCGTCAGCGATCGATCCGACCCGCCCGTGCCGGTCTGACCGGGGCGCGGGCCTTCTTCCTGGAGCATGCATGTCGATTCGTACCGAGACCGCAGACGGTATCCTGACGCTGACCTTTGACCGCCTGGACAAGAAGAACGCCATCACCGCCGCGATGTACCAGACGCTGGCGGATGCGCTGGTGTCCGCCGAGACCGACGCCGCCGTGCGTGTGATCGTGCTGGCCGGGCACGAGAGCGTCTTCACGGCCGGCAACGACCTCGAAGACTTCATGAAGCACCCGCCCAAGGACGAGCATGCACCCGTGCACCAGTTCCTCCAGGCGATCAGCGCGGCGACCAAGCCGCTGGTTGCCGCGGTGAGCGGCGCGGCGGTGGGGGTGGGTACCACCATGCTGCTGCACTGCGACCTGGTGTACGCCTCGGAGACCGCCAGGCTGTCGATGCCGTTCGCGCAGTTGGGGCTGTGCCCCGAGGCCGCGTCGAGCCTGCTGTTGCCGCAGCTGGCGGGCTATCACCGCGCCGCGGAGAAACTGCTGTTCGGCGAGCCCTTCGATGCCAGCGAGGCGCGCGAGCTGGGGCTGGTCAACCGCGTGCTGCCGGTGGCCGAACTGGATGCGTTCGTCCGGGCCCAGGCGCGCAAGCTGACGTTCCTGCCGCCGGCCTCGCTGCGCGCCACCAAGCGGTTGATGAAGGAGGGGACGGCACCGCAGATCGCGGTCCGCATGACGGTCGAGAGCGAGCAGTTCGGCCGGATGCTGCGCGCACCCGAAGCACGCGAGGCCTTCACGGCGTTCTTCGAGAAGCGCCGCCCGGATTTCTCCAGGTTCAACTGATCGGGCATCCGCCCGCAAAAGAAAGCCCGGCCTTGGCCGGGTGTCTTGTCGGCTGTTGCCGGTTCAGAGCTGCGGCAGCACGCGCGGCTTGCGGCTTTCGTCGGTGGCGACGTAGGTGAGGGTGGCTTCGGTCACCTTGACCGTCTCGTGGCGGCCGTTGCTGCCCATGCGCTGCGCATAGACTTCCACGTCCACCGTGATGGAGGTGCGGCCGGTCTTGACCACGCTGGCGTAGAAGCTCACCAGGTCGCCCACGTAGACCGGCTGCTTGAAGACGAAGGAGTTGACCGCCACCGTGGCCACGCGCCCGTTGGCGCGTACCACCGCCGGGATCGACCCGGCGATGTCCACCTGCGCCATGATCCAGCCGCCGAAAACGTCGCCGTGGACATTGGCGTCGGCGGGCATCGGCATGACGCGGACGGCGGGCTGCCTGCCGGCGGGCAGCGATACGGTTTCGGTGGGGCGTTCGGGCTGAGACATGGCGGGAATGGAGCAATCGGCGATCCGGCTGCCACCCGGGCGGAGCCAGGCGAGCGGCTGCGATCGGTGGGAGAATACACAATCCGCGTTTTTCTTGCACCGCACATGCGCCGCTACGCCGCTCCCCCCGAACCGCCTCACGCCGGGGCGTCCATGCGCGGCCACTGGCGCACCATCCGGAGCCTGTTGCCCTACCTGTGGGCGTACAAGTGGCGCGTGGGGCTGGCGCTGTCGTTCCTGATCGCCGCCAAGGTCGCCAACCTGGGCGTGCCGATCGTGATGAAGCGGCTGATCGATGCGATGAACGTGTCGCCCACCGACCCGCGCGCGCTGCTGGTGGTGCCGGTCGGCATCATCCTCGGCTATGGACTGCTGCGGCTGTCGACCTCGCTGTTCTCGGAGCTGCGCGAGATGCTGTTCGCCAAGGTGACGGATAGCTCGGTGCGCACGCTGGCGCTGCAGGTGTTCCGGCATCTGCACGCGCTGTCGCTGCGCTTTCACCTCGAGCGCCAGACCGGCGGCATGAGCCGCGACATCGAACGCGGCACGCGCGGCATCCAGTCGCTCATCTCGTATTCGCTGTACAGCATCCTGCCGACGCTGGTGGAGGTGGGGATGGTCATCACGTATTTCATGGTGAAGTACGACGTGTGGTTTGCGCTGATCGCCTTCTGCGCGCTGGTCAGTTACATCGTCTTCACCGTGACGGTGACGAACTGGCGCACGCACTACCGCCGCAGGATGAACGAGCTCTATTCGCGCGCCAACCAGAAGGCGGTCGATTCGCTGCTCAACTTTGAGACGGTCAAGTACTTCGGCAACGAAGAGTACGAGGCGCGCCGCTACGACGAGAACCTGCAGAAATACCGCGCCGCCGCCATCCGCTCGCAGCATTCGCTGTCGCTGCTGAACTTCGGGCAGCAGTTCATCGTGGCCGCCGCGCTGATCCTGATCCTGTACCGCGCCACCCAGGGCGTGATGGCCGGCCACATGACGCTGGGCGATCTGGTGCTGGTCAACACGCTGATGCTGCAGATCTACATCCCGCTCAACTTCCTGGGCGTGATCTACCGCGAGCTCAAGCAGGCGGTCACCGACATGGATCGCATGTTCAAGCTGCTGAGCACGAACCGGGAGGTGGCCGACAGGCCGGATGCGCAACCGCTTGCCGTGCGCGCCGGCGAGGTCCGCTTCGCCCACGTCGATTTCGGCTACGAGGCCAACCGGCAGATCCTGTTCGACGTCGATTTCGCCATCCCGGCCGGCACGACCACGGCGGTGGTGGGGCAGAGCGGCTCCGGCAAGTCGACGCTCGCGCGCCTCGTGTTCCGCTTCTACGATGTCACGTCCGGCGCGATCCAGATCGATGGCCAGGACGTGCGCGACGTCACCCAGGCCAGCGTGCGTGCCGCCATCGGCATCGTCCCGCAAGACACCGTGCTGTTCAACGACAGCATCTACTACAACATCGCCTACGGCCGCCCCGATGCCACGCGCGACGAGGTGATCGAGGCCGCCCGCGCCGCGCAGATCCACGGCTTCGTCGAATCGCTGCCCGAGGGCTACGACACCCAGGTCGGCGAGCGGGGGCTGAAGCTGTCGGGCGGCGAGAAGTAGCGCGTGGCGATTGCCCGCACGCTGCTCAAGCGCCCGCCCATCCTGGTGTTCGACGAAGCCACCTCGGCGCTCGATTCGCGGACCGAGCACGCCATCCAGGAAGAGCTGATGCGCCTGGCGCAGAACCACACCACGCTGGTGATCGCGCACCGGCTCTCGACCATCGTCGGCGCGCACCAGATTCTGGTGATGGAGCACGGCCGCATCATCGAGCGCGGCACGCACGAGTCGCTGCTGCGCGCCGAGGGCCGCTACGCGCAGATGTGGCGCATGCAGGCGCGCGAGCCCGAGCGCGTGCAGGAGGCTGCGGCGTGAGGCTGCCGCCGGCCTTTCCGCGTCGAGGGCACGTGCAGCGCGCCGCCGTCGGGCCGTTCAGTTCGAGGGCCGCGCCGTGCCGGAGGGA
This sequence comes from Ralstonia syzygii subsp. syzygii, assembly GCA_919592095.1. Taxonomy (GTDB): domain Bacteria; phylum Pseudomonadota; class Gammaproteobacteria; order Burkholderiales; family Burkholderiaceae; genus Ralstonia; species Ralstonia syzygii. The sequence continues at coordinate 6,430 of CAKKOY010000074.1, read as the reverse complement.
TGGCCGTCCGAGGCCGCCTGACACCGCCAGCCCGTCCAGCGCTTAAAATGCCCTTCCAGCAGGCGCCCGTGCGGGGAGAGCGTCCGCCAGTCGAGCGGATGGCCACGGGCGCCATCGACACTGCGGGGAAGGGGACACAAGTCGATGGAACTCAAATGGCTGGAAGATTTCATCAGCCTGGCGGAAACGCGCAGCTTTTCGCGTTCGGCCGAGCTGCGGCACGTCACGCAGCCGGCTTTCTCGCGGCGTATCCAATCGCTCGAAGCGTGGCTGGGCAATGAGCTGATCGACCGGTCCAGCTATCCCACGGGCCTGACGCCCGCCGGCGAGGTCTTCTACGAACAGGCGCTGGCGATGCTCGCGCAGGTCAGCGAAACGCGCGCCCTGATGCTCGGGCAGCGCCCGGCCAGCGCATCGACCATCGATTTTGCGGTGCCGCATACCCTGTCGCTGACATTCTTCCCGGGCTGGCTGGCCAAGGTCGAGGAGAAGATCGGCAAGCTGCAGTGCCGGCTGCGCGCGCTCAACGTGCACGACGCGGTGATGACGCTGGTGGACGGCGGCTGCGATCTGGTCATGGTCTACCATCACGCGCGCCAGATGATCCAGCTCGACCCGACACGCTACGACATGCTGGTGCTCGGCACCGAGCGGCTGTCGCCGTTCAGCAAGCCCGATGCGGGCGGCCGCCCGGTCTACAAGCTGACGCCCACCGCGCGCAAGCCGATCGCTTATCTCAGCTATACGCCCAACGCCTTCCTCGGGCGCATGGTCGATGTGTTGCTGGAGAACTCGCCGGTGGCGCCGCTGCTCGACAAGTGCTACGAGACCGACATGGCCGAGGCGCTCAAGGTGATGGCGCTGGCGGGGCATGGCGTCGCTTTCCTGCCCGAGAGCGCGGTACGGGACGATGTGGCGGCCGGACGGCTGGTCCGCGCCGAAGGCAAGGGCGGCGGCACCCTGTCGATCGAAATGGAGATCCGGCTGTACCGCGAGCATCCGCAGAGCGGCGCGCCCGACCGGCGGTACCAGCAGTCCAAGCGCAAGCGCGAGCTGATCGACATGCTGTGGGCCGCGCTGTTGGCGTGAGGGCCGGATCGGGGTCATGCCGGGTTATGCGTGACCTGCATAACCCGATGTAAAAACAGCATTGGATTTCGTTCAGGGGCCTCCCCTAAGCTGGCGGGCACTTTATAGGCACTCACGAGCTTTACCTAGGCTCCAAAGGAAGACAGCCATGTCTAATGTCGCATCTCCGTCGACGCTCCAGCACGCCATTCCGTCCTACCTCCCGGCCGACAACCTCGGTCCGTGGGGCATCTACCTGCAGCAGGTCGATCGGGTCACCCCCTATCTCGGCTCGCTGGCACGCTGGGTCGAAACCCTGAAGCGTCCCAAGCGCGCCCTGATCGTCGACGTGCCCATCCAGATGGATGATGGCCGCATCGCCCACTTCGAGGGCTATCGCGTGCAGCACAACACGTCGCGCGGCCCGGGCAAGGGTGGGGTGCGCTTCCACCAGGACGTGACGCTGTCGGAAGTGATGGCGCTGTCGGCCTGGATGTCGGTCAAGAACGCAGCCGTCAACGTGCCGTACGGCGGTGCCAAGGGTGGCATCCGCGTCGATCCGCGCAAGCTGTCGTCGGGTGAACTGGAACGCCTGACCCGCCGCTACACCAGCGAGATCGGCATCATCATCGGCCCGAACAAGGACATCCCGGCGCCGGACGTGAACACCCACGCGCAGATCATGGCGTGGATGATGGATACGTATTCCATGAACGAAGGTTCCACCGCCACCGGCGTGGTGACCGGCAAGCCGATCGCGCTGGGCGGCAGCCTGGGCCGTCGCGAGGCGACCGGCCGCGGCGTGTTCGTGGTCGGCAGCGAGGCTGCACGCAATCTGGGCATCGACATCAAGGGTGCGCGCATTGTGGTGCAAGGCTTCGGCAACGTCGGCAGCGTGGCCGCCAAGCTGTTCCATGATGCCGGCGCCAAGGTGATCGCGGTGCAGGACCACAAGGGCATTGTGTTCAACGGCGCGGGCCTGGACGTCGACGCGCTGATCCAGCACGTGGACCACAACGGCAGCGTCGCCGGCTTCAAGGCCGAGACCCTGTCGGCGGACGATTTCTGGGCGCTGGAATGCGAGTTCCTGATCCCGGCCGCGCTGGAAGGCCAGATCACCGGCAAGAACGCGCCCAATATTGGTGCGAAAATTGTCGTTGAAGGTGCAAACGGCCCCACCACGCCCGAGGCGGACGACATCCTGCGTGAGCGCGGCATCCTGGTCTGCCCGGATGTGATCGCCAATGCCGGTGGTGTTACGGTGAGTTATTTCGAGTGGGTGCAGGATTTCTCGAGCTTTTTCTGGACCGAAGACGAGATCAACCAGCGCCTGGTACGGATCATGCAAGATGCTTTCCGCGCCATCTGGCAGGTGGCCCAGGACAACAAGGTAACTCTGCGGACGGCGGCATTCATCATCGCCTGTACGCGGATTCTGCAGGCGCGCCAAGAGCGCGGCCTGTACCCCTGATCGGCGACGCGTCGGTCAATACCGGCGCGATGCCTCATCAGGGTATCGCTTCGGTCTATCGCGTCGCCGCCGATCAGGCGGCCATGCGCGACGGTTGAAGAAAGTAAGCCGGTGTCCATGGAGTGAACCATCTCGTTCCGGGGGCACCGCACCATGCGAAGGGCAATGCAACCGCGTTGCCTTTCACTCCCCTCCTCAAGTCGGGCTTGGTGCAAGCGCCAGAGAGCGTACATCGGGCGGGCTTTTTTCCCCTGCTTTGAATTGTCTTGAACGGCCATCGCTGCGTCGTCGGTCGCGCCTGCGCGCGCGGCGTGCGTGGTGATTCCGGCCACGGATGCCGTGCGTGATTTTCCGAATTGCCGGAAAGCGCAACGTAAGAATCCGGGGGGCTGGAATAACCGGCCCGCGCAAGACATTCGAAAGGGAAAATCCCGTTGGATTCAACGCGTTAGTGGCAATACCGATATTGCCGCCAATTGCTTTTTGCTACATTCCGATTTTCTCTTTCATGGTCAAAAGGAGACTTTCATGAACCTCGCCAAGCTTGCAACCGTGCTTGCAGCCGTTGGTGTGTTGAGCAGCGCTGCGCACGCGCAGGAACTGACTGGTACGCTGAAGAAGATCAAGGACACCGGCACCATTACGCTGGGCGTGCGCGATTCGTCGATTCCGTTCAGCTACAACGTCGGCGGGGTCCGGACGATCGGCTACTCGTACGATATCGCTACCAAGATCGTCGAGGCCGTGAAGGACCAGCTCAAGCTGAAGGATCTGCAGGTCAAGGAGATCCCGGTCACGTCGCAGAACCGCATCACGCTGCTGCAGAACGGCACGATCGATCTCGAGTGCGGTTCCACCACCAACAACCTCGAGCGCCAGAAACAGGCGTCGTTTACCAACACCATCTTCATCATCGGCACGCGCATGATGGTGAGGAAGGATTCCGGGATCAAGGACTGGGCTGACCTGAAGGGCAAGAACGTCGTGACCACCGCGGGCACCACGTCCGAGCGCCTGCTGCGCAAGATGAACGACGACAAGCAGCTGGGCATGAACATCATCAGCACCAAGGATCACGGCCAGTCGTTCCTGACGCTGGAGTCGGGCCGCGCCGTCGCCTTCATGATGGACGACGCCCTGCTGTACGGCGAGCGCGCCAAGGCGAAAACCACGGCCGACTGGATCGTCGTGGGCAAGCCGCAGTCGCGCGAAGCCTACGGCTGCATGGTGCGCAAGGATGATGCTCCGTTCAAGACGCTGGCCGACAAGACCATCACCGGCATGATGAAGGACGGTTCGATCAACGCCGAATACAAGAAGTGGTTCGAGCAGGCGGTGCCGCCCAAGGGCCTGAACCTGGACTTCCCGCTGTCGGACGACATGAAGGCGCTCATCAAGAGCCCGAACGACAAGGCGCTTGACTGATCGGCTCCCTCAGGAGCAATTCTAAGCATCATCGAAACGGAAGGCAAAGGCCGGCTAACAGGTCCTCTCCCTTCCGTTTCTTTTGGGGAACTTCATGAATTACCACTGGAACTGGGGTGTCTTCTTCACGGAAGCCGCCCAGAATCAGACCTATCTCGACTGGCTGCTTTCGGGGTTGAAGACCACGATCGCGCTCGGTCTCTCCTCCTGGATCATCGCGCTCATCTTCGGCTCCGTGCTGGGCGTGCTGCGCACCGTGCCCAACAAGCTGTTGTCGGGCCTCGCCACGGCCTACGTGGAGCTGTTCCGCAACATCCCGCTGATCGTGCAGCTGTTCATCTGGTATTTCGTCATGCCGGAACTGGTGCCGGGCGGCGACTACATCAAGCAGATGAACCCCGCCACCGCGATTTTCCTGTGCGCGATGCTGTGCCTCGGTACCTTTACCGCTGCGCGGGTGTGCGAACAGGTGCGCTCGGGCATCAACTCACTGCCGCGCGGCCAGCGCAACGCCGGCCTGGCGATGGGCTTCACGCTGGCGCAGACATACCGCCACGTCATGCTGCCGATGGCGTTCCGCATCATCGTGGCGCCGCTCACCTCCGAGTTCCTGAACATCTTCAAGAACTCCGCGGTGGCGTCGACCATCGGTCTGCTGGAACTCGCGGCGCAGGGGCGCCAACTGGTGGACTACACCGCGCAGCCCTACGAGTCGTTCATCGCCGTGACGCTGATGTACATGCTGATCAACCTGACCGTGATGGCAATCATGCGCTGGGTTGAAGCACGTACCCGGCTGCCTGGCTTCATCGGCGGCAAGTAAGCCGGCACGCGAGGATATTCATGGCTTATCAATTCGATTTCACATCCATCAACGCCGACAACCTGCGCGTGCTCGGCGAAGGCATGGTTCTGTCGCTCGAGATCACGGTCACGGCCATCCTGGTCGGCATCGTCTGGGGTACGCTGCTGGCGATGATGCGCCTGTCGGGCATCCGGTCGCTGCAGCTGTTCGGGCAGGGCTACGTCAACCTCTTCCGCTCCATCCCGCTGGTGATGGTGCTGTTGTGGTTCTTCCTGATCGTGCCGCAGGTGCTGCAGAAGATTTTCAACCTGTCGCTGGCCACCGACATGCGCATGACGTCCGCGCTGGTCGCTTTTGCGCTGTTCGAGGCGGCGTACTACTCGGAGATCATCCGCGCCGGTATCCAGAGCGTGTCGCGCGGGCAGATGTTCGCGTCGTACGCGCTGGGCATGACGTACGGTCAGGCCATGCGCCTGGTGATCCTGCCGCAGGCCTTCCGCAACATGATTCCGCTGCTGCTCACGCAGGCCATCATCCTGTTCCAGGATACGTCGCTGGTGTACGTGAGCGCGCTGTCGGATTTCTTTACGCAGGCCTACAACATCGGTGAGCGCGACGGCCGCATCGTCGAACTGCTGCTGTTTGCCGGCCTTATCTATTTCGTGATCTGCTTCGGCGCCTCCGTGCTGGTGAAGCGGCTTCAGAAGAAGGTGACCCAATGATCGAGATCAAGAACGTTTCCAAGTGGTACGGCAACTTCCAGGTGCTGACCGATTGCACCACCAGCGTGAAGAAGAGCGAGGTGGTGGTGGTGTGCGGCCCGTCGGGTTCGGGCAAGTCCACGCTCATCAAGACCGTCAACGCGCTGGAGCCGTTCCAGAAGGGCGAGATCCTGGTCGACGGCACCTCGGTCGGCGCCAAGGGCACCAACCTGCCGAAGCTGCGTTCGCGCGTGGGCATGGTGTTCCAGAACTTCGAGCTGTTCCCGCACCTGTCCATTACCGAGAACCTGACGATCGCGCAGCAGAAGGTGCTGGGCCGCTCCAAGGACGAGGCGATGGCCAAGGGCCTGAAGTATCTGGAGCGCGTGGGCCTGAAGTCGCAGGCAGCCAAGTTCCCGGGCCAACTGTCGGGCGGCCAGCAGCAGCGCGTGGCGATCGCCCGCGCGCTGTCGATGGATCCGATCTGCATGCTGTTCGACGAGCCGACCTCCGCGCTGGATCCGGAAATGGTCAACGAAGTGCTGGACGTGATGGTGGAACTGGCCAAGGAAGGCATGACCATGATGTGCGTGACCCACGAAATGGGTTTCGCCCGCAAGGTCGCCAACCGCGTGATCTTCATGGATCAGGGCCGCATCGTCGAGGACTGCGAGAAGGAAGAGTTCTTCGGCAACATCGACAACCGTTCCGACCGCGCCAAGCAGTTCCTGTCGAAGATACTGTCGCACTGATCGACGGATCGACGGATCGACGGATCGACGGATCGACGGATCGACGGATCGACGGATCGACGGATCGACGGATCGACGGATCGACGGATCGACGGATCGAGGGGCGTTGTTGCATAAATCGACTTTGAAGTCGAAGCCATCCCTGTGAGGCGTAATTCAGTCGACGCGGACGGACTGCGGGCGGGCAAGCGCAGCCATGCGGTTGAGC